>JBEEKA010000102.1:0-4609 GCA_041168985.1 Pseudomonadota bacterium | reverse complement strand
GAACTCCGCGTAGGGAAGGCCGGAAAGCTTCTCGACGATGTAGCCCTGGATATCCACGCTGACGCTGTATTCCCAGGCACTCCCCGGCGCGTGCTTCAACGGCAGCTGAGAAAGCTTGCCGATCATGCCGGCGAGGCTGCTGTTCGGATCCGTCAGCACCATCGCGCGCACGCGCTGGTCCGCCGGGGTATCGGCAAAAACACCGTAGGTAAATCCGGCGCTGTGGCTCATCAGCTCACGCATCGTCGGCTGGTGCGCAGGAGAAACCAGCTGGTCATCGGCTGCCAGCACTTTCAGGTCGCGCAGCTGCGGCACGTGCTTCGCAACCGGATCGTCGAGCTGCCATTTCCCCTCTTCGAACAGCATCATCATCGCGACGCCGGTGACCGGCTTGGTCATCGAGGCAATGGCCATGACCGAGTCCACGCGCATCGGCGACTTCCGCTCCGCATCCGCAAAACCGTACGCGTCCCGGAAGACGGGTTTTCCCTCCTGCAGGACCAGGGTCACGATGCCGGCCGCGGCGCCCCGGTCGACAAGTGCGTGGGTCTGCGACTCCACCATCGCAAGGCCAGCCTTGGTGAAATGCGCCGGTCCGGCAGCCTGGGCCAGTGCCGCAACCAGGCAGGACAGTGCGGCAGCTTGAAAACCGATATGGATGCGCATGAGTCCCCCCGGACAGCGTTGTGTTTTCCCGCATGGTACAACGGCGCCCCATGGACACGGACTCCCCGACCCCCGAACCGATCGAGATCCCGCCGGATGCGCTGTCGGCGGACGCCCTGCGCGGCGTGATCGAAGCTTTCGTGCTGCGCGAGGGTACGGAATACGGCGACCGGGACTGGTCGCTGGACGAAAAGGTCGAGCAGGTCATGGGCCAGCTCCGGCGTAGGGAGGCCCGCATCGTGTTCGACCCCGTGACGGAAAGCGTGACGCTGGTCGCGCGCTGACGCCGATGCACGCCGCGCAAGCGTGCGGCGGTTCACGGTACGTTCACACAGACTGGGTAGACTTCAATCCAAGGCCCCAGCCTGCCAATCAACGGACTCCCATCGGCCCCTTAGTGACCTCCGATTGGATTTGAGTTCCGGCAGGCGGGGCCTCTTTCCTTTCCCCCACCCGAACCCTACAGATGGCGCTTCACCACGCGCCCGGGCCGGGTCGAGTAGCGCGTCAGCGCGTCCTGGATCTCGATCTCCACTTCGCGGCTGCTGCCCGCATAGACCTGCTCCTTGAGCCAGGGGGCTTCGGCGACGGCACCATCGCGATCAAAGCTGCGGTTCCAGCACCGCCGACCGGCATCCCAGCGGTAACCGCGCGCCTTCAGCAGGTCCTTCGTGTCGAAGGGTGAATTCAATGCCCAGATGCGGTAGCTCGACTGCGCGCCCGAGGCCAGAAGCTGCCTCCAGCCGGTACCACCCGAGACAGGCAGCGGGCGGCGGAGGACGTCGACCAGCGCTCGGCAATCGATCTCGCTGCGGTGTCCGTCGTAGAACAGGCCGAACCGGTTCGCGATGTACTGAAGCTTCCGTCCCTCGAAGCCCTCCCGCGCCCAGGGAACCTCGTTCAGCGAACAGACCCAGGGCAATGAAGCGAACAGCGGCAGGCGCCGTTCGACGAACGGGCGGTCGAAGCCGGCATTGTGGGCCACGACCCACTTTGCGCCGGCAACGAAACGCTCGACCGCCTGGTCGTCGATCCCCTGCCCGGCCACCATGGCATCGGTGATGCCATGGATCGCCGTGGACTCCGGTGGAATGGGCCGACCCGGATCCTCGAGGCTGTCGTATACGCCCGCGATGCGAAAAATGACGCCGGTGACCGGGTCGTAGTCGAAGGCCACGAGACCCAGCTCGATCACGTCATCGTCGGCAAGGTCCATTCCCGTTGTCTCGACATCGAGCGCGATGGCGCGCTCGAGAGGGCCGGTCGGCACGCCGCCGAAGTCATCCACCGGTCGCAGTCGCCGGAGCACCCTGTAGTCATCGGAAGTCTCCAGCAGGTGCGCCGCCGTCTCAAACGCGTCATTCGTAGTCATGGCTGGGTCTCGGCATCGAGCCGTGAAAGCTGGTTCAAGGCGAATTCGCGGCTGTCGCCGCACATGTCCGGTTCCGGACGCAGACTGCTGCATACCGCGGGCCGATCCGGGGAACCGAAGATCGCACAACGGAAGTCGGCCGTGAGATGGATGCACCGGACGCCGGCCGGTTTGCCCCGCGGCATGCCCGGCAGCGGGCTGGAAATGGACGGCGCAATACAACAGGCACCGCAGCCAGGACGGCAGGACATCAACGATCTACCCTCGCGCGACACCGACTCCATTACGGCTTTCCCTGCTGGCATTTCGGCCTGCCCGATGCGAAAGTCGCCGCCGGCAACCCCTGCCGGGGCAGACAAGGATACCCAAGAATGGCCCGCATCATCGGCGCAATCGCCACCTCGCACACGCCCACCATCGGATTCGCCTTCGACGCCAACAAGCAGAAAGATCCGGTCTGGAAACCGATCTTCGACGCCTACGAGCCGATCAAGGCCTGGCTCGCGGAGAAGAAGCCGGACGTGATGTTCATCATCTACAACGACCACATCACGTCGTTCTTCTTCGACCATTACTCGGCCTTCGCGCTGGGCGTCGGCGAAGAGTACGCGGTGGCCGACGAGGGTGGTGGCCAGCGCGGACTGCCGCCGATGAAAGGCCACGGCAAGCTGGCACGCCACATCGGCGAGTCGCTGGTGGCCGACGAGTTCGACATGTCCTTCTTCCAGGGCAAGCCGCTGGACCATGGCTGCTTCTCGCCCATGTCGGTATTGCTCGACCGCAACCCGGACTGGTCCCTGCCGATCATCCCGCTGCAGGTCGGCGTCCTGCAGTTCCCGGTGCCGAGCCCCACGCGTTGCTACAAGTTCGGCCAGGCCCTGCGCACGGCCATCGAAAGCTATCCGGAAGACCTCAAGGTCTGCATCGTCGCCACGGGAGGCCTGTCGCACCAGGTGCATGGCGAGCGTGCCGGCTTCAACAACCTCGAGTGGGACCACAAGTTCATGGACCTGCTCGAGAAGGATCCGGTGGCCCTGACGCGCCTGACGCACGCCGACAACGCGACGCTCGCCGGCATGGAAGGCGCGGAAGTCTGCATGTGGCTGCTGATGCGCGGCGCTCTTGCGACGTCGGTGCGGGTGACGCACAAGACGGCCTACCTGCCGTCGATGACGACCATCGCCACGATGATCTTCGAGCACGAAGCCGAGCCGATGAGCGAGAAGGTGGCGGCATCACACCGCGCGCACATGTACCACCAGGTCGCGGGCGTCGAGAAGCTGGAAGGCACCTACCCGTTCACGCTCGAGCGCAGCGTGAAGAACTACAAGCTCAACAAGTATCTCCACGACCTCGTGATCCCGGAGCACCGGGCGCTGTTCAAGTCGGACCAGGAGAAGTCCTTCGAGCTGGCCGGTCTGCCGGAGAACGAGCGCGACATGATCCGCCGCCTCGACTGGCTGGCGCTCATCCGCCATGGCGCGATCTTCTTCGTGCTGGAAAAGCTCGCGGCCGTCAGCGGCGTGCCGAACCCGGCCGTCTATGCCGCGTTCCGCAGCATGTCCCTGGATGATTTCCAGAAGACGCGCAACGCCGCGGTTACCTACGGCGTGGGTGGGAAGGAAACGCAGGCCAAGGTCGAGGCTGCCGGCAAGTAGCCCGACCCTGGTCGAGCCGCCGAAGGAACCCCCGCCCTGCGGGGGGTTCTCTTTTTATCCGGGCTGCCATTGATTTTTCAATGGCCTCGCAGGATGGGACGCGCCCCGCCTCCCTGGGATAGGATCTGGCTCCTGATCAAACGGGGGGTTCCGCATGAAAGGACTGGCTGCCGTCGCCTTCGCGACCCTGCTGGCCGGCACGGCCTTGGCCGCGACGCCGACGCGACCGGATTTTACCGGTGTCTGGACCAATGCCGGGAATCCGGCACTGGGCGGCGTCACCAACGTTGCAGCCCAGTCGCTGCCGATCCGCCCGGAAGCCAAGGCACGCGTCGAGGCCTACAACAAGCTGGTCGGGCCGACCGGCGATTCCCCGGGCGGATGGTGCCTCGGGTATGGCATGCCGTCCTCGATGCTGAGCTCGGGCGGTTACCCGATGGAGATCATCCAGCGACCCGACCAGCTGACGGTGATCTACGAAGCCCACACCGAACTGCGCCACATCTACCTCGGAAAGCGGAACGCACCGCAGGAAGACCGCATACAGGGTCGCAACGGCTACTCGTCGGGGCACTGGGAGGGGAACACGCTGGTGGTCGAAACCGACAACCTCGTCGACCAGGTAGACCAGCGCTGGGCACATTCCGACGAGGCCACCATCGTGGAGCGCTACCATGTGGAGGATA
This sequence comes from Pseudomonadota bacterium, assembly GCA_041168985.1. GTDB lineage: Bacteria > Pseudomonadota > Gammaproteobacteria > Steroidobacterales > Steroidobacteraceae > ZC4RG30. The sequence goes on along the minus strand of JBEEKA010000102.1, from coordinate 227 downwards.
AACCGGACGAACAAGGCCGCCGTATCCTCGTCGCCGACATGGTGATGACGGACCCCAGGTTCTATACGGCACCGGTGGTCGCGCAGAAGCGCTGGGCGGAAGTGCCGAACGGCCGTCTGCTGCCCTATGAGTGCCCGGAGGAGTCCTGGAACCACCGCCTAGAGGAACTCGCCAGGAAGGCGGGTGTCCCACTGCCCTGACTGGATTGAGGAGACAGCGATGAACAA
>JBEEKA010000101.1:0-12640 GCA_041168985.1 Pseudomonadota bacterium | reverse complement strand
CGATCAGCGACTGGCTAAGCGGCATGATGCCGCCCTCGGCGGCGCCCATCAGCAACCGGGAGGCCAGCATGAACGCAAAGCCGGCGGCGAGGCCGGAGCCGAATGAGCACAGCGCGAACAGCAGGGTGGACAGCACGAGCAGCTTCTTGCGCGAGCCGAACCGATCGGCGACGACGCCGATGCCGAAAGCCGCCAACGCCCAGGTCAGCGACAGGCCACCCGACAGCATGCCGACCTGCGTGTTGCTCAGGCCGAGTTCCGGCTGCACGAAAGGCATCAGGAAACTCAGCGCATTCCGGTCGAACAGGACGAACCCGAAGCTCAGGCTCAGCAGTGCCGTGAGCCGCCACTGGTATGCCGTGGAAGTGCCTCCCATGGATCAGCCCGCAGGCTTCTGGAATCGGGACAGCACCGGGCCCGCCCAGCCCATGATCTGCTTGGTGCGGATCTTCCACTCGCCATCGACCTTGGCCACGACATCCCGGATATGGCCGCACCAGTGCAGGTGGGGCGGTGCCGGAGGGCGGTTGATCGTCGCCCAGGCATAGGACCGCACGACCCAGTGGTCCGCACGCTGTTCCGGGTCCGGGTCGAAGACCAGCTGGGCCATCTGGTGCTGGTGCCCCGGAAAGTCCGGCATCTCATGGAACTTCAGCACCAGCTTGCGGATCTCGTCGCGGCCTTTGCGGACCTCGAGCGTGCCGTGACGGGTTTCCTCCGTTGCCTCCGCATCGACCGTAAACAGGTCGACGTAGCCATCGGTGTCGCCGGTATCCAGTGCCCAGCTGTAACGTGCGTAAAGTTCCAGGATCGCCAGGCGATCCTCCGTGGACGGTCCGTGCATGGTCTGACTCCCCCCGTTGTTGGCCCGAGGATACTCCTTGGGACGACCGAGGCCGATTGGGTACCATCCTGGGGTGAACGCCACGACGCTCTTGCTCAGCGATGCCGATGTCCGCGAGGTCTTCGATTGGTCCGCGGCTGTTGAAACCCTGAGGCTGGCCTATGGGGCTTCCCCGGACGAGGCGCAGTTTCCGCCGCGAAGCATGGCACGAGGGAAGGGGTACTGGCTGCGCACCCTCTCCGGCATTCTCCCCGGACAGGGGGTGATGGGCGCGAAGATCATCGCTGCGTCCCCGGTGGCGCAGGCCGCTTCCTATCTCATCCCGCTTTTCGACGTGCAGTCGATGGCCTTGCTCGCACTGATCGACGCGGCGTCAGTCACGGGGTTCCGGACGGCCGCGACGTCTGCGCTGGCATCGCGGCAACTTTGTGTTGCGGGCCGGCCGCGGGTTGCCGTCATCGGATCGGGGTTCGAGGCCCGCATGCACCTGGAGGCACTGGCACGGTCCGGGCCCCTGGGAGATGTCCTTGTCTTCAGTCCGCGAGAGGCCAGTCGCGTGGCGTTTTGCGCAGCCATGGCCGGTCTCGGAATCCCGGCATCGGCGGTCACTTCCGCGCGGGAGGCCGTGGAGTCGGCGGATCTCGTGGTCTGCGCGGCCCGATCTCGCGACGAGTCCCCAACCGTGCGGGGCGATTGGCTGCGTCCCGGCATGACGGTCGTATCCATCGGTTCCACCCTGCCTGAGCAGCGCGAGATGGACGCCGCGTCGTTGGAACGGGCCGATCTCATCGTGGCCGACATGGTGGATGAGGTGGCGCACGACACCGGAGACCTTGTCGAAGCCCGCCGCGCCGGCGTCGAGTTTTCGCACAAGCTGGTCGCCCTGCAGTCCATCGTGTCAGGAGAACATCCCGGCCGGAGTTCACCGGCGCAGATCGTGGTCTACAAGTCCGTCGGCGCGGCGATCCAGGACCTGGCGGTGGCTGCCATGTGCCTCGAACGCGCCATCGCCGCAGGTGTCGGGACCCGGATTCGGGCGCCGCTCCGTCCCGTCGACAAACGCAAATAGACCCGGAGGAAGGTTCCATGCCCGCCTATACCCGCGACGAAGCGCGCAGCTGGGCCCGAAAGGCGCTTCGCGGCGTAGCGAACGTCGTCATCCCGACCATGACGCGGGACTTCGCTGCGCTCAACGAGCAGGCCGCTAGGCACGACGTGGAGCACTGCATTGCCCAAGGCTTCGTCGGTACGCTCGCCTGTTCGGAAGTGGCGATTGCCTTGCCGGAGTACACGCGCTTCGTGGAGGTCATGGCAGAGCAGGCCGCGGAACTCGTGTTGCTCGGGTATCCGCCGTACTTCCACCCCAAGACGCTGGATGACATCTACGACTATACGAAGGCGTTCTGCGATGCGACGGACCTCGCGGTCATGCTGTTCCCCATTCCGACCTGGGGGTTCAGTCGCCTGAGTCCCATCGACATGCCCGTGCCCTTGCTCCGCCGCTTGGTCGACGACTGTCCGAACGTCGTGGCCATCAAGGCCGAAGGGGGTGCGCCTTTCATCATGGGGGCCATCGAAGTGCATCGGGCATTCGGAGAGGAGGTCGTCATTTCCTTTCCGCTGGAGCATGAGTTCACGCCCTTGGCGCAGTTGATCGACGTGCCCTTTTGCGGCACCAATTTTTCCGCCTATTTCGGTCCCGCGTTGCCACGTATTTTCCGCCTGCTGCAGGAAAGGCGTTTCGACGAGGCGACCGCGGAATTCCACCGACTGGATCCGGCGCGCCGGGCATTCGCCGCCGTGCCCCAGGCTGGAAACGGGTTGATCAACCGGATGATGTAGAAGTACGAGGCCTGGCTGCAGGGCTACAACGGCGGGCCTTTGCGGCATCCGACGGCGCGCGTTTACCAGCGCGACATGGTCGCCTTGCGGCGTGGGCAGGAGGCGGCCGGGCTGTCGCCGACGTCGGATCCGGATGAACTGTTCTTCGAGGGACGAAACCCGGTTTGAGACATTGCTGCGGGGTGGAGTGGTGCGCGGAATGAGAAGCCAATTTTTCAGACAAGGTAGACGAGAGTCCGGAGTGTTCCGGTCGATGGCCGTTCGGTGCGTATTGGTTTCTGTGCTTCTGTGTTCGACGAGCGTGGGCGCCCACGCAGCGGACTGGAGCACCGCCAACGTCCAGTTGCTGCATGGAAGCGGATTCGAGCTGGGCAAGGACTCCCGCTCCATCATGACGTTCGAGTACGCCAGCCGGTGGAAGTACGGGGACACTTTCTTCTTCGTGGATGCCACCGAACCGGCTGCGAAAGGAACCTCGCTCTATGCCGAGTTCGCACCCCGATTCAGCCTGTCGGCCTTGTCGGGAAAAAAGCTTTCCTTCGGGATCGTCAAGGATGTGCTGATCGCCACGACGCAGGAGGTGGGGGACGGCGTTCGTGCCACTCTGATCGGTCCCGGCCTGGCGCTGGACCTGCCGAAGTTCGCGTTCGCCGACCTGAACTTCTATTACCGCAAGAGCAGTCGCGACGCGGTGGCCGTCCAGAGCGATGGCGGCTTCCAGGTGACGCTGGATTGGAAGCTGCCGTTTACCTTGGGCAGTCAGCAGATGTCCTTCGAGGGCTTCGCGGACTATGCCTGGGGCGAGCGGGGTGGGACGTCCCCCAAGGCCGACAACGTGATCGCGGCGCCGCGACTGCTGATCGACGCCGGTCACTGGGTCGGCGCGCCCGGCAAGGTGCAGTTCGGAATCGAGTACCAGATCTGGCACAACAAGTTCGGCATCCGGGGCGTTGACGAAGAGGTGCCCCAGGTCATGGTCAAGTGGATGTTCTAGGCCGCGGATTGTGGCATGGCGCAGGCTATCGAGCGGATAGGCGTCTTGCGAAGTCCGTGCAGACTTCCAGTAGTTTCGCGGGCTGGTCCCTGTGGGGTGAGTGGCCGCAGGCCGGCAGCGTCTCAAGCTGGCACTCCGGCAGCCGTTCAGCCAGCCGATCCAGTTGGCGTATCGTGCCGTATTCGTCGTCGAGACCCTGGATGGCGAGGACGGGGCATCGGATTCGCGCGACCGCATCCTCGATGTTCCAGTCCCGGAAGTCCGGGTGCAGCCAGATGTCGTTCCAGCGATAGAAAGCGTTGTCGACGTCCGTGTGGTGCCTGGCAAGCCGGTTCCGCAGATCGGACGATTCATAGGCGACCTTCGCCCCGCGAATGCTGTCTATCGTCAGCTCCTCCACGAACAGGTGCGGCGCAATGGCGATGACGCCGCAGGCCACGCCGGGAAAGCTCCCGGCGTGGAGGAGCGCAATGGATCCTCCGTCGCTGTGGCCGATCAACAGGGGCCGGTCGATCCGGAAGGCGCGCAGCACCGCTGGAAGTACTTCGCGTGCTTCGTCATGCATGTATTCCGGTCCGCGCGGAGACGGTATCGGCGACGATCGGCCGTTTCCCTGCCGGGAATAGACAAGGGCCGGGAGCCCCGTGGCGGCAACAAGCTGTGCCGGGAAGTCGCGCCACAGTCCGATGGAGCCCAGTCCTTCATGCAGCAACACCAGGACGGGTTTTTCGGGTGAGGGCTCGCCGATAAGCAGGCAATCAAGGTCGGCTTCGCCAGCCTTTATCGTGAGTGCCCGCGTTGCAGGCATGGCGGGCAAGGGTCCTGTCACCTCGGCTTGCCAGCGGGGATCAGGGTCGCGTGGTTCATTTCCCATGCTCAAGGTCGGCCCGCAGCCTGAATCGCTGGATCTTGCCGGTCGCCGTCTTGGGCAGGTCGCTGCGGAACTCGAACCAGCGCGGATACTTGTAGGGTGCCAGCAGTGATTTCACATGCCCCTTGAGTTCAGCCGCCAAGGCGTCTCCTGCCTGCGAGGGATCCTTAAGCACGATGAACGCCATGGGCTTTATCAGTTCGTCCGCATCCTTGCGTCCGACGACGGCGGCTTCCAGCACGGCAGGGTGGGACGCGAGTGCCGCCTCGACTTCGGCCGGGGAGACGTAGATCCCGCTCACTTTGAGCATGTCATCGCTTCGCCCGCAGTAGACATATCGGCCGTCTTCCCGCTGGACGAATTTGTCGCCGCTCCGTGTCCAGTCGCCGAGGAAGGTGTGGCGTGTCCTGTCGCGATTGTTCCAGTAAAGCAGTGCTCCGCTCGGTCCCCGGACATGCAACTCCCCGGCATCTCCCGGCGGAACAGGGCGCTCCTGGTCATCGACCAGCCTGATCTCATAACCGGGGACCGGTCGTCCCGTCGTGCCGTACGCGACGTCCCCTGGCTTGTTGCTCAGGTAGATGTGGAGCATCTCGGTCGAGCCGATGCCGTCGATGATGTCTACGCCGAAGTGGGCCAGCCAGCGTTCACCAATGGCCGCCGGCAGCGGTTCGCCCGCCGAGGTGCAGGTGCGGAGGTGGGTGCTGGGTCCTGGCGGCAATTCGGGGCTCGACAGCAACCCGGCGTACAGCGTTGGCACACCACAGAAGACAGTGGGACGGTGTTTCTGCAGACGTTGAAAGATGGCAGCCGGGGTAGCGCGTTCGGCCATCAGGATGGTGGTTGCGCCTTGTGAAAGCGGGAAGGAAAGGGAGTTGCCCAGCCCGTAGGCAAAGAAAATCTTGGCGGCCGAGAAGCACACATCGGACTCGCTGATGCCCAGTATGCCGCGGCCGAACAGTTCGGCCGTCTGCATGAGGCTGGCCTGGGAGTGCACGGTGCCCTTGGGGTTGCCCGTCGAACCGGAGGAATAGAGCCAGAAACAGGGCTCGTCCCGGTGTGTTTCGACGGTGTCGAAGGGGCGCCGGTTGGACTCCAGCATCTCGGTCAGGGTGCCGGGCCCGGCATGGCTTCCGGAAATGACCAGGTTGCGCAGCTGTGGCGTGCGTTGCCGGATGGACTCGAAGAGTGGTGAGAGGGCGCCCGACACCACGGCCACCGGGGCACGGCAGTCGTTCAGCAGGAACGCGTAGTCGTTCTGGGTCAAAAGCGTGTTGGCGAGGACGGGAACGATGCCCGCGCGAATGGCACCGAGGAATGCCACCGGGAGGTCCACGGTGTCATGCATGCAAAGGAGCACGCGTTGTTCACGCTGCATGCCCAATGCGATCAGACCGTGGGCGAAGGCCGCGCTGCCTTCCTCCAGCTGTCCGTAAGTCAGACTGCGTTCGTCGTCAATGAAGGCTGGCTTGTCGCGCCGCCCCGCGATGAGGTTTCGCTCCAGCAAGTCATGCGCTGCGTTGTACGTCTCGGCAAACGTCAGCTGTGGCGGGATGCTGTCGTGGTCTACGGAACTCAGTTGCAGCATGCGCCTTTGCTCACTTCGTGAATTCGATGGCGCCAGCGGGCAGCAGGTAAAGCACGAGTGCCCGCCCCCCGGTAACGGTCGGGTAGTGCGCAGTGCCCGCCTCGTATACGAGCCAACCTGCTCCCTGGCCATCGAACTGCGCGCCAGTTTCCAGGGGCATGATCAGGTCGATCTCGCCGTTCGGGTGGCCGTGGTGGGGGCCGCGCACGGTGTTCATGTCGACGACATCGACGCTGAACCCGCCGGATGCTTCCGACGGCTTTGTCACACGCCCGTAGCGGATTCCGCCGCCCTCGCGTGAGCACATCCAGCCCTCTTCAATGCCGGCAAGACAGGCTGCCTGCAACGTATTGAGCTCCGTGCCGCCCGCGGGGAACCGGGAATTGAGGTCCTGCTCCAGCGACTTGTCCAGCGGTCGAGTGCCTATATACGTCACCAGCTGTGCCACCAGCCCATCGAAGCGCTCCCGTGCTGTCATCGTGACTCCCATTCGCTTAATCCGGACAGTAAGGTCAAACGTTCCAGCGGCAAGCAACCGCACCGAGCCGCGTGGCGAGGTCGTTTGTGCCCTGAATCACGCTGCGTCGATGGAACAGCAGCAAAGCACGCAGTCCACCCAGCTCCTCGCCGTTTCCGGCCCGGCCCGGGCCGCCATGCAGGCATTGGGGCATCGCATTGCCATGACCGGTATGCGTCTTTCCGATCGAGGCGCCGACACACAAGACGCGGCCATGGCCGGCGGCAAGACGAAGCGCCGCTCGGGCCAGATAGGGCTCGTCTGCACTGAAAACCGACGTAACCAGCGAGCCCTTGCCTCGGCCGGCCAGGTCATACGCCTGTTCCTCGCTCTCATACGGGATGACTGTCGCGACAGGCCCAAAGACCTCAAGGTCGTGGATCTGCTGGCTGGTTTCCGCCAGTGCGTCTCGGCACCTGAACAGCGTCGGCGCCACGAATGCACCGGCGGCGACGTCGGCGCCAAGCGGCTGGAAGGGCCCGGCAGGCGTCACGCGTTCGGCGATTCGTGAAAGCGCCGCGATGCCTTGCTCGACAGTGTCACGCTGCGCCAGGCATGCCAAAGGTCCCATGCGCACGGTGGGGTCGCGCGGATTACCGACCACGGTCCGGCCAAGGGAGGTCGCTATCGCCTCCGAGACGTCGTCCGCCAGCTCAGCTGGAACCAGGACGCGGCGAATGGCCGTGCATTTCTGGCCGGCCTTGATCGTCATCTCCCGCACGACTTCCCGCACGAACAGCGAGAACTCCTCGGACGCCGTCGTCGCGTCCGGTCCGAGAATGGCCGCATTGAGACTGTCGGCTTCGACGTTGACGCGCACGCCACGGTCAAGCACGGCGGGATGTGTCCGCAGACTGCGAGCGGTGTCGGCAGAACCAGTGAATGCCAGAACGTCGTTGTAGTCGAGGTGCGCGGGGAGGTCTCGCGCAGGTCCACAGACGAGTGACAGCGCGCCCGGAGGGAGCACACCTGCATCGATGACGTCCTTCACCATCCTGTAGGTGAGCAAGGCCGTCGACGTGGCGGGCTTTGCCAATATGGGCACGCCAGAGAGCAGTGCGGGGGCGGCCTTTTCCCAGAGCCCCCAGGCCGGAAAGTTGAACGCGTTGACGAGTACGGCCACGCCCTCAAGAGGCAGCAGGAAATGGGTGGCACCGAAGAGCCCATCTTTGCTCAGCGCCGTCGTGTCGCCTTCCTGGAAGTAGCGCGCATCACCAAGGCCCGCACCCAGCTTCGCGAAATACTTGAGCGTGTAGAGGGCACCGTCGATGTCGATGCTTGCGTCGGACGCCGGCGAGCCGGAGTTCTCGAGGGCAATGCGCAGGTAGTCCTCGCGATGGGCGATCAGGACTTCAGCGATGCGGGCAAGTAGGGCGCCCCGAGCTGCATAGTTCAACGCCCGAAGGGACCTCGAACCGACCTGCCGGCTGTATGTCAGCGCGGAAGCCAGATCGATTCCTTCGGTGCTGGCCGAAGCGATCGGCGTTCCCAGGGTGGGGTCGAAGAGTGACTGACCTGAACCGGTACCGGTGTGCCAAGTGTCGGCAATGAAGTTTGAAAGGCGCAAGACGGTATTCCCGAGTGAGCTGCCCCGAAAGCAGCAACATATTGCAAGTGGTGGAACCAAAATGCAATTTAGAGGATGGCGTGGAAAGTCCCGCTTTGCGGATTAAGGCGCAGTTTCACGGCAATTTGGCAGAAAAATGCGTGTTCTCCATTTTTTTGAAAGGCAATATAGTGCCTTGCAAGATGGCGAGGGAGATCTATAATGCACTGATGCAAAACGCACTTCCGGCCAGTCCCGAAGACTCCGAGCAAGCCCCGGGGGCAGAACGAGAGTTCCTGTCCATGTTGGGCGCCCGGGTCCGCGCGCTGAGAGAGCGAATGGCGTTCACACGCAAGCATCTGGCTTCAGTCGCCGATGTGTCGGAGCGGTACCTCGGTCAACTCGAAGCCGGCGAGGGCAACATCTCTATCATCCTGCTGCGGCGGGTTGCCGAGGCCCTGGGCAGCACTATTCCCGACCTGCTGCAGTCAGAGCAGGAAGCCTTGGTCGAGCGGCTCATGCGCCGTTTCCTGCGGCGCGTCCCGGTCCACCAGTTGGAAGAGGTCCTGGACCGGCTGGCGCGTGAAGCGGCGACCGGCAGTGAGGCGCGTCGTGACCGCATCGCGTTGATTGGAACGCGTGGCGCGGGCAAATCAACGCTTGGCGAAAGGTACGCTGCGGCACTTGGCGTGCCGTTCATCGAGCTGGACCGGGAAATCGAACGCAGCGCGGGCATGCCCCTCTCTGATCTGTTCATGCTGAACGGGCAGGGCGGCTATCGCCGACTCGAGCGGATCTGCCTCGAGCGGGTAATCAAGGACAACGACCAGGCCGTCATCGCCGTCGGCGGTGGCATCGTCGGTGAACCGGAATCCTTTGATCTGCTGCTTTCACGCTGCTTCACCGTTTGGATCAAGGCCAGTCCGGAAGAACACATGTCGCGCGTGATTTCACAGGGTGACCTGCGACCGATGGCTCAATCACCGGAGGCCATGGACGAGCTCAAACGGCTGCTCAAGTCACGCGAACCCGCCTGCCAGAAAGCGGATCTGACGCTGGATACGAGCGGACTGACAGCCGATGCAGCACTTCTGAGGCTGCAACGGCTCATCGACAGAAACTGAATCGCTTTCATAACGGGAGGGGAAATGGGAACACCGGCAGAGTTTGCAGGCGCAGACGAATGGGTGAGCTACCAGACGGCGCCGTCGCGGTACCGTCACTGGAGGCTGGAGTTCAACGGTGCCGTGGCGACGCTGGTGATGGATACGGCCGAGGAAGGTGGCCTGCGTCCCGGCTACAAGCTGAAACTCAATTCCTACGACCTCGGTGTCGACATCGAATTGCACGACGCCCTGCAGCGCATCCGTTTCGAGCATCCGGAGGTGCGCACCGTCGTCCTCACGAGCGGCAAGGAGCGTATCTTCTGCTCCGGTGCGAACATCTTCATGCTCGGCGTTTCGACGCATGCCTGGAAAGTGAACTTCTGCAAGTTCACGAACGAGACCCGTAATGGCATGGAAGACTCCAGCCGTCACTCCGGGCTCAAGTTCATCGCGGCCTGCAATGGCACGACGGCTGGCGGCGGTTATGAACTGGCGCTGGCCTGCGACGAGATCGTCCTCGTGGACGACCGTTCGTCGGCAGTCAGCTTGCCCGAGGTTCCTCTTCTGGGTGTACTCCCCGGCACCGGTGGGCTGACACGTATCACCGACAAGCGTCGCGTTCGACGCGATCTGGCCGATGTGTTCTGCACCACGACGGAAGGTGTCCGCGGTTCGCGCGCCGTCGAGTGGCGACTGGTCGATGCCGCCGTCAAACCGCAGCAGTTCAAGGCCCATGTTGCAGAACGCGCCGCCTCCCTCGCAGCGCTGAGCGACCGGCCCGCAGGGGCGACCGGTGTACCGCTGGGTCCGATCGACATGACGGTCGATGCGCAGGGGCTGCATTACGAGTTCGTCGACGTTCAGGTCGATGCCACGCAACGACGCGCGACGATTACCGTGCGGGGTCCGGGTGCGAGCGTCGCGTCCGACCCGGCATCCATTCTTGCGGCCGGCGACCGCTGGTGGCCGCTGCAGGTCGCGCGGGAACTGGACGATGCCATTCTCTTGCTGCGAACGAACTACCGGGATCTCGGTCTCTGGGTCCTTCGAACGGAAGGTGATCCGGCGAGGGTCCTGCAGGCGGATGAGGTGCTCAAGGCACAGGCCGGCCATTGGTTCGTGCGGGAAACGATCGGCATGCTCCGTCGCACGCTGGCGCGACTGGATGTCAGTTCGCGCACGCTGGTGGCGCTGGTCGAGCCCGGCTCCTGCTTCGCCGGCACCCTGCTCGAGCTGGCTTTGTGTGCGGATCGTACCTACATGGCCGATTTCGAAGACGGTGCCGCGACCCTGACCGTCAATCCGATGAATTTCGGTGTCTATCCGCGCGTCGACGGCCAGTCGCGACTCGAAAGCCGGTTCTACGGCGAAGCCGCTCCGATCGCGGCCCTTCGCGACAGCCAGGGCACTTCCTTGTCGCCGACCCGGGCCAGCGAACTGGGGCTGGTGACGGCGGCGCTCGACGACATCGACTGGGCGGACGAGGTGCGACTCGTTCTGGAGGAGCGCGTCAGCCTCTCGCCGGATGCGCTCACCGGCATGGAAGCCAACCTGCGATTCGGCGGACCCGAAACAATGGAGACGCGCGTCTTCGGGCGCCTGTCGGCCTGGCAGAACTGGATCTTCATACGCCCGAATGCCGTCGGCGCGCAGGGTGCGCTGAAGGTCTTCGGAACCGGCAACAAGGCCCGCTTTGACTGGGAACGCGTCTGACGCCGTCCCCGGAGAGACATCCATGAACATCAATTACAACGACAAGATTCCCAACAACGTCAACCTGTCCGAGGACAAGACGCTGCAGCGTGCACTGGAACACTGGCAGCCAGAGTTCCTGGACTGGTGGAAAGACATGGGGCCCGACGGGTCGCAGGCCTTTGATGTCTACCTGCGGACGGCCGTGAGCGTCGACCGGGAAGGTTGGGCGCAGTTCGGCCACGTGAAGATGCCTGACTATCGTTGGGGCATCTTCCTGAACCCCTCCAATCCTGACTACAAGATCAATTTCGGCGAGCACAAGGGCGAGAAGGCTTGGCAGGACGTGCCGGGCGAACATCGCGCGAATCTTCGCCGCATCATCGTTACCCAGGGCGACACCGAGCCTGCTTCGGTCGAACAGCAGCGCCATCTGGGTCTCACGGCGCCTTCGCTCTATGACCTTCGCAACCTCTTCCAGGTCAATGTGGAAGAGGGGCGGCACCTGTGGGCCATGGTGTACCTGCTGCATCGCTATTTCGGTCGGGACGGTCGAGAGGAGGCCGAGGCACTGCTCCAGCGTCGTTCCGGCGACACGGACAATCCGCGGATTCTCGGCGCCTTCAACGAACCGACGCCGGACTGGCTGTCGTTCTTCATGTTCACCTACTTCACGGACCGCGACGGCAAGTTCCAGTTGTGCGCGCTGGCGGAGTCAGGGTTCGAGCCGCTTGCGCGCACCACGCAGTTCATGCTCACCGAAGAGGCCCACCACATGTTCGTCGGCGAGTCGGGCGTCGGGCGCGTGATCCAGCGCACCTGCCAGGTCATGAACGAACTCAAGACCGATGACGTTGCCAAGCTGCGGGAGGCCGGAGTCATCGACCTGCCGACGTTGCAGCGCTACCTGAACTTCCATTTCAGCGTGACCGTGGACCTGTTCGGGGCGGACCAGTCGTCCAACGCTGCGATCTTCTACAGCAGCGGGCTCAAGGGGCGTTACGAAGAGACGAAGCTCGGGGACGACCATGTCCTCAAGGACGACAGCTATCGCATCCTCCAGGTGCAGGACGGGAAGATCCTCGAGAAGGAAGTCAGTGCACTGTCTTCCCTCAACGAGCGACTGCGTGACGATTACATCAAGGATTCCGTCGCCGGCATCGGGCGCTGGAACAGGATCATCGAGAAGGCGGGGATCCCGTTCCGCCTGAAGGCCCCGCAAAAGGCTTTCAATCGAAAGATCGGCAGCTTCGCTGCCGTGCGTGTTTCACCGGCCGGCGAAGTGCTCAGCGAGGCCGGTTGGGCTGCCGGCGAACGGCAATGGCTGCCGACGGCCGAGGACCGCGCGTTCGTGACCTCCCTCATGGGGCGCGTGGCGATGCCGGGCCAGTTCGCCAACTGGATCGCGCCCCCTGCGGTGGGAATAAATCGCCAGCCGGTGGACTTCGAATACGTGCGGTTCAACTGATGGGCGAGGTGGATCAGCATTCGGCTGGCGGAGAGCTGGCCCGGCAACATCTCATCGACCCCGAGATCTGCATCCGGTGCAACACCTGCGAGGCGAGTTGCCCGATCAATGCGATCACCCACGACGATCGGAATTACGTCGTGCGTTTCGATGTCTGCAACGGGTGTGGGGC
>JBEEKA010000100.1:0-19827 GCA_041168985.1 Pseudomonadota bacterium | reverse complement strand
GCTGGTGGTGCTGGTGGTGCTGGTGCTGAGCAGCGAATCACCGCTGCCGCCTGAAGTGCTGCCACTGCCACCGGATGAGCCGCTGGTGCCGCTGCTGCTTGTGCTCGTGCTGATCAGCGTGTCACTGCTGGTTGTGCTGCTGCTGACACTGGTGCTGCGCAGGAGGTCGCTTCCGCCGCTGCTGCTTCCGCCACCACCGCTGAGTGTGTCGCGACTTCCGCCGCTGCTTCCGCCGCTGCTGCTTCCGCCGCTGCTGCTTCCACCGCCGGCGCTGCCGCCGCCACCAGAGAGCGTGTCGCGACTTCCGCCGCTGCTGCTCACGCTTCGGGAGTCGCTACTGGTACTGCTTACACTGCGAGTGTCGCTATTCACGCTGCCGGCGCTACGGGCGTCGGCCGCCACGCTGCGGCCGCTGGCTGCCCGGACGGCCGCATCCACGCGGGCCTCCACGGCCCGCCGGGCTGCCCGATCAGCCAAATCGCGCTCCAGGTCCTTGGCTGCACCCGTCGTTGTGACGAGCGACAATAAGAACCCGGTGACCAGAATGGTGGAATGGCGGATGCGCATGCGGGGAATATTACCCGTCCTTGTCCGTTGTGCATCCAGAAGGAGTCGGAAACCGTGACCGATCTACGCCGCGAAATCGTGCCCTTGCTGCCCCGCCTGCAGCGCTTCGCCAGATCCCTGGCGCGCGTGCCGGCGGACGCCGAGGACCTTTTTCAGGCGGCGGTCGAGAAGGCGCTGCGGCACGAGGACCAGTGGCAGCCGGGCACAAAGCTCGAAAGCTGGCTGTTCCGCATCACGCAGAACCTCTGGTTCGATGAACTTCGCGCGCACCGGCGACGGTCGGTTCCTCTGGAATCCGTGCCGGAGCCGATGGCGGATGAGGGTCGCGACACGGCGTCAGAAGGCGTCGACGTCGATCGTATCCAGGCTGCGTTTCACGCCTTGCCGGATACCTATCGCACGGTCTTTTCGCTGGTTGTGATCGATGGACAGAGTTACAAGGAAGCGGCAGCGACCTTGGGCGTCCCGGTGGGAACGATCATGAGCCGACTTGCGCGGGCTCGCGCACAGTTGGCCGCGCTCGTCACCGAGGCGCCGGCGCTGCGCAAGGCAGGAAACAATGATTGATCTCAATGACGAACTGCTGGGTGCCTACCTCGATGACGAGCTGGGCGAGGAGACGCGGGCACAAGTGGAGTCGGAACTGGCCGGCAATGCAGGCGCCCGGGTTCGGCTCGACCGCTTGCGTGCCGTGGATGCCGCGGTGCGATCGGCGTTCCCGCTGCAGCCGGTTGGAGAGGTGAGGGCGCTTGCTGCGCAGGACCCCAAGGTCGTGCAATTCCCCAAGCGTGGCAGCTATGGCCGCGGCGCCTTGCTGATGACGGCCATGGCGGCGGGCGTCGCGGGACTGGCCTTCGGCCCGGTTTTGCCGAAGGTCTGGCAGGGTTCGGTCCCGACCGTTACTTCGGTGGCTGTCGATGGGCAGTTGGCTGCGGTGCTCGACCGTGAGCCGAGCGGTACGGTGATCAGGCAGGATGGACGCGAGTTCCGGGTCCTGCTGAGTTTCGACGCCGCAGATGGGCGGGCCTGTCGGCAGTACTCGGTCCAGGCGGAGACCAGGGGTGGTGAAGGACTTGCCTGTCGCGAGGCGGGTGCCTGGACTGTCGTGGCCTGGGACGGGACGGGCTCGACATCAGGATCCGGGTATCACACCGCAGGTGCCTCCGATGCGATCGACGCGGCGGTGACCCGGCTTGGCGGTGGCGATGCACTGGATGAGGCCACCGAAAAAGATCGCATCAGGAAGACCTGGGCCCGCTGACCAGCTGACCCATGGCGAGGAAACGGCGCGCCTAGTGCGCGCCCGATCGCCATGATGCGCGAAGGCCCGCGCCGAAATCAGCGGATCCTTTGCTGAGACCCCTGAAACCATTGAGTTCTATATTCCAGGACTTCGATGCCTTGAACACGACATAGGCACCCGTCGAAGCCGGATCCGGGCTCGCGCCGTCCGTGCTGTCGCGCCAGTCGACAAACGCCCCGACCTCCACGCCGTCGGAAATGGAATGCCATCCGCCGAAGCCGGCCTGCCAGCCGTCAATGCGAGTCATGCCAGCCACCTGGCCCAGAAAGCGACGACCCGCCGTCACGTAAATACCAGAGTCGCCGATACGCCAGCCGGCCTCGCCTGACAGGCCATAGTCCGTTGCCTTGACTGCCAGACCCTTGCCCGTGTCGCCGGTTGGAAGGCGAACGCGCCCGGTGAAATCCAGATACAGCGGCGAGCCGCCGACATCGTCGAATCGATAGGAAACAGAAACGGGAATATTGCCGATCCCTTGAACGGTTCCGGTGGAAGTCGTCGTCGTTGCAGCTGCATTGACGGCCATCGCACGGACAGACGTCCGGCTGCCGGCCGGTACACTGGTGCCGGTTGTCGAGCCGCTTCCACCGGAAGAGCCGCTTCCACCGGAAGAGCCGCTGCCGCCGGATGTGCTGCCGCTGCCGCCGGACGAGCCGCTTCCACCGGAAGAACCGCTTCCGCCGGAAGAACCGCTTCCGCCGGACGAGCCGCTTCCACCGGAAGAACCGCTGCCGCCGGACGAGCCGCTTCCACCGGACGAGCCGCTTCCGCCGGATGAGCCGCTGCCGCCGGACGAGCCACTGCCTGAGTTGCTGCCGCTTCCACCGGAAGAACCGCTTCCGCCGGACGAGCCGCTTCCGCCGGACGAGCCGCTTCCACCGGAAGAACCGCTTCCGCCGGAAGAACCGCTTCCGCCGGACGAGCCGCTTCCACCGGACGAGCCACTGCCACCGGAGGAGCCGCTTCCCGAGTTGCTGCCGCTATCCAGGCTGATGCTGCTGCCGGAAACGCTGCCGGAGGAACCACTGCCGCTATTACTGCCGCTGCCGCCGCTGCTACCGCCGTCGTCGAAAACGATGACGTTTCCGACGGGGCCATTCACCGAGATGAAGGGCACCGTGGCTCGAAACCGCCAGTTGCCAACGTTTACGCCAACGGAAACCGGGACCGTCGTGACGCGGGTGGACAACTGACCGTCATAGGCGCCGGAGGAGTATTCGATGGCGGTCGATGCCCGCCATCGGACATCGGCGACGCCAGGCGCGGATACCAGGGTCGCGGCCATGGACAGAGCAGGCAGATACCATTTCGATCGCATGATTCCGGACCCCGGCCCGATATTTTATTTCTTAATGATAGCGAATCCCGCAAGTGAAAGCCTAAGCCGTCGCGTGACGGTCCGAATTAGTTGCTGGGCCCGCTGCGCGAAACATCATCGTGAGGACGACGTCCGCTGTTGCCCCGATCCGTGCCGGCAGCAGCCGGTGAACGACCGGAATTGTCGCGGACTTCGCTGCGGCCCGAGTTGGCGCTGCGGCCGGACACGCCGCGATCCATGCCGGAGATGCGGTCGGAAACGCTGCGATCGATACCGGTGACGCGGTCATCGGTCAGTTCCGCTTCGCGGGAGACGGCAGAGGCGGACAGGACCGTTGCCAGTCCGGCGGCGATTACGAGGATCGATGCATGATTCTTCATGATGAATGCCTGTGCAGGGTGGGGTGCGTTCAGGCACACAACGAATGAGCCGCAGGTAAATTCCTTCGAACAGTGGCCTGCGTCACACTCCCCCGGATGAAATTCCCACGACCTCTGATCCTGTCCCTGATCGCGGGTGCCCTGTGTGGCTGCGCCAGCACCCCGCCGGCGCAACCACCGGTGGCCTTGCCAGTTCCCTCCCCCACGCCGTCGCCACCGGTTGCGCCCCCGGCTGCTACGGAGCAGTCCGTTCCTCCCGCTACGCCCACGGCACGCTACGTACGCGTGGACTGGAGCGGTCTCGAGGGCTGGGGCAATGACGACATCCGGGCGGCCTGGGCCGCCTTCCTCACGGGGTGTGCCGCCCAGAAGTTGAAACCGGACTGGCAGGCGGTCTGTGATCTCGCAACGAAATCACTGCTGACCGAAGCCGATGCGGCCCGACGCTTCTTCGAAGTGAATTTCGAGCCCTGGCGCGTGGCCTACGAAGACGAACGGGGAGCGCCCAGTGAGACGGGCCTCATCACCGGCTATTACGAGCCGATGTTGAACGGGTCCCGCAAGCAGGGAGGTCGGTTCTCCACGCCGCTTTACGGTGTACCGGAAGATCTGCTTACGGTGGAACTGGGGGAACTCTATCCGTCGCTGAAGGGTGAGCGGGTGCGCGGCCGCGTGCAGGGGAGAAAAGTGCTGCCCTATCCAGAGCGGGCAATGATCGACACCGTGCCGGCCGTGCGGGACAAGACGCTGCTCTGGGTCGATGATGCCGTGGATGCTTTCTTCCTGCAGGTGCAGGGTTCCGGCCGCGTGCAGCTCCCTGATGGCAGCATCGTGCGACTCGCCTATGCTGACCAGAACGGCCAGCCCTACAAGGCCATTGGCCGTTACCTCGTGCAGAAGGGTGACCTCACGGTCGAGCAGGCGACGGCTCCGGGATTGCGAGCCTGGCTCGCCGCGCATCCGGAACGCCTGCGAGAGGTGCTGGATGCAAACCCAAGCGTTGTCTTCTTCCGCGAGGAGTCGCTTGCCGATCCGACGCTCGGGCCGAAGGGTGCGCTGGGCGTGCCGCTGACGGCCGGTCGCTCGGTGGCGATCGATCCCCGGAACCTTCCGCTGGGAGCACCCCTGTTCCTCTCCACGACGGATCCGACAAGCGGTGCGCCGCTGCGCCGCCTGGTCATGGCGCAGGACACCGGTGGGGCGATCCGCGGTGTCGTGCGTGCGGACCTGTTCTTCGGCCTTGGCCACGACGCGGGGGAAAAGGCCGGCGCCATGCGACAGCAGGGGCGACTGTGGCTGCTGTGGCCCAAAGGCCGGCCTTTGCCACCGGCCGGACCGGGCGTGGTACCTGCTGCCGGCGCGAGCCCGATGATCGGGATGCAGTCGCTGCTCGAAGCTGCGGCGCGTGGTACGGGACGCCGCTTCCTTTTGGCCAAGGGTGTCCCGGAAGCGTTGCGTACCGGAAACGTCGATCTCTCCAGTCCGAGCTGGCCGGTATTCCTATCCGTCCTGCGGAACAACCAGCTCGCCGCTGTCAGGATCGATGGCGTGATGAACATCGTGCCGGAATCGCTGATGCGCCAGTACCCGCTGCCAGTCGTGACACAGGAAGATGCGTCGCTGGCCGACGACGAGTGGGTGACGCGCACCGTGGAACTTCGGTCGGCCCGGGCGGTCGACCTGATGCCGGTGCTGGGACCAATGGTGCCTGCAAGCGGCTATCTTGCAGCAGGCCCTGACGGTCGTTCACTTGTTCTCGTGGACCGATATGCGAACACGCGTCGGCTCATCGATGTGCTGCGTACCCTCGATCGCTGAACCCGGAAAAGACGGAGGTCCATCATGGAACGGAAATCCGAAAGGTCGCTTTCGCGTCGCGCGCTGTTGCAGGCCGGAATGGTCACGGGCGCCATCGCTGCGCTGGGCCGCAGCGCATTGGCTGCCGGAGCGAACGATGCACCGATCCTGCGTACCATCCCTTCGTCGGGAGAGAGGATTCCCGTCGTGGGCATCGGCACCAATGCCTTCGACGTGACGGCAGCGGAGGACCTCGCCGCGCGCAAACAGGTCCTCGAGCAGCTGCCGCGGTTTGGCGGCTCGATCGTCGATACCGCGCGGGGCTACGGCCGGTCCGAGGAAGTGATCGGCCAGCTGGTGGCGGAGCTGGGCAATCGAGATGCGCTGTTCCTCGCGACGAAGACGCCGCTGTCCGGTGAAGTCTCGAATCCCAGGGCCGCCGTGGATGCCGCGTTCACGCGTCTGCGCACGGATCGCATCGACCTGTACGAGATCCACAATTTCCATGGGCTGAAGGAACTGCTGCCGGTGCTCATGGAGTACAGGCAGGCGAAGAAGATCCGCTACGTCGGTGCGACCACGTCCGTCGAGCCGCAGCACGCGCAGCTGATCGAGGCCATGAAGCAGTACAAGCTGGACTTCATCCAGGTGAATTACTCGATCGCGGATCGTGCTTCGGCCCGCGAAGTGCTGCCGACGGCGCACGACAGGGGCGTGGCCGTCCTGTGCAACGTGCCACTGGGTGGTCGTCGCGGCAGCTTCATGCCCCAGCTGGCGAAAATCCCGCTACCGGCCTTCGCCGCGGAGATCGGGGCAGGAAGCTGGGCGCAGCTGCTGCTGAAGTACAACCTTTCACAGCCGGGCATCACGGCGGTGATACCGGGCACGACCATCCTGGCGCACCTCGAGGACAACCAGGCCGCAGGTCGCGGCATCCTGCCGGATGCCGCGCTTCGCAGGCGGATCGAGGATCACTGGGCAACGCTGGGGCTTTGAGTGCCCCGGCGCGTCAGTCCAGGCCGAAAGCGAGCATCACGTTCCCGGGCCGGCCGACGAGTCCGCCGTAGCCCGAGTTGATGAACAGCATGCGTCCGGCCACCACCGCGCCGGACGCATCCATGCTCGCGCCATTGGCCTTCACGCCGTTCACGGTCGGGAATTCGCGGTTCGTGTCGAACTGCCACAGGGCCGCGCCATCCTTCGCTGCGTAGGCGCGCAGCCCGCCATCATGTGACGTCGACAGCACCGCACCGGGTATCGCCGTTACCGCGCCGCCCTGGCCCGGGCCACAGCCGGGCTTCTTCTCGCCACAGAGCAGCGGCGACGGTGGCGGATTCCTCCAGATGACGGCGCCGTCGCTGACGCGCAAAGCCGCCACGCCGCCCGGTTTGTCCGTAAGGAAGTCATTCACGCCAGTGAAGAACAGGGTGCCGTCGGTGGCGGCGCCCCACTGACCGCCGAGCCCGCTGCCCCGGGCAAAGGTCTGCTGCCAGACCACCTCGCCCTGGTGGTCCGGATCCAGCGCCCAGGCAATGCCTGATTTCTGCGGGATCACGATGAGGTCGCGCTTGCCGGAGCGGACGAGTACCGGCGTGGCCGAAAAATCGAAGTCCGGCCCGAGCGTCTCCGGGCATGCCGGGTTGCCGGGGTTCTTCGCTTCGCAGCCCATCGCCCAGTTGTCGGCGGGAATTGCCTGCTTGGCCCACTTCACCTTGCCCGTGGCGAGATCCATCGCGATGACGGCATTCGACATCTTCTGCGGCGGATCCGCGTAGGCATTGCCCGTCGCCACGTAGAGCACGCCGCGCTTCGCGTCGATCGATGGCGAGGACCAGATGCCACCGCCGGCGGGGCCCCACATCTGTACGCCGAGTGCGCTCTTGCCGCGCGGCTGCGCGGCATCGATGGTGTACGTCTTCCAGACACGGTCACCCGAGTTCACGTCGATGGCGGTCACGCTGCCGCGGAACGTGCAGCAGGGATAGTTGTCGCGCGAACCGCGACCTTCTTCCGCGAGTCCCTGGACCGGCACGTAAAGGCGACCTTTGTAGTAAGTCGGTGAACCGGTGATGCCAGCCGATGTGTGCAGGTCGACCTTGGTCGTCCACAGCTTCGCGCCGCTCTGGGCGTCAAGCGCATAGGCATTGGCGCGCTGGTCGCCGAAGAACACGGCCTGCCCGCGACGTCCATCCGCCTTGCGGTAGGCGCCGACGGAGAGCGCAGTGCGCACGCCGGCCAGTGCCTTGTAGGACCAGTACGCGCAACCTGATTTCGGGTCCAGGGCATGGACCTCGCCATTCTCGCTGGCAATGAAGAGACGCCCGCCTGCCACGGTGGGCTGCGCACGCGCGGCGCCGACGTTTGCGTATCCAAAGGCCCATTTGAGCTTGAGCTTCGGCAGGTCGGCGGCGGTGATGCCGCCGGTCCCGGCATCCTGGAACCGCATGCCGGTCACGCCATTCCCGAATCCGTTCCAGCCCGGCTGCGTGGCGACGTCGGCCATGGGGCGGTCGACGGCGCAGCGGTTCACGACGGCCACCGGGCCCGCCGGGACGAACCTGGGGTCGAGCTGCTTGCCGCTGATGAATTCCGAGACGCCGCGTCGCTGCGCGTCGGTCAGCGTCGCGCCCTGCGGCTGCATCTTGCCGTTCGACAGGGCGTTGAGGATGGCCTCGGCGGTGAACTGGCGCAGGAGAGGGCGGCTCGGCGCACGCTCGTTCGGGCTGCCGGCGGGTTGCGGCGTCTCGAGGTGGCAGGCACCGCAGAAACTGTTGAAGGTCAGTTCGTCATCCGTGCCCTGTGCAGCAATGGCCGGAGCAGTGATGGTGACGAACAGCGCGGCCTGTACGGCTCTTGAGACTCGGTGCATGAATTCCCCCTTCGAATCGCACGGAAATCAGTATAGCGGTGCGATGTGTACGTATGGGCGAGTGGGGCCGGAAGCCCCACCATCCTCCCTTCGATGAATGCTGAACACATCAAGGCCGTGCAACAGAGCTGGGCGCTGCTGGAACCCGTTTCGGACCAGGCTGCCGAGTTGTTCTACACGAACCTGTTTGCGCGCAATCCGGGCATGCGTGCCCTATTCACGGAAGACCTTTCCGTGCAGGGCCGACAGCTGATGCGCATGTTCGACAAGGCGGTTGCCAGCCTCGAACGGCCCGACGAACTGGTTCCGATGCTGCGTGCCCTGGGGGAACGGCACCGGGACTACGGTGTGACGGCGGCCCACTTCGACGCTTACGGCGAAGCGCTGTACCGTACCCTCGCACAGGGACTGGGGACGGCCTTTCCACCCGAGGTCGGCGAAGCGTGGCGGGTGGTCTTCAGTGACATCCGCGGCGTCATGCTGGGATCCCGGGCCGACGTTATGTAAGTCTCTTCGGCTGTCAGTTCCTTGACAGCCGTGCGCTGGGCGGCCCCGCATCGCAGCAGCGTTTATTACAATTGTGCGACACCCGTCACGACTGGAATCCATTGCATCCGCATAGGATTGCACCACGTTGGATCTAATCTGCTGCAAAGCATAAGAAACGCAGCAATTTTACCGGGTAGCTCGCCATGTCAATGAATTCAGCCCTTTACGATCTGGATGAAGATTTTTCCTCGGATGCTGTGGAGCAGCATGCTGAATTCGGCCAGACGACCGCCCGGTACAACCTGTTGCTGGTCAAAACCAGCCTCTTGCTCGACGCCGTCATCGCCGGCGACTTCAAGGCCAGCGACATCGCACGCGAACTGACCCAGTCCGTGATGAATGGCGCCGAAACGGCCTCGCTGGTCACGACACAGGTGGAAGCGCCGGGAACGCCGCGCCAGCTGCGGGCGACGCAGGCCCTGGACGCGGCAGTGATTGCCGCCGCCATGGGGCGCCGCATGAGCCTGCCGCCGAGCATGCTGCGCGACCTGACGACGGCCGCACTGCTGCACGCAGTGGGCATCGATCTCCTGCCCGACTCCCTGCAGGATGAACTCGCGATCAAGCAGAGCGCCGAGTTCTCGGATTTCATGCAGTACCCGCAGCTGGGGGCCGAGTGCATCGAGTCCTGCGGCGGATTCTCGCCCGTGGTGGCCCAGCTGGTCTCCCAGCACCGCGAGCGCCTCGACGGTACGGGCTTCCCGATGCGGATGCGCGAATCGCAGTTCCATCGACATGCCAGCATCATCGGCGCGGTTCGCGAGTACCAGATGCGTGCCGTCCGGAACCAGTCCGTCATGCCGGCCGCCGCGCTGGCCCGTCTCTACCTCGGCTTGCGCCATGCGTATGGCGAGCACGTCGTGGATTCGCTGATCGCCACCCTGACCGTCTACCCGCCGGGCAGCTTCCTCGCGCTGAGCGACGGCAGCATCGGTCGCGTGATGAAGGTGACGCATTCGGCGCGCCTGAAGCCGACCGTGTGGATTTATGAAGAGGACCACGAGCCGACGAAGGCCCCCGTGGTGGACCTCGCTGAAAAACGCGAACTGTCGGTCCTGTGCGTGCTCGATCCGGAAAAGCTGGCGCCGAACGTCGTCAAGTTTTTCGGCGGTGCATGGGGTGGCGTGTCCTTCCAGTCGGTCGCCTGAGTATTCAGCGACCGACGGTGACATCCCGGGGCTTGCTCGAGAGCCCCTCTTCCCAGGTGCTCCAGCCGGAGTTCATGCCGTAAGGCACGCGCTCCATGGTGGCCTGGATCTGCCGGATCTTTCCGCCGCGCAGCTGGAACGCCTCGGCCAGCTGCCAGGTCCAGGGCTGTCGGGGCCCTACCGTGACTTCCCGGCCGTCCGGCGTCCGGAACCGGCGCGTATCGCCCGCCGAGTGATCGAAGAACACGAAGCTGAAGACCAGTCCGCGCTCACGGTCCACCGCGACGAAGCGCCGGTCGCGGATCCGGCTGACGAAATACAGCAGGCCTGACTGGAACTGTTCCTTGCAGCTCCACTGCAGGGAGTAGCGCTCCGCCGTGTGGGGATTCGGGCGCGTTTCGCCGCGCGGGGTCGGCACGTTCGTGGTGAACATGCCGTTCTCGATGCGGTTGCAGTCATCCGCGAAGGGATAGTCGCCGCGCCCGTCGTTGCGTTCCAGTCCAGAGAAATACAGGTTCGCCACCCGCAGCAGGTCCGCGCGGGACATGCGTTCCTCCGGCGGCAGCACGTCGGTCCAGGCATGCCCGATGCGGTCGAAGCCCTCGGCTGACTTGTCGTTCCGCTGCAGGAAGACTTCCGCCGCGTAGACGCGCCGGTTGCGCACGCCGAGATGAACCGCGATCACGCCGGGAACGCCGGCTTCGCTCACGGTGCCGAGGAAGGCGACATGTCCCGCTTCCTCGTCCGCGACGAACATCCGGAACCGACCCCGACCGTCGAGCGTGCGCCAGAGGCCATCCCCGAGATCAAGGCGCTGGCCGTTCTCCGTGTAGCGGAAATCCGGCGTGATGGGTATCCGCCGGGGATCGCGCGCAATGACGGCGTCGATGAACTGGTCGACCAGGGATTCCAGGCAGGCCCGATCGCAATCCGCCGTCCGAGCAACCGCGGCGATCGGCGGCGGCGCGACGGGCTTCTTCTGGCAGGAGGCCAGCAGCGCGGCAGCCAGCGTGATGCTGCAGAGAGTCTTCCAGTCTTGCATGGACCGGAGTATAGGATCGGCCGCATGAACCAAATCAAGCTGTCGATCCTTGGGGTGGCCGCCGCTTTCGCGACGGCCGTCGCTATGGCTGCAGGGCCGGCTCCGCAACGCATGCAGGGCTTCGAACCCAGTCGCTTCTCGCGACTGGACAGCGGCATGCAGCAGGTCATCGACGCAGGCCAGCTGGCCGGCATGTCGATGATCGTCGCCCGTCGGGGGCAGGTCGTGCACACCGCCGAACTCGGCAAGCGCGACCTCGCGTCCGGCGCACCGATGAAGCTCGACACGATCGTGCGCGCCTATTCGATGACCAAGCCCGTCACCGGCGTCGCGATGATGATGCTGTACGAGGAAGGCCGCTGGAGTCCGTCAGATCCGATCACGCGGTTCATCCCGCAGTTCGCGGACCTCAAGGTCTTTGCCGGCGTGGGGCCGGACGGTGTACCCCGCTACGAAGCACCGCGCCATGTTCCGACGATGGGCGAGCTGATGTCGCACACGGCCGGCTTTGTCTATGGTTTCTTCTCCAGCGGCCCCGTCGATCTGATGTACCAGAAAGTCCAGCCGCTGCAGGCCGCAACTGCCACGGACCTGATCGAGCGTCTCGCCAAGCTGCCGCTCGCCTACCAGCCCGGTTCGCAGTGGCAGTACAGCGTGTCGGTCGATATCCAGGGCTATATCGTCGAGAAGCTTACCGGCATGACCCTGCCGCAATTCATGCAGCAGCGGATCTTCGGACCGCTGGGCATGAAGGACACCGGTTTCTCCGTGCCGGCTGAAAAGCTGGGCAGGCTGGCGACCATCTACCGCATGGGAGACGACAACAAGCTGCTTGCCGTGCCCCGCGACGAAAACATCTCGCGCATCCCCGGCTTTGCGTCAGGGGGCGGAGGCCTGTATTCCACGGCGAACGACTACCTGCGTTTTGCGCAGATGCTCGCGAACCAGGGGCAGCTCGATGGCAAGCGGCTGCTGGCGCCGCGTACGGTGGCGCTGATGCGCAGCAACCACCTCGCACCGGAACTGACGCGTGGCGGATACGGCATTGGCCAGCAGCAGCTGCGACCCGGCTTCGGCTTCGGTTATGACGTGGCGGTTTTCGAAGACCCCTACCTCGCGGGCAGCGTGATCGGCAAGGGCAGTTATCTCTGGGACGGTGCCGCCGGCACGTTCTTCTGGGTCGATCCGGAGCACGAGATCGTCGTCATCGGCATGATCCAGCGCATGGGAGGTGGCCCGGGGGATTTCCCGCGGGTGCAGGAAACGGCCCGCCCGCTCGTGTACCAGGCATTAATGGAATGACTACGGAAGGACTGCGCATGAACTCAAGGAAGAAACAGGTTCTGGCGACCGGCCTCGTGCTGGGCGCCGCGGCCATGGGCCTGGCTGCAGCAGCCGACGCGCCCTCGCAGGCACCGGCACCGAAAACACCTTCGCCCGGCGTGCAGGCGACACAAGTTGCCCGGGGGCTGGGTGCGGCCTGGGGCATCGCCTTTCTCCCGGATGGCGGCATCCTCATCACCGAAAACAACGGCACAATCCGCATCCTGCGCACTGACGGCGTCCTGTCCGCGCCGCTCACCGGCGTGCCGGGCGTGAAGTCAGTGGCGGCGCAGGGTCTGCACGACGTGATGCTCGACCCGGATTTCGCGCGCAACCGCACGCTGTACCTGACGTACCTCGCGCCGCCGCCGGGTGAGAAGCCGGGCGTCTGGCCCAATGCTTACTGGTACGACAACGTCTGGAAGCTGTCCGTCGCCGAGCGTCGTCGCACGGATCTCGGGCATGAAGTGCTCGCGCGCGCACGGCTCAACGCCGACAACAGCGGCCTGACCGACGTGCAGGTCCTGGTGGAAGGCGCGGAGCGGCGCATCGCACTGGCGAAGGACGGGACGCTGCTCGTCACCGGAGCGGACCGTTTCCGCTTCTATGACATGAAGTACGACGGCGCGGACCATGAGGTCACGGACCCGGACACCCTGCGCAATTTCACCGGCCGGGTCCTGCGCATCAACCGCGACGGCAGCCTTCCGGTCGACAACCCGTGGATGAGCCGGCCGACCGTCGAGGGCGCGACCTTCGCGCATGGCCTGCGTGATCCGCAGGGCGCCGTCATCCATCCGGTGACCGGCGAGCTCTGGATCAGCGACCATGGCCCGCAGGGTGGCGACGAGATCAACATCATCAAGGCCGGCAAGGACTATGGCTGGCCGAACGTCACCTATGGCACGCAATACGACTTCCAGCGCACGGATGGCCGCAAGAACGTTCCCGTGGGCAAGGGGCGGCACTCGGCGCCCGGCGTCGAAGAGCCGGTCTATTGGTGGGCGAAGGACATCGGTCCCTCTGGCATGATGTTCTACACGGGCGATGTCTTCCCGGCGTGGAAGGGCAACCTCTTCGTCGCTGCGCTGACGGACCAGTCGTTGGTGCGACTGGTGCTGGACGGCAACCGGGTCGTGGCGGAAGAACACCTGCTCAAGGACCTCAAGCGTCGATTCCGTGACGTGCGGCAGGCGCCCGACGGCTCGGTCTACGCCCTCGCGGGCGATGGACTGTTCCGGCTCACGCCGTCCAAGGCGCCATGACCTTTTCGACCGCGCGGCATGCGCCCCGTGTCGTAGGCGCCTTCCTGACCGTCGCTTCGGGGCTGGCCCTGGCACAGGGGGCTGCCGTCAGCGTGAATATCGGCGGGCCGGCGACGCCGCCGGATCCGAACCATCCTGGCAAACCGCTGTACGACAGGTACTGCGCGACCTGCCACGATCATCCGACCGAAACGAAATCCGTGCCTTTCGCCACGTTGCGCGGCATGCGCCACGGTACGCTGCATTACGCGCTGACGCAGGGAAAGATGAAGCTGCAGGCGTCGCCGATGAAGGAGTCGGAGATCGGCCAGCTGCTGGACTTCATCGCCGGTCGCCAGGTGCTCGACGAAAGCTGGATCGCCCGCATGCAGTGCCCGGCGGACCGCGCGGCACCGGATCTCTCGAAACCGGCGACCGTCGCGCATTTCGGGTTCAGCGACGGCAACCCGCGCGCGCTCACGAAAGAGCAGTCGGGCCTGGCGACGTCCGACTTCAAGGACCTCGAACTGGCCTGGGCGCTGGCATTTCCGGGCAGCACGACGATGCGTGCCCAGCCGGCGGTCGTCGGCGACACGCTGTTCTATTCCGCAGGCGAGAACGCGAAGCTCTTCGCGTTCAACATCGCGGGCGATACACCCTGCGTGCAATGGACGTACACGGCGGAAGTCCCGTTGCGCTCCGGCATCGGCTACGGCGAGATGCCGGGCAGCCATCGCAAGGTCATTACCTTCAACGACGTTGCGACGCGCATCCATCTCGTCGATGCGAAGACCGGCACCTTGATCTGGAAGTCCCACGTCGGCCTGTACGACCTGTCCAACGCCACGGGCACGCCCGTCATCCACAAGGAGCGTGTGTACGTTCCACTGTCCGCATCCGAGATCAATATCGGCGGCGATGAGCGCCACCTGTGCTGCAAGACGCATGGTGCCTTTTTCGCGCTCGACATCCGCACCGGGCGGAAGCTGTGGACCTACCACACGATGGAGGAGGCGAAGCCGATCCGGGATCGCGGGGATGGCCAGATGATGTGGGGCCCGTCGGGTGCGCCGATCTGGACATCACCCCTGATCGACGCGAAACGCGGGCTCGTCTATGTCGGAACTGGCGAAGCCACCTCGGCGCCTGCCGCGCCGACGACCGATGCCATCCTCGCCCTGGACATGAGGACCGGCCGGTTGCGATGGAAGTACCAGGCGACGAAGGACGACATCTTCCTGACGGCCTGCATGCGCAATCCGAAGGGACTCAACTGCCCGCGCGAAGGTCGTCTGCTCGACCACGATTTCGGTGCGACCCTGGTGATGGGCAAGCGGTCAGGGGGTCGTGACCTCCTGCTCGCCGGACAGAAGAGCGGCATGCTCTGGGCGCTTGATCCGGATTCGGGGTCGCTCGTCTGGAGTCGGGAATTCGGCAAGGGCTCGCCCATCGGCGGCATCCACTGGGGCATGGCTTACGACGGGGAACGGGTGTTCGCGCCCATCCACCTGTTCCCCGGTCCGGACGGCATCGATCCGAACCAGAAGGCGGGACTGCATGCGGTCCGCGTCGAAGACGGTTCGCTGTCGTGGTCTTTCGAGCCGCAGCCCGATTGCAGCGGGGATCGCCCCACGCGCGTTCCAAACTGCAAGGGCATCGGCCTGACCGGCGCGCCGACGGTGATCGACGGCGTGGTCGTCGAGGGCAGCGCCGATGCCTACCTGCGGGCATTCGACCGCACGACGGGCACGTTGTTGTGGAGCCATGACACGGCGCGGCCGTACCGAGGCGTCAATGGCATCGAAGGCCACGGTGGCGCGATCGACAACGCATCGATCGTGGCATCGCACGGGCTGCTCTTCGTCAATTCCGGCTACGGCCTCATGGGCGGCCAACGCGCGGGTAACGTTTTCCTGGCCTTCCGCGCAAGGAAGGTGAACTGACATGCGTTGCAGCGTTCTTCTCGTCTGTTCAGGCCTGCTTGCCGCGGCCACTGCCACGGCGTCAGCGCCCACCTTCAATGCCGCGGGGGAGCTGGAGCGGCCGGCGGATTACCGCAACTGGGTGTTCCTGACGAGCGGACTGGGCATGACCTATGGGCCCAATGCGCCCGACGGCAACCGTCCGGCGCCCTTCACCAACGTGTTCGTGAACCCCGCGGCGTACCAGGCTTTCGTAGAGTCCGGCCGCTGGCCGGAGGGCACGGTGTTCGCGCTCGAAATCCGTCGCGCGGAAGAAAACGTGTCGATCAATGCAGGCGGCCGCACCCAGGGCGCGATGCTTGCGCTGGAAGCCGCCGTGAAGGACAGCACGCGGTATCCGGATGGCGGCTGGGCTTACTTTTCCTTCGATGGCGACAAGGCCCTGAAGCCGCGCACCGCACCGTTCCCGCGCACGGCGGACTGTTACGCCTGCCACCGTGCGCACGGCGCGGTGGAGTGGACCTTCACGCAGTTCTACCCGGAGCTGTTCGACATCGCGAAACAAAAGGGCACCGTGCGGCCGGATTACGACCCGGCGCGCAAGCTGGCGGCTCCCGCGCCCTAACGAGAGGATTTCCCGCGACGGCGCTGCACAGCCGCGGGAGTTGGCGCAGCTGCGAGACGCTCCGCAAGCCAGACCTTGATGATCGACTGGCGGGTCACGCCGACGCGCTCGGCCTCCCGGTCGAGGGCTTTCACCATCCACTGGGGGAAGTCGACGTTCACGCGCATTACGCCCCTGTTCGGGCGCGTCACCGTGCTCAAGTCGAGATATGGCGTGATGTCTTCGCCGGAGTCGAACTTGGCGTCAAGTTCAGCTGCGTCAATCCACGCCTTTTTCTTCTTCATAAGCCGCAATTTCCTCTCGACGTGCGCGACGGACAGAGATCAATCGCGTTATCGATCCGCGAAGCGTGTAGATGGCAGCCCAGTGCCGATATCCGATTTTCCCGATCGCAATGTATCGGGGCTCGCGACTGCTGGCGGCAAGCACGATCGAAAGTTCAGGATCGTCCCAGAGTGCCTGGGCCTTCACGAAGTCGATGCCGTGCTTGTCGGCGTTGACCAGCGACTTCCATGGATCGTACTCGAATTCCATGGGAGTCGAAACTATACCAAAAAAGAACCTGAACCAGCCGCGAAACCGGCGCGTGGGAACAAAAAAGGGCGCCGCGGATGAGGCGGCGCCCTGTGATTCCGGACGAAGGCAGGCGGCTCAGGCCGCGACGGTCTTCAGTCGTTCCGCGACGACTTCCCAGTTCACGTTCGTCATGAAGGCGTCGATGTACTTCGCTGCCGCCGAGCCGTAATCCATGTGGAAGGCGTGCTCGTAGAGGTCCATCACCAGGATGGGCGTGCTGCCGCTTACGCCATTGGTGTGGTCCAGCAGCCAGCTGTTTTCGAGGGTCTTCAGCGCCGGGTTCCAGGCCAGCATCACCCAACCGGTGCCGCCGGCCAGCGCGTTGCCGACGCGACGGAATTCGCTTTCCCACGCATCGAAGGTCCCGAAGTGCTTCGACAACAGCGTCCGGGTCGCGGCGTCGGCCTGGCCGTTGCCGCCGAGGTTGCCGAAGTACAGGTCGTGGTACGCCACACTGCCGGAACGCATCAGCTGCTCGCGCTTCATCGCGCCGTAAAGATAAGCCGGCAGGTCCGGGTCGGCCATGGCCTGGGCGAGCCTGCCGCGCACGACGTTCAGCGCCTTCACGGCGCCCACGTAGTTGTTCTCCCAGTGCGACTTCACCAGTCGCTCCGACAGGCCCTTTAGGGCGTCCGGCTTGAAAGGCAGCGGTGTGGGTTCACGGACAGCCGTGAAGGAATTTCCCGTGGCAGCGGGGGCAGCTGCATTCGAAGGAGACGCAACGACGGCGGCGAGGGCAGCGCCGGTGGCGCCAACCTGCAGGACATCACGACGGCTGAGGGTCGACATGGGGGTAACTCCTGAAGCAGACAGTGCAGGCACTGTAATCCATCAAGCCTCCGGCGGCGTCCCGGAATCGGAGAAGTTGTCGCGAACAGAAGGTGGGAGTAGAACCATGGCATCCGGCCATGCGGGAGGGGGCATGGATACCGAAGCCGTTTTGTCGCGACGGGATGCGGCGACCGATCGCCGGTTCTACGCGGGCATGGTGCTGTTGCTGCTCGCCATCGTGTTGTCGGGTTTCATCCCGACATCGCGGACCATGCTCGCCGCGGTGCAAGCCGGGCATCGGCCCCCGATCCCCCTCGTCCTGCACGTGCATGCCGTGGTCATGGGGGCCTGGATCAGCCTTCTCGTCGTGCAGGGGCTGCTGGTCGCGTCCGGTCGCGCGGATCTGCATCGCCGGCTCGGCATGGCAGCCTTCGCCCTGATGCCGGCCGTCGTCCTCGTGATGCTGCTGATGACCCGACAGGGCTGGATGGGCATGATCCAGATGCCCGCGGGCATGATGCCGCCGGAGGTTCTTGCGGGCACGAAGGCGCTCATTGCCAACCTCCTGCTGGCCCAACTCCTGGTGATCGTCCTCTTCCCGGTATTCATCGGCAGGGCACTTGCGCTACGCAGGCGCGACCCGGGATCCCACAAGCGCTACATGATCTTCGGAACGATGTTGCCGCTGACCGCGGGCCTCGATCGACTGACCGAGGCACTGGGTGTCTCGACGCTTCCTGGGTCAGGCGATTCGAGCTATTTCTGGACGCTGGTGCTCACGCTGCCCGTGATCGCGTTCGACCTGATCCGGCAGGGGCGCATCCACAAGGCCACCCTGGTCTTCCTCGGGGTCCTGCTCGCGTGTTTCGCCTTCGTGCACGCCTTGTGGGGCAGCGAAGGGTGGCTGGCGACGGCTCCGCGCCTTATGTCACTGGTGGGCGTGCACGGCTGGTAAGTCCGTGCAAGCTCGCAGGGCCGATCAGGCATCCGGGGCGTAGTGGCCCCACAGGCTCTTGAACGACGCGCGCACGAACACGTCCGAGTCGCCCCACTGGGCCTCGAACTCCTTGGCGGGTTTCGCGGCGACAGCCTCATCCGGACCCTGGCCCTTCACGAGCAGCTTCACGAGCCGGTCGAAAATCGCAAAGTACATCTCGCGCTGCGCCTGCAGGTCCTTGCGGGTCAACACGGCACCGTTGGCCGGCACGACGCGCGTGCCGTCGTCCGAAATCTTGATGAGATGGTCGTAGGCGCCGACCAGCCCGCCGATCCACCCGCCGGTCTGCCAGTCCATGACAGGCCAGCCCTCGTTGGACACGACGCCGCCCGCGACCAGCAGGTTCGCGTTCCGCGCCTTCACGTACAGGTCGCCGTCCGTGTGGGCCTGGCCCAGGTATCCGTATTCGAAGGTTTCGCCGCCGAAGTCGATCGACTCCTTCGTGTAGAAACTCTTGTTCGGCAGCGAAGTCGGCTTGAAGGGGCCGTAGGTCCCCTTCAGCCAGTCGGTGCCGATCCGGCGGGTCAGCCAGAGCCGCGTGTTCTCGTGCGCGATGATCCGCGCGCCGTCCCTGCCGGCCCTTTCGTTGAGCCCTGTCTGCTCCGGATGCCAGTGGGTGTTGAACAGCGTGTGGAGCTTCCGCGTGCCGGTCGCTGCCAGCGCCGCGCGCAGCACGTCGGCGGACGCCCGGGCCGATCCGCCGTCGACCAGCAGCAGCCCCTCGCTGCCACGGAAGGCCACGGCATTGGCGCCGCCGCCCGAGACGAGGCCGATGCCTTCGCCGAGCGCACTGCTCGACACGGTGGCTGACTTGCCCCAGGCCGCGCCCGCAAAAGCGCAGCCGGCGACCGTCAGTCCGATGAAATGCCGGCGATCCATCAGACCTCCGCCAGCAGTCCGGTGCTGTTGCCGAGCGCCGGGATCGGCACGCCCGCGCGGTTCAGCAGCGTCAGGAGCAGGTTCGCGTGCGGCGTGTCCTGCGCGTAACGCAGGTGCTGGCCACCCTTGATGGCGCCGTAACCCCGGCCCATCACCACGTTCGGCAACGGGTCGTTGTTGTGCAGGTCGCTGTTCGACATGTTGCTGCCGTACAGGATGATCGAATGGTCCAGCAACGAGCCGTCGCCATCCTTCGTGTCGTTCAGCTTCTTGATGAACTTCGCGAAGACCTGCGTGTGGTAATTCTGGATCCGGACCAGGCGTTCGATCTTGTCCGCGTCGTTCTGGTGGTGCGACAGGGGGTGGAAGGCCTCGGTGATGTTGAGGTTCGGGTAGGTCCGCATGCTGACCTCCTTCGCCATCATCAGGCTCGACACGCGCGTCATGTTCGCCTGCCACGACAGCGCGATCATGTCGAACAGCAGGTCCAGGTGCTGGCCGAAGTCCTCCGGCACGC
>JBEEKA010000099.1:0-13905 GCA_041168985.1 Pseudomonadota bacterium | reverse complement strand
TCAGCGTGATCGAGGCTCGGCTGGCATCGGATTTTGCCGCTGCCTGACGGAGAATCAATCACTTGCGCGCCGAAAAAGATGCGCGGGCATATGGACTGCCGGGGGCGGATGCCACTAGAATGCGCGTCCCCAACGGGCGCCCGTAGCTCAGTTGGATAGAGCGTCTGGCTACGAACCAGAAGGTCAGGAGTTCGAATCTCTTCGGGCGCGCCACTACCTCAAAGGCCTGTGCATCGCACGGGCCTTTGTCGTTTCTGTCGGGCAGGTTTCGCCCGATTCCCTTCCGTCCGGCCGGCGTGTGCAGAAGCACCGATTGCCATGAGTCAGGCTGGGTGGTCCAATCGGACGTACCTCCTGAATTCGAATCGGGATTCCCTCTGATGACTTCACTGGCAAGGAAGTGCGTGCGGTGACGGTTTCCAGACCGCATGTATCCCCGGACGGGGTCGACGATCCGGTCAGGCGGTTTGCGTACGTCGTGATCCTTGCGCTGCTCTACGTCGGCGCCGGTCGTGTGGGACATGCCTTCGCCATGCTGGGTTCGACTGTTACGCCGGTCTGGATTCCGTCCGGCATCGCCCTGGCGGCATTGCTGCTGTTTGGCAGGTCGCTGTGGCCGGGTGTCTGGCTGGGCGCCCTGGCGATCGACCTCGCCGGACTGGTCCGTCACGACGGCATGCTCAGCCTGGCGAATTTCCTCACGGCTTGTGGCATGGCCACCGGCGCACTTCTTGCCGCATTGCTGGCGCATGGGGCGCTCGAAACGCGCGTGGCAGCGGGCACCCTCCTCAACCGGGTCGGAACCATTCCGCTGCTGCTCATCGGCGGCGTGGTGGGCGGCCTGTGCAGCGCCACCCTTGGCGTGCTGTCGTTGTCGCTGTCCGGATCCTTGCCCTGGGCCGCGTTCTTCGAGGTCTGGCAGACCTGGTGGGTGGGGGATGCCATGGGCGTCTGCATCGCGACGCCGCTGCTGCTCGCCTGGTGCGAGTCGATGGGTTATCGCCCGCGCGTCAATGTCTTCGAATGTGCGTTCTCGTACACCCTGCTGGCGGGCCTGTCGTGGTTCGCGTTCATGTGGGAGGGATCGGGAATCGAGCTGGGCAGGGTGATCCCCTTCATGCTGGTTCCCCTCCTTGCCTGGCCCGCGCTGCGTTTCGGCCATCGCGGCGGCACGGCAGCCGTCGCGCTCGTCGCGGCGCTGGCCGTGATCGGAACCTCGCAGGGCAGGGGGCCGTTCCATCTGGAATCCCTGAACAGTTCGCTGGTCGAACTCGAGGTCTTCCTGTGCATGGTCGCGGTCACGTCGCTCATGGCCGCAGCCGTGATGACGGAACACCAGGCCGCGCACGATGACCAGCGTCGGGTGCTCAACGAGCTGGAAGATCGCGTTGCGAGCCGTACGGCTGCGCTGGCGGAGAGCGAAAACAAGCTTCGCGCCATCGTCGAATCGGAGCCGGAGTGCGTCAGCCTGATCGGCGCCGATGGCAAATTGCTGGCGATGAATCCCGCCGGGCTGGCCATGGTGGATGCGCCATCGTTCGAGGAACTGAGCAGGCATTCCCTGGCCGAGCTGATCGCGCCCGAGTACCTGCAGGCCGTCGATGCGGCCAACCGGCGCGTTCTGGCGGGTGAGCGCGTCATGCTCGAATACGAAATCGTGGGTCTCAAGGGGAACAGGCGCTGGGTGGAACGGAACTCGGTTCCGCTCCGTGATGCGGAGGGCGGCAATGTGTCGATCCTCAGCGTGACACGCGACCTCACGGATCGACGCAAGGCCGAGGCCGAACATCGCGAGATGGAATACCGGCTGCGACAGGCGCAGAAACTGGAGGCCATCGGAACACTCGCGGGTGGCATAGCGCACGATTTCAACAACCTGCTGGCGATCATTCTCGGCAATGGACAGCTCCTTGAGTCCGAGCTGGCCGGACAGGAAACGGCGCAGGAATACCTGCGCGATATCCGCAACGCAGGTGAGCGCGGCAAGTCACTCGTGGGCAAGATCCTGTCGTTCAGTCGGATGAGTCAGTCCGAAACCGCGTCGACCGACCTTCGCGACACCGTCGAGGAGGTTGCGAAGTCACTTCGGAACTCCGTGCCGCAAGCCGTGGCCATGACGGTTCACCCGGCGGAGGACGTGCCCGCCGTGCAGATCGATCCCACCGAGCTGTATCAGGTCTTCCTCAATCTACTGATGAACTCCGTGCAGGCCATTGGAAATCGCGAAGGAGCGATCGACGTGTACCTCGAACGTCGGCTCGTCGAGCCGGGGCGCATGGCGGTTTCGGAGGGGGTGCCGCCAGGCCTGTATGCACAGGTTCGGATCCGGGATTCCGGCGAGGGCATTGATCCGAATGTGAGGGACCGCATTTTCGAGCCTTTCTTCACCACCAAGGGCGTGGGGTCCGGAACCGGGCTCGGGCTTTCACTGGTGCATGGAATCGTGAAGCGGGCACGCGGAAGCATTTCCGTCATGAGCGCGCCGGGACAAGGTACGACCGTGAGGTTCCTGCTTCCGGCCTTCATCCTGGCCGTCGAGGAGAGCGCCACGTCCCGTTTCGCCGGCACCGCGCCGCGGCCGGGCAGTGGCAAGCATGTGCTCATACTCGACGACGAGGCCGCACTGGTCGATCTGCTTTACAGGTCACTCAGCAGGCTGGGGTACCGCGTCACCGGCTCCACGGATCCCGAACAGGCGCTGGCCGTGTTCAGTGACAGACCCGACGACATCGATCTCCTGGTCACGGATTTCAACATGCCGGGTATCAACGGCATCGAAGTCACGCGGCGCATCCGGCAACAGCGGGCAGGGTTGCCGGTGCTGCTCGTCACCGGGTACCTCGATGATTCGTTGCGCAACGAAGCGCAACGGGCCGGCATCGATCAGGTCCTCGACAAGCCGAACACCATCGAGGAAATGGCCCAGGCCGTGCATCGGTTGCTGGAGAGAGAGGCCGTTGCCTGACTGACCGGTGCAGCGCCGGCGGTCGTCGATGCTTCCCCGCCGCGCGGATCAGAAGTGGACGGCCACTCGGTTCCAGTGCTCGACAACCGGCGGTGAAACGAAGAAGGGGCCCGCCAGGGCACGCCAGGCCGTGAAGTGCTCCGAATTGCGGAACTTCACCGTGTGGTGTTCGAGGGTTTCCCACTGCACCACCAGTCGATAGCGAGCCGGATCCTCGATCACGCGTTCCAGTGACAGGCCGTGGCAGCCCTCTGCGGCGCGGAAGTGGGGCGTCGCCTGGGCAACGGCCGCCTCGAAATCCGCGGCGCGAGCGGGATCGATCGTGAGCTGTGCGATTTCGGTAATCATGCTCGAACGATAACCGGAAAACGCCGGATTCCGGAAACATGACGCACTATTCATTTCGCAACGGATGCCCTGTGCTTGAATCCCGATCCAGTCTCCGGCTCAGGGTGTGAGCCACTGCGGCCTCAACATGGAAGGGGTCGCCTGAATCAGGGAGTGATGACGTGGACATGACCCGGGACGTCCGGTCCGAAACGCCGCCCGACATCGATCGTGCGCCATCGGCAGTCATAGCCGAAGGCGAGGCGTTCTGGATCGAAGTGGGTCCGGTGGACCTCGACGGCGAGATCGTGGCGATCCAGCGGCGGGAGCAGCTCATTGCGGCGCTGTCCCCCCGGGCAGACGGGCGCTTGCGCGTGGCGAGTTTCCGTCCCCTCGATCGTAGGGCGGTCCTGATCATCCGCAGCCTTGCCGCGCGGCCCCAGTTCGGCGGTTTCCTCAAGGAACGCCGGACCAACTGGGACTATGCGCTGGACTGTTCGGCACTGGTCGCAAGCCATCACTCGGTAGATACCGGCGTCAGTTATCTCGCCTACTGGCGGACGGGTCTCGGCATCGACGGCGAGGGACATTTCGTCCCCGCCTGGCGGCCGCAGAAGGACCTTCTGGCGCGACCGGCGGAGCTGACCGTGGCGGAGCTGGCTGCGCGGGACTTCGCATCATGAATGCGGGCGGCGACCCGACCGTTGCGGTATCGGAACTGGATCCGCGGCTGCTTGCCGCCTATCGCCAGACCCGGTACGAAGTCCATGAGGGCGCTGGCTTCGTTCTCGAGGTGAACCGATACAGCGCCGAGCTCCAGGGCCTGCACGGCCGGCATGGGGTGTCCAGCAGCGCTTTCATCACCGCCTGCAATCCGCGCAGCGAACCTACCGATGCGTCCGCCAACGCGTTTCGACAGTCAGCGCTGCTGTCTGAAATCACCCGCCGCAGCCTGCAGTGCCTGCCGGGGCTGGGCCTGCATCCGACCAACGGATGGGAAGGTGAACCGAGCTTTCTCGTTCTGGGGCTGTCCTGCGAAGCCGCCAAGACACTGGGTCGTCGTTTCGGCCAGAACGCCATCCTTTGGAGCGGGGAGGACGCCGTACCGCGTCTCGTCGTCCTGCGCTAGGGCTTCGCGCATCAAGGGAAATGCCCCTGGCCCGTGGGGCAAGCCCGGCTGAGGGCTGTTTCCTGTCGGTCAGCGCCTGGATCGATACAGGCTATAGAGTATCCACCCGATCAGTGGCAGCGAAGCGCCGAGGGCGATCGTCTCGTAAGGGCTCATGGCACTGACATTGTAGGATTCGCGTGTCTCGGGACCTGAGACACCAATGGGGTGGTCATGTTGCGCATCAAGTCATGGATCCGGATGGTTTCCCTCGCGGCCTTGCTGTCGGCGCCGGTTCGGGCCGGGTTCGCACAGGAGGCGGTGCTTGCTGCCGAGCCGGCGCCAGCCGTTGATGCTCCCGCTGTTGCCGAGTCGGCTCCGGCGCTGGTCCATGTCCTGGTTCATACGGCCCGGGGAGACATCAAACTGGCGCTGGAAAAGGATCGCGCGCCGCTCACGACCGCCAACTTCCTGCGCTACGTCGACCAGAAGCGTTTCGATGGCGCGACGTTCTACCGGGCCGTTAAGCTGGACGACGAGGGCCGATACGGGCTCGTGCAGGGTGGCCTGAAGGGTGATCCCAAGAAGGTCCTAAAACCCGTGAAACACGAGGCGCCGTTCAGGACGGGCCTGAGCAACGTGAACGGCGCTGTGTCGATGGCGCGCGGTGCTCCGGGGACGGCTGCATCGGATTTCTTCATCGTGGTCGGCGACCTGGTGTCGCTCGATGGCAAGCCCGATTCTGACGATCCCGGTTACGCGGTATTCGGTCACGTGGCCGAAGGCATGGATGTCGTGAAGCAGATCATGGAGTCGCCGCGTGCGACAGATGCCCCGGACCCGGCGATGAAGGGTCAGATGATTGCCGCGCCCCTGAAGATTCTGAGCGTCAGGCGCGTCGACTGACGCGACCGGTCAGTCGTCGTCCTTGTCGTAGCGGGCTGCTGCCTGGTTCAAGGCCCGGGCGACACTGCGGCGAAGCGACGCCGGGCCCTGCACGATGCAGCCGGCGCCGTATCGCAGGATCTCCATCACGAGTTCGGTTTCGACCCGATAGGGGACGGTAAGCCGGACGCCGCCGTCCGGCAGCGATTCCGCCTTCGCATTCGGATGCCACTGTTCCTCGGCTACCCAGCGTGCATTCAGGGCGTCGAATTTCAACACTGCCTGGTGCGTCGCCTCGCCGGTGAAGATGCCGTAGCTCGTTTCGAGTTCGCGTTCGACGAGTCGTGCCGGAGGCTTGTGCGCCTTGCTGGTCAGCAGCCTCACCCCGGACATCCGGTCCAGCGAGAAAACGCGGAGGGCTTCGTGGAGATGGCACCACGCAGCGAGGTACCAGTTGCTCCGATAGAGCATCAGCCGGACGGGCGAGACCGTTCGCGTGCCGCTGCCGTCCTTCCCGCGGCTGTGGTATCCGAACTGCAGCCGGCATTCCTGGCGAAGCCCGTCCAGCACCGAACCGAAACCACCCGGGCTTGCCTTGCGGGGATGGCTCATCCGGAGCTGGATGCGTCCTTTGTCCCCGCCTTCACCCAGGTAGTGCCGGCACAGGCGCTGCAGGCTGGTACGGATACCCGTGGTGCTGTTGCGGATCAGGCCGGGTGGGATCTGCTCGAGGATCGTGATGGCCTCCAGCAGGGACGCGGCCTCGACGCTCGACAGTCCGATGGCCGCCGCCGTGGCCGAGGTGGCGCGGTCCAGTCGCAGGCTGTAGCCATTGCGGTCCCGGTCGTACTGGATGGGAAGGTCACGTTCCTCGCGCAGGAAGGCCAGCAGCCGGTTGACCGTTGCCCGGGAAGCGTCGAGCTTCTCGCACAGTGCCTGCATGGACAGTGGCTGGTGCGCACTCGACAGCAGGTCGATGAGCGGCTGGACTCGTTCGTACTTGGGCATGGACGGCGATGCCGGCTCTATTTTTGCGGTGGCGTGGACACCACCATTTCACCGCTTTGCTGTCTCACTGATTGAGACACTGGCGCCTTCGCCGCGCTGTTTCTGATTGATTGCGGCAGATATGGCGCTTTGGTCGTCGCCTGCACACCACGCCGAATGCCATGCGATACCCTTTTCGGTCATGAAGCTGCGTCTCCAGTTGGTGTTCCTGGTGCTGGCGATCCTCGTGCCGGCCTTCGCCGGGTTCGCGTGGATCACGACGACCAACATGCAGAACGCGCTGGACTCACTGCGCGACCACGTGGAATCCCAGGCCCAGGCGGTACGCGTCTCGATGGACCAGGAGTTCGAGCGGCGTGAAGTGCTGTTGCGGGTCCTCGCTGAGTCGCCGGAGTTGCAGCGCTGGGACCTGCCCGCCTTCTGCCGCCTTGCCCGGTCGGTGGTCCATGGAGAAACCGGCAGCGTGGTCCTCGCTAGGGACGGGTACATCATCCAGGGCACGGAGAACCTGGACTGCGCGCCGTTTCCTGGGCCGCCGCGGCGCGTGGGACAACCCATCACGCAGGGGGCCGCCCTCGTCACGGACCTGTTCATCAGCGGCAAGGACGGGCAACTGACGATGGCCCTCCACCTGCCGTTCGACCGGGGCGGCGTGCAGTACCTGTTGTCCGTGACCCTCCGCCCCGCAGCGCTGCAGGAGCGCCTCGCCCAGGTCAGGCTGTCACCGGGCTGGAAGGTCGCCGTCATGAACGGCGGGGGGCGCGTGCTGGCCCGCGTCCCGGACCCGGAGGGCTGGGTCGGGAAGCATGGCAGTGACTATGCCGCCGAGCGGGATGTCTCGGAGCGGTTCTGGCGCGAGCCGATTCAGGACACGCGCGGCAGCCTTGCCGGCCATACGCTGGATGGCACGCCCTTCAATGCCGGTTACAGCCGCTCGTCGCGGTTCGGGCTCACGGTTTTCGTTGAATACCCGCTTGCCGCGGCACTGGCCGGGGCGCATTCGACACTGGCCGAGGAGGTCATCATTTCAGCGAGCCTGATGTTGTTCGGGCTGCTGCTTGCTGCATGGGTAGCCAACAGGATCGCGGCGCCCGCCGACGCCCTGCGTCTCGGCTCGGAGGAACTCAAGGCCGGTCGGGCCGTCGTGCTGAAGCGCTATGGCATCCCGGAGTTCGACAGCGTCGCGGAGTCGATGGAAGACGCGAGCACGACCATCCGCTCGCATGAGCAGGAGATGCAGCGACGCATCGACCGGGCCGTCGAGGAGGCGCGGGCGTCCCAGAACCGGCTGGTCCAGGCGCAGAAACTGGAAATCGTCGGTCGGCTCAGCGGCGGCATCGCGCACGACTTCAACAACGTACTGCAGACCCTGTCGACCGGGCTTGCCCTGCTCGAGCAGTTCGTCAGGGAACCGAAGGCAAAGCCCCTGATCGAGGCCGGTCTGCGCGCCGTGGATCGCGCGTCGCGCCTCGTCCAGCGGCTGCTGATGCTGGGGAGGAACCTGCCGTTCGACCGCCAGCCGGTCGACCTGCATGCGCAGCTGCTGGGCATGGAAGTGCTGCTGTCGCGTGCCCTGGCCGGCAACGTCAGGCTGCACATCGACTTCTCTCCCGGCCTCTGGCGCGTTTGGACCGATCCGGACCAGCTGGAGGTCTCCCTGCTGAACCTGGTCTTCAACGCGCGCGACGCCCTGCCACAGGGCGGGCGCATCACGCTTTCCGCCGGCAATGCGCTGCGCGAGGGGAAACAGGGCGTCCTGTTGAGCGTCAGCGACGGTGGCAAGGGGATACCGCCTGAGCTCCTGTCGCAGGTTTTCGAGCCCTTCGTGACCACGAAGCCGGTGGGACGTGGTACCGGGCTGGGACTCTCGCAGGTGCGCGACTTTGCGCTGGCCTCGGAAGGAACCGTCGAGGTGGAAAGCGAGCTGGATGTCGGTACGTCGGTCCGGCTCTGGTTGCCGAGGGCGCTGGAAGAAGCGCAGCCGGTCGCGGAGTCCGCGGAAGTGCCCGTCAAGCGTGCCGGACGCGTCCTGTTCGTCGAAGACGATGGCCTGATTTCGGAGGTGGTTGCCAGCGCGCTTCAGGATGCCGGCTATAGCGTGCAGCGCTTCGGTACCGCCGATGAAGCCCTGCGGTGCCTGAGGTCGGGAGAGCGCCACGATGTGGTGTTCTCGGACGTGGTGACCGGTGGCACCCTGAGCGGCATAGAGCTGGCCAATGTGCTGCGGCAGGAGTTCCCGCGGATTCCCGTGGTGCTGGCCTCCGGCTATGCGGAATCAATGCGTGATCCGCCGGAAGCCATCGTGCTCACGAAACCCTATTCGCTGCAGAAGCTCGTCGAGGTCCTCGACGCGGCGATTCGCGCGGCGGATTCCAACGCGGTATAAGCAGTGGCAGCCCGATCGACTGGAGTCCTGCGATGAAACCGATGATCCGCACCGTCCTGCTGCTGCTTGCCACGCTGTACGCGGGCGCGCCAGCCGTGGCCGCCGGGGACCGATACTCCGAGACGATACAGATGTTCCGTGAGGCCGGGGAAAGCGGAAAGTTCTTCGGCAAGTCCTACGGTTACGCGGTGTTCCCGACCATTGGAAAGGGCGGTATCGGCATCGGCGGCGCCTTCGGCAAGGGTCGGGTGTACCGCGGCGGCGCGCTGACCGGCGATGTGTCGATGGCGCAGGTCAGCGTGGGTTTCCAGCTCGGGGGACAGGCCTACAGCGAGATCGTGTTCTTCGAGAACAAGTCCACGTTCGATGATTTCACGAGTGGCAACTTCGAGTTCGGCGCGGATATCGGCGCCGTCGCGATCACGGCGGCGGCCAACGCGAGCGCCAGTTCAGCGGGCGGCGCCTCGGCCGGTGCCAGCACGTCGAAGCGCGATGCGGCGGCCACGGGCGGTTACCACCACGGCATCGCGGTGTTCACGATCGCCAAAGGCGGCCTGATGTACCAGGCCGCGGTTGCCGGCCAGAAGTTCACCTACAAGCGACGGGGCAAATAGTTCCGGTTCAGCGCCGCGTCGCCAGGACCCCGTCGCCCTGCGGGGCCGCCCTGAATCCCGCCCTGGACAAACGTTGCGTCACTTCGCGCGGCACATCGCGTCCGCTCGTCAGTTTGTTCGGGGTGCCGGTGTAATGGAACAGCCGACCGCCCCGGCGCAGGACCCGCGCGAGCTCGGCATGGAAATCGGCGGAGTAGAGTTCCCCCGCGATGCCGAAGCGGGGCGGGTCATGCAGCACCGCATCCACGGTCGCTGTGGGAATCGCGCCGATATGGTCGAGCACGCTGCCCGGCGTCAGTTCGAGGGCGCCGCCGGCAGGCGGTGACCAGGGATTCTGGCTGCGCAGCCAGATGACGTCCGGGTTCTTCTCGAAGGACAGGATTCTGCTTGCCCCTTCGGCCAGGCACCAGGCCGCGAAATAGCCCAGTCCGCCGCAGCAGTCGAGCACCACCTTGCCGTTCGGCTGCACGAGCCGGACCTTGTCGCGTGCGTCGTCCCAGGGTGACACGCGGGCCGTCGGCAGCATCTTGATGCCATCGATCTCGAAGGTCGGCGGACCCCAGTCCGTCGGCACCAGCTTGATGAGTGATCCGTTGAACCTCGCGATGGCCTCGAATTCCCGGCCAGTCCAGGCGTAGGCCGTCCGGTCCCTGCAGCGCTCCGGCAGGGGGTAGGGTCGTCCCTGCCAGGAGAAACCGTCCTGCCGGGGCGCCACGTCCACCCGGGTCCGGCCCAGGTCGAGCGAGAGTTCCACGTGGACCCGGCCCTCCACGGCGGCCCGCCGGATCCTGTCCACGGTCTCCAGCGTGAGAATGGGGCGGAGTTCGTCTGCCATGGGGGGATTGTGGCATCCTCGCCGGCGACTTTGATTCGACTGAATCGGTTTAGCCGGGGGATCCATGAAGATTCGACTTGCCTGCCTGGGCCTGGGGGCCCTGTTGTCCGCGGTGTTCGGTCCGGTGGCTGCGGCCCCGGCGCGGGGACCTGCTGCCGTATCGACCGAGCGACTGCTGCGAGCGACCGAAGAGCCGGGCCAGTGGATGACCTACGGCGGCAGTTATTCCGAGCAGCGATTCAGCGGACTGAAGCAGGTCAGCCGCGCGACCGTGAACCAGCTCGGCCTCGCCTGGTTCCGGGACTACGACACGAACCTGCAGCAGCAGGGCACGCCGCTCTACGTGGATGGCGTCGTCTACGTGTCGACCGCGTGGAGCAAGGTCTATGCCTTCAACGCGCGCACGGGCAAGCCGCTCTGGCAGTACGACCCGAAGGTGCCGGGCGAGTGGGCTGCGAACGTGTGCTGCGGGCTCGTGAACAAGGGCATCGCCGCCTACGACGGCCGGATCTACGTCGGCACGCTGGATGCGCGCCTCGTCGCCCTGGACGCGAAGAACGGCAAGGAAGTCTGGTCGACCGTGACGCTCGACGCCGCGAAGCGCAACGATCCGCTGCAGCG
The DNA here is from genome assembly GCA_041168985.1 of Pseudomonadota bacterium. GTDB lineage: Bacteria > Pseudomonadota > Gammaproteobacteria > Steroidobacterales > Steroidobacteraceae > ZC4RG30. The sequence goes on along the minus strand of JBEEKA010000099.1, from coordinate 3,156 downwards.
TTATTCGATCACCATGGCCCCGCGCATCGTGAAGGGCAAGGTGGTGATCGGTGCATCGGGCGGCGAATTCGGCGTCCGGGGCTGGATCGCGGCCTATGACGCGAAGACCGGCAAGCAGTCCTGGCGCTTCTACACCGTGCCCGGCGATCCGAACCTGCCGCCGGAAAACGAAGCCATGCGCAAGGCAGCCGCCACCTGGCCGAAAACCGGCGACTGGTGGAAGGTTGGCGGTGGCGGCACGGTCTGGGACGCGGCCGTCTACGATCCCAGGACGGACCTCCTGTACTTCGGCACGGGCAACGGCACGCCGTGGAACCAGAAGTACCGCGACCCGTCGGGCGGCGACAACCTGTTCCTCGCGTCGATCGTCGCCGTGAGGCCGGATACCGGCGAGTACGTCTGGCATTACCAGACCACGCCTGCCGACACCTGGGACTATGACTCGGTCAGTCCGATGATGACCGTCGACATCACCTGGGAAGGCAAGCCGCGCCACGTGCTGCTGCAGCCCTGCAAGAACGGCATGTTCTATGTCCTCGACGCCGCGACGGGCCAGCTACTGAGCGCCAAGGCCTTCACCGGTGTGAACTGGAACACCGGCGTCGACATGAAGACCGGTCGCCCGAACGTGGTGCCGGAGTCACGCTACGAAGACAAGCCCTTCAACCTGCAGCCGGGCGTCCAGGGCGGGCATGGCTGGCATTCCAATGCATATAGCCCGGACACCGGGCTCATCTACGTGGCGACGCAGGATGCCTACTTCCCGATGATCGGCGACAAGAACTTCAAGCCTGTCGACGTGGGATACAACCTCGGCCTCGACTTCATGGCGCCGATGACCTACTACCAGAAGAATCCGGGGGAAAAAGCCGGTTTCGTCGGCTTCCTGCAGGCCTGGGATCCGGTGACCGGCAAGCAGGTCTGGCGTTCGAAGGAGAACCAGGGCCCGACGGGCGGCGCGCTGGCGACGGCCGGTGGTCTCGTGTTCCATGGCGGTGGCGCGGACTCGGAACTGCGCGCCTACGACGCCAGGACCGGGGAGACGGTCTGGACCTTCCCGACGCAGACGGCCGTGCTGGCCCCGCCGATCAGTTACGAGCTGGACGGCCGGCAGTACATCGCCGTGAGTGTCGGCGGGGCAGTGCCCGGCGGGTACTTCGCACCGAACTATTCGCGCCTGCTGGTGTTCGGGCTCGGTGGCAAGGCGAAGCTGCCGCCGGTGAAGGAATACGTGCCGCCGGCACTCAATCCCCCGCCGTCGACGGCCGCGGCCGACGTCATCAAGGCCGGTGGCGAGACCTATGGCAGGTACTGCTCGTCCTGCCACGGCGCGAATGGGCAGACGCGTGGTTCCAATTTCCCCAACCTGATGGTCTCCGCGCTTCTCTATTCGCGCGAAGGCTTCAACGAGGTGGTGCTGAAAGGGGCGCGCAAGGACAAGGGCATGGCGTCCTTCGCCAAGGTGCTGAACGAGAAGTCGGCCGATGCCCTGCGCGAGTACATCGTCGCGCAGGCTAACGAGGCGAAGAAACTGCTCCCGCCGCCGGCGGACGCCCCGAAGCAGGCCCACGAGTAGGCGTTCCGAAGGCGCTGCGCACCAGTTGCAGCGCCTCGGGCCCGTCCCAGCGTTGCGCGCCGTAAACCCGGCGACGCAACCTGCCCTCGGCGTCGACCAGCAGCGTCAGCGGCAGCCGGTTCGCACCGAGCAGCGATTCCAGCTCCAGGTCGTGGTCGAGGTAATGGTTCAGCGTCGTGCGGGACCTCGAAAGGAATTGTCGGGCCGCCGCCGCGTCATCGTCGGTCGAGATCCCGATGACCGCGAAACCGGCCGCCTCATCGAGCCATGCGAGCCGTTCCAGCGAGGCCATCTCCGCGCGACAGGGGCCGCACCAGCTGGCCCAGACATTGATGATCAGCGGGCGGCCGCGATATGCGGACAGCCGTCTGTCCGGGCCGTTCAGGCCCCGCATCAGCACGTCCTGCGGGACCTGCCCGATCTGCACCAGCGCAGGCGGAACGGGTGCTGCGGCGCCATGACCTGCCAGGGCGCAGCCCGCGATTGCCAGGAGTAGTGCACGTCGGTCCATGGTCGCAGTAGTGTATGCCCATGTATTCGCTGCTTATCACAAACAAGAACTATTCCTCCTGGTCCCTGCGGCCCTGGGTCCTGATGCGTGGCCTGGGGATCGAGTTCGAAGAAGTCCTGATTCCGCTCGGGGAGCGGCCTCCCGGTGGATCGATCGCGGAACGGTCGCCCAGCGGCCGGGTGCCCTGCCTGGTCGACCGGGGGCTCACCCTGTGGGATTCGATGGCGATCATCGAGTACCTCGCGGAGCGTCATGCCGGGGTCTGGCCGGACGATGCGAACGCTCGCGCCTGGGCGCGGTGCGCCGCGGCCGAGATGCATTCCAGCTTCTTTGCGTTGCGGGCCCAGTGCAGCATGAGCTGCGGCGTGCGAGTCGCGCGGCATGAGGTGTCCGTGCCGTTGCAGGAGGATCTCGCGCGGATCGATGCGCTGTGGCGTGAGGGCCTGTCCCGTCATGGGGGTCCGTTCCTCGCAGGGTCCCGATTCACGGCTGTGGACGCTTTCTTCGCTCCGGTGGCGTTCCGTGTCCGCAGTTACGGCCTGTCGCTGTCACGCGATGCCATGGACTATGTCGGGCGGCTCTTGGCGCTGGGCCCGATGCAGGACTGGCATGCCGCAGCCCTGCTCGAGCGGTGGCGCGAAGCAGGGCATGAAGAGGAAGTGCGGTGCCAGGGCGCGGTGATCGAGGATCTGCGCGCGACCTGAATCCGCGTCAGTGCCGCCAGGAGACGCCGGCGAACAACAGCAGGTCGTCGGCTGCCCGGGTCAGGCCGAAATTGACGCCCAGGTCGAACTGGAGATTGTCTGTGGCGCCCCAGGTGAGCCCGCCGTTGAGGGTCGCGACAGGTTCGCCGCCGACCTGCGACACCAGTTCGAAGAAGCCCCCCAACGGACCGACGATGTCGTGGCTGAACGACGCGGTATTCACCCACAGGTGGTCGTAGCCATCGTCGTTGTCGTTGCGCGCCAGGTCCCATTCCGTCATGACACCGAGGCCCCAGCCGCCCGGCAATTCGAAGGCCACCGGCAGGATGACGCCCCCTTCGACGTGGCCGTTGCCGAAATCATTG
>JBEEKA010000098.1:0-3569 GCA_041168985.1 Pseudomonadota bacterium | reverse complement strand
GAGGCATTCGCGGACTACGCCGGAATCCTGGGCCGGCACTTCGCAGGCCGGGTCCGCACCTGGACGACGATCAACGAACCCTGGGTCGTTGCTTATCTGGGGTATGGACTGGGCCTGCATGCCCCCGGCATCTCGGATGCCGGTCAGGCGGCCGCGGCCCACCATCACCTGCTGCTCGCGCATGCGGCCGGGATGGCCGCCCTCCGCACCGCCGACCCCCACTCGAAAGTCGGCATCGCGCTCAACATGAGCCATATCTACCCCTATTCTGAGCAGCCAGCCGACCGCCACGCCGCGGGACTTGCGGACCTGCAGCTCAATGCCTCGTTCCTGTCGCCCCTGGTCAGCGGCACCTACCCCCGGGGCATGACCCGGATCCACTCCAGCTGGGCCGAGGGCGCCGGCCTGGTGCAGCCGGGAGATCTGGCCCGCATCGCCGCGCCCATGGATTTCCTGTCGATCAACACGTACCACCCCCGTTATGTCTGCGACCCGGAAAACGGCGCAGAGGCCCGGGCAAAAGGGTGGACGGGTGGCTTCGCCGCTCCTTTTTCGATGGGACTGCCCTTTACGGACCTGGAACCGCCGGGGTGCAAACGCACCGACATGGGCTGGCTGATCGAACCCCAGGGACTCACGGACCTGCTGTTGCGCCTCGCACGCGATGCCCCCGGGCTGCCGCTGTACATCAGCGAAAACGGCTGCTCCAGTGCGGACTACGCCGACCCTGGTGGCGAGGTGCGCGACCCGGAGCGCGTGGATTACTTTGACGGACACCTTCGCGCAGCGAAAGCCGCGATCGACCAGGGCGCAGACCTGCGGGGTTACTGGACCTGGAGCCTGATGGACAATTTCGAGTGGGCCTTCGGCTATTCGAAGCGTTTCGGCCTGATACACGTCGATTTCGCGACGGGCCGCCGCACGCCCAAGACCAGCTTCGGCTGGTTCAGGGATGTCATTGCCCGCAACGGCCTCCCGGCCACCCGCTGATCGCCAAAACTGGAGTAACTGAAGACATGACGACAGACGCCAAGTCCCGGATGGCAGAACAACTGCTGGGCGGCCTGGTTGCAGGTTCGCCGGATGACGTCCGGGCACTGTTCGCCGGACCCGCGGACATCGACGACCCCTTTGCGGGGCGCCATATCGATAGTGGTTTCGAATCCTTGGTGCGCAACTGGGGTCCGGCACGGATGGCGCGGGTCGTGTCGCTCAAGATGGAACATTCGACCCTTGGCGCCAACGGTCGGTTTTGCGGCGCGGAATTCGCCCTGGAACTCGAGCGGAAGGACGGATCGAGCAAGCTGCTCAACGTGGTGGCTGTCATCGAGTTCGATGGCAACAAGATGCGCCGCACGAGGCTCTATTACCGTCGCGCCCGGGTCGATGGCATCCAGCATGTACGCAACCGCATTCTGGATGAACCGCAACATATCGAAGCCTTCCTGCCGATCGTCGGCAAGTATCAGGCGGCCCTGTCCGGCGGAGACGCGGAAGGACAGGCAGCAACCTTTTCGCCGGATGGCCGTTTTGACGGGCACGGCGAATCGACGGACCTGAGCCAGGGCGTGGGCATGGGCATCTACGAAGGGCGGGAAACCATCCGCCAGGTCCTGGTCCAGATGTTCGGCATCATCGACAAGGACGCGGGCAGCTCCGGTGGCGGCCAGCACGGCGCCAATATCGAGAAGCTCAACATCTTCTCGGACGGCACGACGACCATCATGGAGTTCAACATCATCGACCCGAACCATCCGACGAACCGCGTACATGCGGGCGTCGCAGCCTACGAAGTCGGTGCCGACGGGCTCATCAAGGAAGCCCGGGTCTACGACGAGGCCTGGTAATGGAACCGGGCGTGCGCGGACAGCCACTGGGGCCGGCGCTCCGCGCACGCCTATCGCTGCTGATGTTCCTTCAGTACTTCATGTTCGGCAGCTGGTTCATGACCCTCGGCACCTACATGAGCCGGGGGCTTGGCTTCGACGACATCATCGGCACCGCCTACGGCACGCAAGGCATTGCGGCCATCCTCTCGACGCTGGCCATCGGCGCGCTGGCGGACCGGCAGGGGACACCCCGCACCCTGCTTGCCCTGCTGTCTGCCGCATCAGGTGCCCTGCTGATCGGGCTGGCACAAGTCGGCTCATCCCGGGAACTGTTCCTTGCCGTCGTCACACTCCACTTCCTGTGCTTCGTGCCAACCATACCGCTCGCCAACGCGCTGGTCCTGGGCTGCCTTAGCGACCGCTCCGGGCAGTTCCCGGGTATCAGGGTTTGCGGCACCGTTGGCTGGATCGTCGGGGGCACGCTTATCGGCGCCATCCCCAATGCCGCCGGGACCCCCCTGCCTCTCAAGATCGCAGGTGCCGCCGGGATCCTGATGGGTATCTACGCCCTCAGCCTACCCGCCGCCAAGACCCAGGATTCAGCACACGACAAGGCCCAACGGCCGAAACAGGGCTGGCGCGACCTGCTGGGCATCTCGATGCTCGTGCGACTGAAGGATCGCAACTTCGCCCTGTTCATTGCCGGGATGATGGTGATCCTCGTTCCGCTGTCGTTCTACAACAGCTACTCGAACACCTTCCTGTCCGAGGTCGGCCTGCACGCGGACCTTCTCGACCTGCGACTCGAAGCGACTGCCATCCAGACTCTCGGGCAGGTCGCGGAACTGCTGCTCCTGCTCAGCCTCCCCCTGTTCCTCCGGCGATTCGGGATCAAGGGCGTCCTGGTCATGGGCATCTTTGCCTGGTCGCTGCGCAGCGGCCTGTTTGCCCTTGGCTACCACCCGGGCATCGCACAGTCCGCGCTCCTGCTCACGGGCATCATCCTGCACGGCATCTGCTACGACTTCTTCTTCGTGGCCGGACAGATCTACGTCGATGAAACCGTATCGCCTTCGGAACGGGTACTTGCGCAGTCCTTCCTGGTCACCCTGAACATGGGACTGGGGGTCATCATCGGATCGAATATCGCGAATGCCGTGTACCAGAGCCATGCACTGGGCGATGGAAAACACGACTGGCCCGCCATCTGGACGGCACCCATGCTGACCGCGCTGCTTGCGGGCGCACTGTTCCTCGTCCTGTTCCGCGCCCCAGCGTCAAAGCGACAGCCCGCCCAAGGCTGAGCACAACCACCCGCGTCGCGGACTACAAAAGGAAAAGGCCTCGACCGCACGGGGCGATCGAGGCCTTCTTGTAGGAGCCTGACAGTGACCTACTCTCACATGGCTGAAGCCACACTACCATCGGCGCAGAGCGTTTTCACTTCCGAGTTCGGAATGGGATCGGGTGGTTCCCGCTCGCTAATGCCGTCAGGCAAAAAGGGTAAATCCGGGAGTATTGATTTGACGCGTGTCGCGTTCGAAACGTGAATTGCCAATCGCTTATATGGCAACCAACAAGTTGTGAATGCCGGATGGCAAACCACTTGAGGTTATATGGTCAAGCCTCACGGGCAATTAGTACTGGTTAGCTCAACGCATTACTGCGCTTACACACCCAGCCTATCAACCAAGTAGTCTTCTTGGGCCCTTCAGGAGGATCAAGTCCTCAGGGAGATCT
>JBEEKA010000097.1:0-11670 GCA_041168985.1 Pseudomonadota bacterium | reverse complement strand
CGTTTGCATCATAGATCCCATAGGAAATGTTGGGATTGCCGCAGCCTCGCTTGCAGGCGTCAAAGGTGAAACTGACTGAATACGTCGCGCCAGCGGCCCCTTCCAGGGAGAAGAGGTACTGCTGCGTGAAATTCTTGGTGAGGTCGTACTGCGCGAAGGAAAACGTCACGTCCGACTGCAGGGGCGTCACGATCGTGCCCCAGTTGGCCACCACGGCAGCGCTGCCCTGCTGCGGCAAAAGGCACAGCAGCGCAATGCCAAAAACGATCTGGAACGGTGCCAACAGGCGGAACGAAGTTGAGGGTCGGGGGGCGGAATGCATAAAAGTCCTTTTTCCGAAGGGTAACTTTATGCACAGCGAGGTGAAACGGATTGTGTCGGGAACGCAAACTCCGGCAGGACGCAGGTCGCAAACGGCGCGTTTCCCACCCGAATCCCATGCCTTGCCATGCCCAGGCCCGCAATCAGATCCCGTCGCGCCGGGCCTGCCGCGACCCGGCCGGCGACAGCTGCTGCTCGAGGACCTCCAGCGGCACGCCCCGTGTTTCGGGCATCCATCCCAGCACCCACGCCAGCTGCAGCACCATCATCCCGCAGAAGAACAGGAACACGGTCGCCGGGGAGAACGCGGTGATCATCACGGGAAACACGGTGCTGAGTAGCGCCGCGAAGATCCAGTGGGTGAAGCTGCCGAGGGACTGGCCCGCCGCGCGATGCGAGGTCGGGAAGACTTCGGAAATGAACACCCAGATGACCGTGCCCTGCCCGATCGCATGCGCCGCGATGAACCCGAAGATGCAGGCCGGCACGATGGCGAAATGCGCCGTCGCAAAGGCCCAGGCCGTCAGCCCGAGAGACAGGATGTAGCCGAAGGATCCGATCAGCAGCAACGTCCTGCGACCCAGGCGGTCGATCAGCGCAAGGCCGATGAACGTGAACACGAGGTTCGTGACCCCGATCCCGACCGACTGCAGCATCGCTGCCTGCGGACCCAGCCCGGTCAGCTCGAAGATGCGCGGCGCGAAATACAGGATCGCGTTGACACCGGAGAGCTGGTTGAAGAACGCGACGAGGAACGCGAGCAGGATCGGACGGCGGAGCCTGGCGCTCCAGAAGGGCTCCCGGGAACCCCCGCTTCCGTCGGGCCGCGACACACGCAGCACCTGCCAGCGCGGACTCTCCGGAATGACGAAACACAGAAGCAGGTACAGCAGGGAAGGCAGCGCGGATACGCCGATCATCCATCGCCAGGCCGCATCGCCGAATTCGGCCAGCAGCGCATTCGACGCGTAGGCCGCGACGATTCCGAAAACGATATTGAACTGGAACATCGCCGTGAGCCGACCGCGCCAGACCGGTGGCGCGATCTCGGTGATGTACATCGGTGCCACCACGGTCGAGATGCCGATTCCCAGGCCACCGAGCAGGCGCGCGACGCCGAACGACATCACGTCCTGCGCAAGCGCCGACCAGACCGCGGATCCGCAGTAAAGGACGCCAACGAAAATCAGCGTGGGTTTGCGCCCGAAGCGGTCAGCTGGCCAGCCTCCCGCCATCGCGCCGAGAACGGTCCCATACAGCGCCGCTCCGACGGCCAGACCGTGCTGGGTCGGCGTGAGGTGCCACAGCGCCTGGATGGCCCGCTCGCCTCCGGATATGACGACCGTATCGAAACCGAACAGGAACCCCGCGAGGGCCGACACCAGGGACCACAGGAAGATGCGGCCGGGCAATGCGATCGATTTCATTGCCCGATACTGCACCCGCACCGCGGGGGCTCACAAGTAGCCGGCCAGTCCGCTGTCAGTTTCCGTGCAAGCCCCGCTGTGGCGCCGGGGGCGCCGTCGACGGCGACGCACGCCCTGTGCCGGGCCCCATGGCTGGCTGGGCAGGCTGGTCCTTCACATCGTTGGCCAGCTTCGTCACCCATGCGCGGATCGCTTCGACATCCGGCGCCTTCAGCGTCTTCGCGAAGGACAGCATGCCATTCTCGGTCAGCACGCCATCCAGCACGACGGACCTGAAGGCCACGTCGCTTTGCAGGAGCGCCGAGTAGCGCAGGTCGGGGAACCCGCCCATGCCGCGGCCGCCTTCGTGGCACAGCGTGCAGTTCTGTTGCCAGAGCTGCCGGCCGCGGTCGAGCGTGTCTGCATCGCCAAAGTTTTCCGGCGCGTTCACGACCAGCGGCGCCGGTGGCGCCACGGGTGGCAACACGACGCTGCCGCCCAGCTTGTACACCAGCAGTCGGTTGCCTCCTGCGGCGCGCGGTTGTCCCGCCAGCACGGCCACGTACTGCGTGGCGCCGACCTGATAGGTCACCGAACCGGCCTGCACGCTCGCACCGGCATCCGTAGTCCAGAGCTTTTCGCCGTTGTCCGCCCGGAACGCGGAGAAATCCCGCTGGCCCGTACCCTGGAACACGAGATTGCCGGCCGTCGTCATCGTGCCGGAGTTCGCCACGCCGTCCTTTGCCCGCCAGACTTCCCTCTGCGCGACCGGATCCCAGGCCGAGAGCCACTGGCCCGGACCCTCGATCGGTGGCGGACCCATCTGTGGACGCTTCGCGATATTGATGCCCAGCAGCTGGTTGCCCATCTTCGCGCCTAGTTCCGCGACGAAGCCGAACGTCGCGTAGCGAAGGCCGACATAGACGAGGCCCGTGCCCGGGTTGTACGACTGCGGATACCAGACGTGCGTCTGGAATGGCGTCACGTACCAGCCCTGCTTCGTCTTGCCGTAGTTGGCGTCCGGATTGAGGATCGGCTTCCAATTGTTGTCCTTGTCGAAGCCCGTGAGCCAGTTGGCGTAGGGCACCGCCAGCTTCGCGCTGAGCACCTTGCCCGTCGCCGCCTCGATCACGTAGAACACGCCGTTCTTCGGGATCTGCATCACGACGTGCTTCTTCTCGCCATTGATGACGAGATCGGTCGTGGTCAGCGGCGACGTGTTGTCGAAATCGAAGTTCTCCTCGGGCACCGTCTGGTAGTGCCATCGGTATTCGCCGGTCTTTGCATCGAGGGCGACGATGGAAGCGATGAACAGGTTGTCGCCGCCGCCCGGCGAACGATCCTCCGCCGGCCACGGTGCGCCGTTGCCCGTGCCGAAGATCACCAGGCCGGTCTTTTCGTCATAGACGATGCCGTCCCACGGCGAGCCACCACCGCCGGTCTTCCACCATTCGCCACTCCAGGTCCTCGCGGCCATCGGCATCACGCTGTCCGACGCGGCATGGTCCGGTCCCTTGGATGGGTCGCCCGGGACGACGTAGAACTTCCAGCGGAACTTGCCGGTGTCCGCGTCGTACGCCGACATGTAGCCGCGCTGGAAGTACTCGCCGCCACCCTGGCCGATGAAGACGAGGCCGTTGCCGACGCGCGGGGCACCGGTGATGGACATGTCGTCCTTGATGTCGGTCGTGCGGGTCTCCCAGACCTTGCCGCCCCGCTTCGCGTCGATCGCGACGAGGCGACCGTCCAGGGTGCCGAGGAGGAGCTTGCCCTTGTAGTACGTCACGCCCCGGTTCGAGTTGTTGCAGCACAGGCGTGTTGCCGCGATCTCGCGCGGCACCTTCGGATCGAACTTCCACAAGGTTTTCCCGGTGGCGGCGTCATAGGCGTAGACCTTGCTCCAGGGCGTGGTCACGTATATCCGGCCGTCGACGACGACCGGCGTGGACTGCCACTGTCCCTTCTCGGACAGGTCCGCGTACCAGGCGAGGCCGAGCTTGGCGACGTTGTCGGCATTGACCTGCTTCAACGGGCTGAAACGCGTTTCGTTGGAGTCGCCGCCATGCAGCGGCCACTCCGTTGCCGCCTGGAGCCTCGACACGCCGAATGCGAACGCGGCAAGGCCGCCCAACGATGCCATCAGGACACGACGCATGTTTCTCCCTCCCAGACCGAACCGGTCCGGCTATTGTGTCGGTTCAGACCGGCGGCGGCGAATCTGGTTCTCCCTTCATTGATGGCGCAACGATCTGCGCGACGGGTAGGATGCCTCGCATGCAGATCGCCCTGACCGAGTTCGCCCGGGTCCGCCTGTTCCCGAAGGAACCGCGACCCAACACCATCCAGGACATCACGCCCGAAGACTTCGAGCGTCGCCTCAACGACCAGGCACCCATGCTGGACCTGCCCGGCTACGCCGATTTCTGTCGCCTGCATGTACATCGGAACTGGACCACCACGCGGTGCCTGACGGTGCCGATCACGGACGGCAACCGGCACCTGCTTCGCTCGGCCTACGAGGCCCGGACGCGCCTGGAACTGCCGGTCCTCGTGCGCTGGTTCGAGGGTGTCGAGGTGCCGGTGGCGGATTACCTGGTCCCCATCCTTTACAGCCGCAAGCAACTGCTGAAGGAAGGCACGCCCATCGACGCCGACTGGGGCGTGGTGGGCTGCCTGTATACGGCGGAACCGGCGGAAATCCCGATGGCGCCGATCACGATGATGCGCAATGCGCTGGGGACGGACGAGGGAGGCTCCGGCGTCCCGCTCGACGCCGCGGCATACCGTCGCAGCGTCGCGTTCTGGAACGCGAACGCCAACTGGCGTTGAACCGACGCGCTTACCGCACGACCACGGGGACCGTCAGCGATGCCGTGAGACCGTCGCCATCCCGCACGTCCACGACCAGTGGCCAGGTTCCGGCCGCGGCGGGAGTCCAGGTGATGTCGATGCGTGAACCCACGACCACGAGCGACATGCCATTCGGCACGCCGCTGATCTCGATGTAGAGCGTCGTCGATGTGGCGTCGGAAAAGTAGATCGATCCGGTCAGCGTGCTGCCCACGGTGCCGTACATGGCGTCCGCCGACAGGACGGGGCCACCCGGGGCGATCGACAGGGAGATGGTCGCGGAGGCAGACAGACCCGTGATTCGATCCGTCGCCGTTACGGTGACTGTGTAAGTCCCGGCGATCGGTGAGGCCCAGCTGATCAGCCCGGAACCGGAATCGATCGCGACTGCGGCCGGCGCACCGGACAGTGAAAAGCTCAGCGGATTGGAGGACGTGGCGGACACGCTGTAGGACAGCGCGCGGCCGGCGACGCCACTGACCGTGCCCGCGGCCATGACCGGCGGCTGCGGTGCCGATACATCCAGCGTGAACGCGGTCTGCCCCGCAAGCCCCGTCTGCAGGTCCAGCGCGGTCACGGTGAAGGTATACCTGCCGGCAACCGGCGTCTCCCAGGTGAGGATGCCGGACTGATTCAGCAGGAGGCCTGTCGGCCCATCGGCAAGCGCATAGGTCACGGCATGAGCGGCTGCGACCTGGACGGCATACGTGAAGGCCGACCCGGCGGTCGTCGAAAGAGCCTCCGCGTACACGACGGGCACCGTCGGTTCCGAGATGACGACGGAGTACGTGCCCTGCCCGGTGAGTCCGTTGACTGCATCGCGGGCCGTCACGACGACGCTGCTGGTCCCCAGCGTCGGTGACGGCCAGGTCACGACGCCGGCGCTGCTGATCGACACGCCAACCGGCGCGCCGTTCAGGCTGTAGGTGACAGGATTCGCCGCACTCGCCATCGCCGGGAACGTCAGCGCGACGCCACGCGTACCGGACACCGTGCTGCTCACGACCGTCGGCGCACCAGACGATACGGGTACTGCAAGGCTGGACAGCAGGTCGCCCACGTTGGGCGTGCCCAGCCCGGTGGGCAGGTCGTAACCCGTGCCCGCAAAGCAGGTCACGCAACTGCCATTGCTGCCGGAACTCACGTCCGTGAAGACCTGACTGTAAAGCGACGGCTGCGCCGAGATGCCATAGAGCGAGGTATGGGGCATGCCGAGGAGCGCCTGTCCGGTCGCGGCACGCATCGCGTTGGCAATCGCCGCAATGCCCGCCCACTGCGGTGTCGACAGGCTCGTACCCCCCGCGCTGACCCATCCCGCCTTCGTGCTGCCCGGCGCGATGGTCACGACGTATTGGCCGGTGGACGGGTCCGCATTGAAAGCCACGTCGGAGACGGCCCGGTTCGCCGACGTAACGAGTCCAGGCACGGCGCTGGTCTGGTAAGCGGGCGCCGCGACATAGGCACTCCGTGCGCCGCCGCTCAGGCTCCAGACCGTCTCGCGGCGCGGCGTGACGCCCGCCCAGGACAGCGACGTACCACCTACCGCCACGACCCGTTGCGACACGGCGGGCCACTCGGCGCGCGACCCGGCATCTCCGGCAGCCGCGAAATACGACATGCCCGTTCCGGAAAACGCAGAATCCACACTGGCCGTCCAGCTGCCTTCCACCGCGCCGAAGCTCATCGAGACGACGCCGGGGCCCATCCGGTTGGCCAGCTTCACGGCTGCCAGCATGTTGCCGAGCATCGCGTCCGGCGCCTCGATGAGTACGATGCGGGCCAGCGGCGCCGTCGCATGGGCCCACTGGACATCCAGGGCGATCTCCGTCGCCCAGCCCGACTCATAGGCTGGCGCCTTCCTGCCGATCCCGCCGGAAGTCGTCGCATAGGCCACGAGCAGGCTGCACCCCTTGGTCGAAGCAGCCGGCAGCGGCAGCTTGGTCGTCGTGGACAGTACCTTGGCTGTACACCCCGGCAGGCCGAACTTCGTATTGAATGCCGCCAGTTCCACCGCGACGTTCGGATCGTGTTGCGCGTCGACGATGTAGATCGTCTGGCCCGCACCCAGCTGTGCCGCCTGCGCAGCCGAGAGGCTGCTCCCCGCAGCGGGCAGTGCCGGCAAACCATAGGCGGCGCGGATCTGTGCCGGCGTGTAGGTCGCAACGACCGTGCCGCTCGCCATGGGCGTCGCTTCGGCGGAATCACCGTCCTGTACTGAGGGCGGAATGGCGCCGGTCTCGACCAGCGCGTCCAGGGCGGCCTTCGTCAGGCGGCGCGTGGACACCTGGGACAGGCGTGACGTGACGGCCTGCCGGTGCGGCAAGTGCGATGCCGAGGCCCTGGGATCGGACTGGTCCTGGTCCGTGGGTTCCTGGAGTTCGATCGGACCGAGGTGGTAGAGCGGCAGGGCCCGCGCGCTGGCCATCGCTTCGTGGGCCGGTTCCTGCGCCAGTCCCATCGAGAAGGAGCGGGTGGCCACTCCGGGCGCGGAGTACTCACTGCAGGCCGCTACGCAGAGCGCGACCACGATGACGAAGAACGTTCTGGCTGCGCGCATGACCCTGACTGCTCCCGGTTCGGAAGTGGGTCCGGCGCGTACAGCGACTGTGTCGCTGGCAACCCCGCTACCTTCGCGCGCACTGCGGGAGAAGGCCGGAGGCTTTGCGTCCCCGCCTCGCGACGGGTTTGCCCACTGCAACAAGAGTAACCCAAGGCGGGGGTTGCAACGCAATCAGGCAAAACCCTAAGCCACCGCGCCGGCGCGGCCCACGCCGCGATCGCGCCGACGGTTTCCGGCACTGTGCGATGATCAGGCCCGGTCGATCAGAGGAGCATCCCCTTGGCGCTGGGCGCGACGATCCATACTTTCGAGGTCGAACTCAGCGATGTCGATCGCGGGGTTTACCAGTCTCTGAACCTGCGCGTAGCCCGCCACCCCAGCGAATCTCCGGACTACCTGGTGGCCCGGGTGCTGGCGTATTGCCTGGAGTACACGGAAGGCATCGCGTTTTCAAAGGGCCTGTCGGAACCCGATGAACCGGCCGTTCTCGTGCGCGACCTGACCGGACAGCTGCAGGCCTGGATCGAGGTCGGCCTGCCGGCGACCGAACGCCTGCACAGGGCCAGCAAGGCTGCACCGCGCGTCGCCGTGTATGCCCACAAGGATCCGGCCCAGTGGGCACGTGGCATCGCGGACGCGAAGATCCACCGCGCCGAGCAGCTTGCGGTGTACGCGTTCGATCGCGCTTGGATGGAACAGGTCGTGGCCGGGCTCGAACGGCGCGTGCAATGGTCGCTCGCCCGTTCAGATTCGGAAATCTATCTCACCGCGGGCGACGAGGTGCTCCAGACCGTCCTGCAGAGCCCGTTGAAAGGCCTTCCGGACTGACTGCTTGCATCCCCCGCCCCCGCGGGCCGACAGGGCTACCGCGCCGGCGGCGGCGCCGGCAACGTGGCCGGATCCCAGTGTTCGTCGGCCTTGCCGCCCACGAAGCGCCAGGTATCGAACCACGTCGTCGTGTAGGTCGTCGACGGATCGTCCGCGTACTTCATTTCACGCTGTACCAGCACGGTGACGTAATCCCCTTCCGCCTGGACGGCGACCACCGGGCTGGTCAGCTTCGTGCAGGTCGGGGTCGGCTTGCGCTTGGCGACATTGATGAAATAGTCCTGCACGCCCTTGAGGCCCGAAGCGGCCATCGGATTGTGCTGGATATACCGATCCGTCAGCCACTCGCCGGCCCGCTCCCATTGGTTGCACTGGAGCAGCTCGCGCATGATGCGCAGGGCCGCCTGCTTGTTCCGATGTAACGACTTGTCCGGGCTGGAGAAGAGGGACTCCGGATCCGGGTGCGCCACGACCGGGTCGGACAAGGCGCGCATCTGGGCCGAAGCAGGGAGCGCGATCAGGACGGCGAGCAGCGCCGCGGGAGCAAGCAGGACGGAACGTGACATGAGAGCCCTCCGGTTGTGTTGTGCCGGGATCCTGGTCGGGCGAATTGCCCGACGCAAACCCGGACCGATTTCAAGTCGGTTCGATTCAGTTGTACCATCCGGCGGATGAGCCCAGCCACCCTTCGGGACGACCTGGCCAGCCGGATGCTTGCGCACATCGCGCACATCCATCGCCAGACCATCGTCGAACAGTCCCCCGTCAAGGCCCTGAACCTCGTCCTGCAGGCGCTGCTGGACCTCACCGAAAGCCAGTTCGGCTTCGTCGGCGAAGTGCTTGTCGACGAGAACCAGCAACCGTTCCTCCGCAGCTATGCGGTCACGAACATCGGATGGAACGAGGAAATGCGCTCCCTGTACGAGCGCTACATCACCGTCGGCCTGGACTTCCGCAATCTCGACACGCTTTTCGGCCACGTGCTGAAGACCCGGCAGACGCTCCTCGCCAACGACCCGGCGAACCATCCGTCGGCGGGAGGGTTGCCGCCCGGCCACCCTCCTCTGAACAGCTTCGCGGGCATCGTCATCCAGGTCGGGGATGAGATGGTGGGCATGTGCGGCCTGGCCAACCGGCCGGGAGGCTATGACGAGTCGATCGTCGACCTGATCAAGCCGATCATTAGCGCGGCCGGCATGATGATCAGCGGGCTGCGCGTGACCCGCACCCTGGACGCCGAGCGTACGCGCGCGGAGGGCGAATCCAGCCTGCGACGAGCCATGCTCCAGGCCGCGGGTGAATGCGTCATCGTCGTGGACGGCGACGGGCGCATCGTCGAGCTGAACCCGGCTGCCGCCGAACGTTTCGGCTGGGCGCCGTCGGAGGTCCTCGGACTGTCGGCCAGCGCGCTGCTCGCCGCGATGGAGGATCGGCCTGCGTTCGACGAACTGCTGCGGCAGAGTTCGTCGGAGCCCAGGACCGTGGAACTGCAGGCCGTGACCCGAGGTGGCCAGTCGCTGCTGGCCGAGATCACGGTGACCCGGATGTCTTCCGGCGACGCGGTGCGAACCGCGGCGTTCATCCGCGACATCACCAAGGAACGCGCGGCCGAGACGACCATGCAGAAAGCCCTGCAGCTGCAGGAAGAAACAACCCGCGGAAAGATGTCATTCATCGCCGTCGTCAGCCATGAGATCCGGACGCCTCTGGTCACCATTTCCAGCGCGCTGGACCTGCTGTCGACCCGCCAGCTGGACGCAGAAGCCCGCAGTTACGTCGAGGCCGCGCAATCCGCCAGCGAATCCCTGATCGACCTGGTCGGCCGGGTCCTCGACTTTTCGCGCATGGAAGCCCGGGAAGAGAAGCCGGCTCCCGACGTGGAGTTCTCGCCGGATGCGATGCTCAAGGCGATTTCCACGCAGTTCCGACCGGCCGCCGAAGCGCAGGGTCTGACCCTCTCCCTGGAAAACCATGTCGACGCCGGCTTGCGGCTGACCGGCGACGAGATCCGCATCCGCCAGATCCTGTCGAACCTGCTGAGCAATGCCATCAAGTTCACGTCCAAGGGGTCGGTCCGGATCAGCGGACGCAATGACCATGTGGGACCGGGATGGCAGCGCTTCACCGTGGACGTCATCGACACTGGCATCGGGATGTCGGCGGAATTCTGTGAAAACCTATTCGCGCAGTTCTCGCAGGCCGATACGTCCCTGTCACGTTCCCGCAGCGGCACGGGCCTGGGCCTGGCCATCAGCCGGGAACTGGCCACGCGCATGGGCGGGTCGCTGGAACTGATCAGCACGTCCGAGGCAGGCAGCCACTTCCAGCTGCGCCTTGACCTGCATGTCGTCGATGCGGCCGCAGGTCGACCGGGCGCCGCGGCAGCGGCCGGCCTGGCGCCGGCACCGGTTCCGGGAGCGGCATCCGGCCTGCGTCGGATCCTGGCCATCGACGACAACATCGCCAACCTGACCCTGCTGCGAAAGCAGCTGGAGCGCTCGGGATTCGAGGTCACCACCGCTTCCAACGGTTATGACGCCCTGAGCCTGCTGTCCCTGCGCAACCACGACATCACGCTCATGGACCTGGAGATGCCCGGCATGGACGGTCTGGCCGTCGTCCGCCGCTATCGCCAGATGGAACGCGACGAAGGTTACGAACCGACCCTGATCGTCGCACTGACCGGTCATGCGCCGATGGAATACCGCATGCGCGCGCTGGAGGCCGGCATGGACGAGTTCATCACGAAGCCCTATCGCATCCATGCACTGCTGGCAAAGCTGCAGGAAGTGGCTGACGCAGCGGCCATCCGGAGAGCGGGAAAGTAGGCGCAGGCATCGCCGTTGCCCGCGCCCTGGAGCCGGTTGCGCCGGACGCGCAACCGGCTTCATCACGTCAGGCCTTGAGCTTCCGGGGTGCGGTTTCCTTGAGGAACAGCGCGACCACGAAGCCGAGCACGAGGCCGCAGGCGGCGAAGTAGAGCGCAGACTTCAGTCCGTACTTGGCCGCGAGGTTGCTCGCGATGATCGGGCTGATGCCGCCACCGACGAACTCTCCGGCGAAAATCACGAAGCCCGCCATCGAGGCCAGCATGCCCGGGGGCGCCGCCTCGGCGGCGACGGGACCCGCCAGGATCGCCAGCGCGGCGAAATTGAACAGCGACGCGAAGAACAGCAGGATCCACAGGGTCGTCGTGTTTTCCGGGCCGGCCTGCGTGAACAGGTACAGCGCCACCGCGGCCAGGAAGTAGGACGCCACGGTCGAGAGCTTGCGGCCGATGACATCGGAAAGCGCCGGCATCGCGAACTGGCCGATCGCGCCGCCCACGCCAACGGCCGAGAACACGTTTCCGGCGGTGATGGGATCAAGCCCCAGTCCGGCGCCCACGGGTGCCGTGAGGTACGCCGTCAGCATCGCCGCTATCACGAAAATGCCGCCCATGGCGCAGATCAGGGTCAGCGGGGCCACCTTGGCATTGCGGTGACCGAACATCCCGAAGACCGATCCGCCATGTCCGCCATCCGTCCGCCTTGCGGGTTCGCGCACGACGAACCACATCAGGACGGCCATCAGAACGCCCGGCACGCCGACGATCATGAACACAGCGTTCCACGAGTGGTTTTCCAGCAGGCGCGTCGCGATGATCGGGCCGAGCGCGAGGCCGAACAGCGAAATCATGCACTGGAAGACGCCGTTGTTCAGTCC
>JBEEKA010000096.1:0-11343 GCA_041168985.1 Pseudomonadota bacterium | reverse complement strand
TACGGCCTCCGGCATGCCTGCCGTTGGCGCCACCAACCAGCACGGCAGGCAGCGGGTAATTGTCATGGGCGTTGCTGTTGCTCATGTTCGATCCATAGAGGAACAGAGAATGATCCAGGATGCTGCCATCGCCCTCGCGTGTGGCCGCAAGCTTGCCGAGGAAAGCCGCGAAGCGGTCCATGTGGTACTTCTGGATGCGCGAGAGTTCGGCGATCCGCTCGCGCTGGTTGGCATGGTGGCTGGTCGGGTGGAAACCGCCGGCCACTTTCAGGTTCGGATAGGGACGGTCGGTGCCCTCCGCCGCCATGACGTAGGTTGCCACGCGCGTCAGGTCCGCCTGGAAGGCGAGGGCGATGAGGTCGAACATCATCGTGAGCTGCTTGTCGAAATCCTCGAGCTCGCCGACCGGCGCATCCGGGACATCGATCCCGCCCAGGTCACGCGTGCTGGCCTTCGTCACGCGCCGCTCCAGTTCGCGGACGGAATCCAGGTAATCGGACAGCGCCCGCTGGTCGCCGGGACCGAGATCCCGGCGCAGGGACTGCGTGCGGTCCCCGATCATGTCGAGGACGCTGGCGTTCTTGCGCAGCAGGGCATCCCGTTCCGCCGCGGTGTCGCCTTCGCCCATCAGCTGGATGAAGACCTTCCTCGGGTTGTATTCCATCGGCAGCGGACGGTTCGGTGCGGAGTAGGAAGTCGTCACCGCGTAGAAGCCACCGTTGCCGGCCGCGATCTGTACCGTTGTCTCCGCAGCGAGTTCCAGCGAGGGCAATGTCGTCTGCTGTCCGATGCGCTGCGCGATCACCTGGTCCAGCGTGGTGGCAAGGCTGGCGCTCTTGGCTGCCGTGTCCGGCCTGACGCAGGACAGCCAGGTGGCAGGGTTCAGCGTGTGTACCGAGCCCAGCGCGACGATGTTCTCGAGATTGTCGAAAGTGGTGACGTACCGCTTGTACGGCTCCAGTGCCGAAACCGTCGGGCCGAGCCGGTAATCGGCGCCACTGCCCGTGGAAGACCAGGCATCCACCTCCTTGCCGTAGATCGTGTTGTTCATGATCGCGCCATGCGGGAGGTAGAAGAACCCCGCACGGGTCTTCGGCGCTGCCGCCGTGTCCGCAAGAGCCGTGCCGGCCGGCACCATGGCGTCGAGGAAGGGAAGTCCGATCGCCACGCCACTGCCGCGCAGGAACGTGCGTCGGGACAGGTGTTTCTTCGAAAGAAAAGTTGCCATGGACCGACCTCAGGGGTGCCGTGCCACGGTCTGCCGTGGCACGTCCTGCGGTTCCGGGCCCTGGTGCCGGAAGACCGCGCTGTTGATGACGCCATTGACCAGGGCGCTGAATCGATAATCGTCCGCTGCGGCCTCCCGGACGATCTGCCGCACCAGGGGCATGTCCGCGGGTTCGAGTTCGCGGTTCAGCGCGTACATAAGGAGTTTGCGCGCTACGGTCATCGGGAACTGATCGGGGCGGCTCGTGATGTGCTGCCGCAGTTCGACCGGGCCGTTGATGACCTGGCCGCTGGTGAGTTCCGTCCGGGCATCGATCTTCGCTTTCGCGGCCGGGTCGACATCGCGCCAGCGTGCGGTATTGTCGAAATTCTCGAGTGCGAGGCCAGGCGGGTCGATGATGCCGTGGCAGGCCTTGCAGGACGGGCTCTGGCGATGGAGTTCCAGTCGTGCACGAACGGTCGTGACCGGTGCGCCGTCCTTGACGCCGATATCGGTGTTGACGTTCGGCGGTGGCGGGGCAGGTGGTGCGCCGATGAGCTTGTCGAGGATCCATGCGCCACGAAGCACCGGCGAAGTCCGGTCGCCATAGGAAGTGCGCAGCAGCACTGCGCCCTTGCCAAGCAGTCCGAAACGGTTCGGGTTCTTCAGGGTGACTCGCCGGAACTGCGGTCCGCGCACGCCGTCGATGCCGTACTGGCGCGCCAGAGATTCGTTGAGGAAGGTCCAGTCGGCGTTTATCAGGTCGACGACGCTGCGGTCTTCCAGCAGCACGCTGCCTATGAACAGGCGGATCTCGGACTCGAAGTTTGCGCGCATGGCTGCGTTGAAGCCGCCGTCCGTCGGTTCGACCTTGTCGAGCTCGTCGAGGTTCAGCCAGGCGAGCGCGAAGTTCTCGACCAGGTTCGATGCGCGGGCATCCTTCAGCATGCGAGCGGCCTGTGCGCGCATCACGGCGGGGGCTGACAGTCGCCCGGCCGCCGCGAGGTCCAGCAGTTCCTTGTCCGGCCCGGTGCTCCACAGGAAGAAGGACAGGCGGGAAGCCAGTTCGAGATCGGTCAGGGGCCGCGCTTCGCGGGCGGTCGCGCTGGTCGGCAGCGCGCGGTACAGGAAATCCGGGCTCGACAGCGCTGCGGTGACCAGTTCCGTGACGCCGGCGTTGAACCCGCCGGGCTCCTTCCGGCCGATGTCATACAGTTTCATCAGGCGCTGTACGTCGGCATCGGTTGCAGGCCTGCGGAAGGCGCGCGTCGCGAAGCCGCGGGCAATGCGTTCCGCGCAGGGACGTTCATCGGCCTCGCGTGCAGGCTGGCAGACGAAGATGCGGGCCCGGCTGTCGCTCAGCGAAACTCCGCGTGGCGCGAAGGGTCCTTCGATTTCAACGGCCGTCTGCAGGATCGGCACGTCGGACACGCGGCCCGGACCCAGGCCACCACCCGTGCCACCGAACGGATTGCCCACGGTAGCGTCGTTGCTCAGCGCACGGGAGCGTTCGATATAGGTCATGACCACGTCATGCCGCCCTGCCTTGACCTGGGCCGAACTGGCCACCCGGTCGAGGATTGCTTTCCGACCGACCGGGCCATCGCGGTCGGCGAGATCGAGGAACTCGGGACCGCCGATCTGCTTCCGGACCACTTCCATCCCGTCGACGAGGATCACCAGCGTGGCCGCCGTCTGTGCGCCACGCGGGTAGAGACCCATGTCGATGAAGTCTTCCTCCGGCACGTTGAAGTGGTACTCGCCGTCGGCCGGGAAGACGTGCGTGAAGCGGATGCCGCCGCGGGGCATGCCGCCGCGCGTGCCCAGCGGAAAATCCTTGGCCGACGAGGTCGTGGCCGGAATGGTGACCTTTGCGATCCGTGGCGACGTTTCGCCGACGGCGAGGCGTGCCGCACGGCGGACCGCCGACAGGTACTGTTCCGTGAACGCCGGAGACACGGCGAGGGCGTGGGCGATGTTGCTGAAGCCATCGACTTCCGCCTCGGTGGGCAGATCCTGCCGAGCGTTGATGTCGATGCCGAGGAGGTCGCGCACCGATTCGGCGAACTCGACGCGGTTCAGGCGCTGCAGCGGAACATGGGCGATGGGGTGCGCGCCTGATTTCGCGGAACCGTCGAGCGATCCTTCCAGGAAGGCGACCATGGCATCGACGTCGGCCTGGCTTGGCTGCTTCTCGCCTGCCGGGGGCATCAGCCGGCCGCGCAGCTTGTTGACGGTCTTTTCCCAGATATCGGGAGACTCGCTGGTCTGCGAGACATCCAGCGTGTCCATCGCCACCCCACCTGCCCAGTCGGTGGTGTTGTGGCACTTCGTGCAGTGGGCTTCGATCAGCTGCTTCGAGTGCGAGGCCTGCCCGGCGTGTGCCGATACGGCACCGAGCGCCAGGCACGCCAGCGTGAGTCGACCGATGAATGGCCCGCAGCCCTGCATTTCCCCCTCCGATCCGCGCATTCTTGTTTTCCCCGGACGATAAAGATCGTGCAGCGAGACGTCCACCGGATGTCCCGCCGCGATGCGATGCTGTGCATTCCGGAAGGAGGTTTCCAGTGATCTTTTGTCGCGCAGCAATCCTGTCAGTCACGGTAGGACTCTCCATCCTGCCCGGGAGTTCCCTCGTGCGGGCCGCGGACACCGGCCTTCCGCTTGTCGGCCGTGGCGCGCCGCTGGCCATCCCGATAGATGCTTCCGCAGGACTGTCGAACCTGCCCCTCGTCGGCCCCCTGCGGGTGGCACCAGTCCTGGTCCCCGGTGCTGCCGCGCCAGTGGAGTTCCTGTCGGCCCGCGATGGGGCGGCGCCAGAGGGCGTCAGTCCGCTGCCGGTGGATCTCTTCACGTCGAAAGACTTCTACGCGGACCGGTCGCTATGGAGCGATCCTCGCTATTTCCGCTGCAACAGCCCGCTCGGCATCGAAGCGCAGCGCGGGGGGTACGCGGGCAGTCCGCTGCTCGGCGGCCTCATCGACAGGGACCCGAAGGCCGCGGCCTGGGGCTACTGCGACCGGGACTACCCGCGCAGCGCGATCATCAGCCCTTATCCGTACCGGACCGCCGAGGCGCATTATACGGCGCTCCTTGATGAATCAACGAAGCGCGGCGGACCCACGGCATACACGCGCGCCACCCTGCCGGAAGACTGGGATGGTCGCTACCAGGTCAACATATTCGGCGACTGGTACGCGCTGCGTGTCTTCAATCAGGTGCCGACGCTGTTGTCCCTCCTGACGCCCGAATACCAGCTGCGCATGGTTCAGGACCTCTACCACCAGGGCAACACGAACGCGGCGCAGTGGCCCGCGCAGTACTGCTGGCCCGAGGGGTTCATGCGTCGCTGGCATGCCGCGGGAGTCGTGCTGCGCGACCATTACGTCATGCTGACGCCTTCGCTGGTACAGATCCTTGCGGGTTCCGCGGAGGACTTCATCACGCATGTGCATGTCGGCCGCCGATTCGACATGTCAGGCGCCGTGCCGCGGCTCGGACCCGACGTGCCACGCTGGTTCGGTGAAACCGTAGGGTTCTGGGACAGGGACGTATTGATCACCTGGACGTCCAATATCCAGGGCTGGACCGTGCACGGCGCCTTCGAATTCTCCGGCAAGCTCCAGACCATCGAGATCTACACGCCGGTCCGTGACGGCAAGGGTGCGCTGACCGGCATCACGCACGAGTCGGTGTTCTACGATGCGGACGCGCTCGTCGAGCCGATCCGCATCCTGCGCACGCTGCGTCGGGTCGGCGGGTTTGATTCGGGTGTTCCCTTCGACAGCCTGCGCTGCCTGCAGACGATCTATCCGATCAACGGCGTGCCGACGCCGGTGGCACCCGGCACGTCCATCGAATTCCAGCCGCCGGACATGTATGGGCGGCCCTGGGCGAAGCTCTGGGAGCAGTACTTCGAGCAGGGCATGAGCAGGCCGAAGGACGACGAGGCGATCTTCGACTTCGGGAAGTAGGCGCGCTGCCGTAAAGTGCCCGGAAGCTGCAAGGGGGGCGAGATGGCGGCGGAACCGATCACGGGCGCGATGAGCCTGATGCGCACGATGGCGGCATCGGGCATCGATGTCTGCTTCGCCAACCCCGGCACCTCCGAGATGCATTTCGTCGCGGCACTGGGCGCGATTCCGCGGATCAGGCCCGTGCTGGGGCTGTTCGAGGGCGGCGTCACCGGTATGGCCGATGGCTATGCCCGGATCACCGGACGGCCCGCCATGACCTTGATGCACCTGGGTCCCGGCATCGGCCATGGCATCGCCAACCTGCACAACGCGCGCCGCGCCCACAGCCCGATCGTCAACGTCGTCGGGGATCACGCCACCTACCACAAGCGCTGGGACAGTCCGCTCAAGTCGGATCTGGAAGCCATCGCGAGGCCGGTCTCGGACTGGCTTCGCATGGCGGACAGTCCGGACCGCTTGTCGGCGGATGGGGCGCAAGCCGTGGCGGCGGCCCGGACGCGGCCCGGCCAGATCGCTACCCTGCTGCTGCCGGCCGACGTCGCCTGGGGCAGCACGACCGGACACAGTCCCGCGCTTCCGGTCCCCGCGGTGGTGTCGCCTGATGAGGCGGGACTGCGCGATGTAGCGAGCATCCTGCGGCGTTCAGGGAACCGTGCAGCCCTGCTGGTGTGCTCGGCTGCGGCGGATGCACGGGGTCTCTCGGCCTTGCGACGGATCTGTGCCTGCACCGGTGCCCGGCCTCTTGCCGACATGGTTGCGGCGAGGCACTGGCGCGGCTCCGGCGTGTATCCGGTCACCCGCATTCCCTACCGCGCCGAAGCGGCTGTCGAAGTCCTGAAGGGATTGTCCGATCTGGTGCTGGTGGGTGCGCCGCCACCGGTGGCGCCCTTCGCATACCCGAATTATCCGAGCTGGCTGACGCCTGAGGGCGCGACGCTCACGACGCTTTGCGATCCGACCCAGGATGAAGTGGCCGTGCTCGAGGCCCTGGCCGAACTTCTCGGCGCGCCTCGGGATCTGCCGGCGATTCCCGCATCGCTCCCCATTGATCGCCCGAGCGGTCGGCTGGATGCCGCCACGATCGGAGGCGTGCTCGCGCGGTGGATGCCGGAAGGCGCGATCCTTTCGGAAGAGTCGATCAGCAATGCGCCGCCGATCCTCCAGGCCCTGTCCCGGGCTGCACCCCACCTGCACCTGACCAATACCGGTGGGGCGCTGGGCCAGGGGATTCCGCTGGCAACGGGCGCAGCCGTCGCCGCACCGAACCGAAAGGTGGTGAACCTGCAGGCCGACGGCAGCGCGATGTTCACCCTGCAGGCCTTGTGGACGCAGGCGCGCGAACAGCTGGACGTGGTGACCGTCATCCTCGCGAACCGTTCCTATGCCGTGCTGCGGGCCGAGGTCGAACGCGTGGGTGCCCGCGTGGAGCCGTCGCTGGTGGCAGGCCTGCTGGATATCGGCAGTCCCGACCTCGACTGGATCTCCCTCGCGCGGGGCATGGGTGTCGAGTCGGTGCGCGTCGCGGATGCCCGCTCGTTCGAGGACTGTCTCGCATCGGTCCAGCGACGTCGTGGACCTTTCCTCATCGAAGCAGTGATGCCCACATGATCAAAACTGCGACCGGGTCATGGAGCCTGGGGGCGCTGGGCGTCATGGCAATGGTGGCCGTGGCGCTGATGCTGGATGGCCTGGATGCCCAGATGCTGGGCCTCGCGATTCCGTCGCTGATCGCGGAATGGGGTGTGACACGCGCCGACCTCACGCCGGTGACGGCCGGCAGCCTCGTCGGCATGGCCATCGGTGCGACAGGCGGCGGCTGGTTCGGCGACCGATTCGGGCGCCGCACGGGACTCATCGGCAGCCTGCTGCTTTTCGGCGCGGCGACGGCGATGGCATCGCGCGTCGATGCACTGCCTGCGTTCGGCCTGCTGCGGTCCCTCGCAGGCCTGGGCCTGGGTGCGGCCCTGCCAAACGGCACGGCCTTGATTGCCGAATTCACGCCAGCCCGATATCGCAGCGTGGGCGCGTCCATCGCCATGTTCAGCCAGCCGGTCGGGTCGCTCGCGGCCGGGCTGCTGGCCGCGGCCCTGATCGAATCCCTCGGCTGGCGCGGATTGTTCCTCATCGGGGGACTGGCCCCGCTGCTCGTGGCACTGGTCTATCTCAGGACTTTGCCGGAGTCGCCACGGTTCCTCGAAGGTCACGCTGTGGACGGGGAGCGCGCCAGTCCCAAGGCCCTGCTGGCCCCGGCACTTCGCAGGGACAGCATCCTGTTGTGGCTGTCCGGCTTCATGTCATTGCTGGCGCTTTACACGGTGCTCAGCTGGGGGCCGGCCATGCTGGCCAGCGAAGGGTATCCGCTGGCGCTCGCCGGCAGCGTGGTCGCGACCTTCAGCCTGGGCGGCATCACCGGCAGCGTGATGGTCGGCGTGCTGGCACGTCGCATCGGTTCGCGCGCCACGCAGGGCCTCATCGGTGGCGTGGGCTTCACCGCCGCGCTGGTCCTGGTCCTGCTGTTCTCGGTCGGCAAACCTCCGTCCCAGGCCGTGCTGGCCCTGATGGCCTGCATTGGGTTCAGCGCGGCAGGCAGCCAGACCACGCTGTATGTCCTGTCATCCCACCTGTATCCGACCTGGCTGCGCGGCACCGGCATCGGCGCCATGCTCGGGCTGGGCCGGCTGGGTGCCGTGGCAAGCGCCTGGGCCGGATCGACCGCTCTCGACCTCGGCGGTGCCGGGGCGTTCTACATGCTGTTCGCGTTGTCGATCGCGGTGGCGACGGCAGGCTGTATGGCAATCAGCAACCAGGTGCGAGCATGATGCGACCCGGCCTTTCACTGATCGTGGCAATCGCGGGGCTGCTGGCGGCTCCCCCTGCATCCGCGCAACGTCTTTTCGCCCGCGAGTCCGGGAACACGCCCACCACCGCGCAAATGGCGCGCGGCCAGGCGGCATATGGCCGCGTCTGCGTGGCCTGCCACGGTGCGTCACTGGAAGGAACTCAGTTCGGACCGACCCTGAAGGGACCGGCCTTCGAATCCCATTGGCGGTCGCGGACACGGGCCGACTTCTCGCTGTACCTCCGCACTTCCATGCCGCCCACCGGTCTGGGAGCGCTCAGTGGCCAGGCCTATACCGATATCGAAGCCTGGCTGCTGCACAGTAACGGGCACGCGCCTCTCGCGGCAGCCGCCGCAGCGCCGGCAGTCGCCGCGGCCGTTCAGACACCGGAAGCCAGCGTTGCCGGTGAATCGGTGGGGAAAGTTCAGCGCATCAAGGCCGATGACGAGCCGCTGTACCGGGAAGCGCTCAGGCATCGGGAAACGCGACTGGCTGGGCTTTCACCGGTCACGGACCGGATGCTGCGCAATCCTCCCGAGTCCGACTGGCTGATCTGGCGCCGCAGCTACGAGGGCGAGGGCTTCAGCCCCTTGAAGCAGGTCCATCGCGGCAATGTCGCGCAGCTGCGCATGGCCTGGAGCTGGTCGCTGCCTGAAAGCATGAACGAGATCACGCCGCTGGTGCATGACGGCGTGATGTTCGTGTACAGCGGCGCCATCGTGCAGGCACTGGATGCCGTGACCGGCGAACTGCTCTGGCAGCATCTGCGCGTATTGCCCGATGAATTCGACAACGGCCGCGCGGCGCGCGTGAAGACCCTGGCGTTGCATGGCGAACGCCTTTTCGTGCCGACCACTGACGGGCATCTGCTGGCGCTGGACATGCGGACCGGCAAGGTGCTCTGGGACCACGTGGTGATCCCGGAGCGACAGCGCACGACGGACGGCAAGCCCGAAGGCGTGGCACTGCATCTCAACGGCGGCCCGATCGTCGCGAAGGGCAAGGTGATCTTCGGTGTCAGCCTCGGTCTCGAAAAGGCGCCGGGTGGTTGCTTCATCGTGGCGCTGGATGTCGAGACGGGTCGCGAAGCCTGGCGGTTCCACACCATCGCGAGGCCCGGCCAGCCCGGCGGCGACAGCTGGAATGGCGCGCCGGTCGAGGAGCGGTTCGGCGGTGGCGTCTGGACGGCAGGCAGCTTCGATCCGGAACTCGACCTCGTGTACTTCGGCATCGGCAACACCTACAACAGTGCGACGCTGCTGGAGCCGCGGCCCGGTGCCAAAGGCGTGACGAACAACGATGGCCTGTACACCGATGCCACCGTCGCGCTGCGCCCCGATACGGGGGAGCTGGCCTGGCATTACCAGCACCATCGTCGTGATGTCTGGGACCTAGACTGGGTGTTCGAACAGACCGTCGTGACCCTGCCGGTCAATGGCGTGCCGCGCAAGCTGGTCGTGACCGGTGGCAAGACGGCGATTTTCGATGCCGTGGATGCGGCAACCGGTGCCTTCGTGTTCGCGCGGGATCTCGGCCTGCAAAACCTGGTGACCACGATCGATCCGGTAACGGGCGAGAAGACGGTGAATCCGGCCGTTCAGCCCGAAGCGGGCAAGGCAAAGCTGTTGTGTCCTGCGGCGTCGGGCGCTCGCAACTGGCCGGCCACTGCCCTGAACCCGGGCAATGGGCTGTTGTTCGTGCCGATCCACGAGACGTGCACGGAATACACCTACGCACCGCGTTCGCCGGAGGAAACCGCCAAGGGTGGCGCGGACATGAAATTCGCTCCGCGCCTTCCGCCGGGCAGTGATGGCAAGTTCGGCAGGCTCGTCGCGCTCGATCTCGCCACGCGTGAGGTGCGCTGGACGCATCGGCAGCGCATGCCGACGGCAGGGTCCGCGCTGGCGACGGGCGGCGGCATCGTGTTCAACGGCGACCTTGATCGGTACTTCACCGCGTATGACCAGGAGAACGGTGCGGTGCTGTGGCGTACCCGGCTCAGCGCCGCACCGGAATCCTCTCCGATCACCTACAGCGTCAACGGCCGCCAGTACGTCGCCGTGCTTGCCGGGGGTGGCAGCGCCTTCGGGGCCAATGCGCGCGGGCTCGTGCCGGAACTGGCCTCGCCGGCAGTCGGCATCACGCTTTACGTGTTCGAGTTGCCTGCCGGCGTCGGCGCGCCGGCACATTGAGCCCGTGCCAGCCGGGCACCGGGCTTATTGCGTGGCCCAGAGTCCGTCCAGTGCCGCGGGCCGTGGCCGCGGCACGCGTGCGCCATCCTGGCCCGCGATGCGCGACAACACCGGTCCGCTCCAGTCGAGGATGCGTCGGCGGGCGATCCGCCAGTGGCCTTCTTCCTGCTGGAGCAGGTCTTCGTAATGGCCCATGACATTAAGCCGATGCGGTCCCGCACCGTCCCGCAGGGCGACGAGTACATAAGCCTTCGCCACGATGCCGTGCTCCGTGGCGTCCAGCACCACGTTGCCGACATGATGCTGCCGTCCTGCGGATTCCGGTCTGCCGCGGAAGTACGCGATGAATCGTCGCAGCGCGGGTTGGCCGCGCCAGCAGCCGGGTTCGTCGAAGACTTCCCAGGACAGTTCCCCGTCACGGGTGAAGCAGTCGGTGAAAGCCTGGTCGTCGCCCGTGTCCAGCGCCCACGCATAACGTGCCAGCAGTTCGTGGATGTCGATGCGGTCCGCAGCAGTGAGTATCGGCGTCATGTTACTGCGTAGTAGTCGAACAGGGATTCCGCCCCGCGTCGCTCGCCCTTGCCGACGAACAGCGTGCGGTTCAGCCAGTCGTGCGGGCCAACTGGCGCTTCGAACCGCGGCGTCACGCGACAGTATGTCTCTTCGGGAAGTACGGCATCGCCTGCTTCGATGCGCGCCAGCACCTCCGGGGCGGAGTAGGCGATGCCCCGGTTATGGATGTAGATCGGCGTGCCGTCGTCCGCTTCGAGCTGGTAATGGGCTTCGAAGTCCACGAGTCCCCCGGCCCAGAACAGGGGCCAGTCGCCCCCCGATCGGGGCAACACACGCCCGCTCAGCCGTGGCCCCGAGATCTCGCCGCCCGCGACGGCCACGAACCCCCGTCGACCGCCCTTGAACGCCGGTTCGAACCGCAGTCTGGGGCCTGCGTCGAAGCGCAGCAGGACGCGAAATGCGAACTCGAGGCCTGGGGGTGTCATGGGATCCTTCTCCGCCAGAAATCCAGCCATGCCGCAGCGAGGAACAGGCAGCCAGACAGGAACAGGAGACCGGCAGCGTGAGAGCCGGTCGTTTCCCGCAGGTGTCCCAGCATGGCGGGGCCGCCGCTT
>JBEEKA010000095.1:0-2522 GCA_041168985.1 Pseudomonadota bacterium | reverse complement strand
ATCCACGCCAGCCCGTCACCCAGCACGCCCCCGGTCCAGCACCGGGGGCGTTCCTGTTTCCAAGACGGCGAACAGGGCGACGGGCGCTCAGCGTCCGGTCAGGGACTGCACCTCACGCTCGATCAGCCAGTGCAGGAAGCGGGTGTCATCGGAGTGGCCCCAGTAGTGGGCCTTGCAGCGGCGGACGTAGGCCTGCAGGTCCGCGACGCTGCGGATGGACCCCGGCTCGATGGCGGTGATGCGGGCCAGCCGCGTCCGTTCGGGTCGGGTCAGTCGAAGCTGGTTTCCGGATCGCAGCATGTCGGGTCGGCCTTGTCGAGAAGCCGCGCATCTTCGCGTGCCCGCGCAGGTCTGTGCACATCCGCTGCTGCCCGCGGCGAAGAAATTTCTGCAGTGACAGCCGAGTGCCTCTGCGGTGTCACTTTTGCGTTCTGCCCGCCAAGACATCCGGGCAGGCCGTGGCCCAGCCACAACGGCGTGGCCACGCGCAGTGCGGTCATGCGAACCGTGCCACCTCCCCGCGCACCGATGCCCGACCAAGGCACGGACCCTGGCGCCCTTTGCGCGGGTAAGCGCGGCAAAGGCGCGGTTGCTGGCACCACCCCGGTTGAATCCACGGCGCCGATGGCGCAGACTTGACGGGCTCATACCCACTCCCGACAGGAGTGTTTCCGATGCCGACCGAACCGGCGGCAGCGGCGTCGCAGTCGTTACCTGCCTCGGATGATCATCTGAGCCACCGTGCCGGCCACGCTCCGTCGTGTGTCTGCACATCCTTCCCTTGCGGGGACACCAGTCCCCACCGGGAACGGCGTTCCCGTCTTCCTTTTCGCCACGAGAGGAGAACGCCATGAACTTCCACCCTTTCCAGGGTCTTCAAGATCTGCCGGACCTGCCCGATGCCGCCCATGCGTCGAGGGAGTACCTGGTGGCAGAAATGCTGGGCCTGCAGGCCCACCCATTACCAGGCCCGATGCCTGCTGCGCTGCGCGTCAGCGACCGGGAGACGCCCCACGAGGACCCGGCCACGCAGCAGCTCCTGACGCGCCGACTCGGTGTCGCCCGCGAGCTGCTGATGCGCGAGCTGCGTGACCGGATGGCGCAGGGGCCCGTGATGTCGTCGCCCCAGGTCCTGCGGGACTGGCTGCGACTGCGCTGCGCAGGCCTGCAGCACGAGGTCTTCCTCGCGCTGTACCTGGATGCCAACCACCGGCTGATCGCCCACGAGGAGGTGTTCCGCGGCACGCTCACCCAGACCTCGGTGTACCCGCGGGAACTGGTCAAGAGCGCCCTGGCCCGCAACGCCGCCGCGATCGCGGTGGCCCACAACCACCCGAGCGGCCAGGCCGAGCCGAGCCGCGCGGACGAGTTCCTGACGCAGACGCTGAAGTCGGCGCTGGCGCTGGTGGACATCCGCCTGATCGACCACTTCGTCGTCGCCGGCGACCAGTGCGTCAGCTTCGCGGAGCGCGGACTGCTCTGACGCCATGTGCGGCAGTCACGCCCTGCACGACCCGGTTGCGAGAAGGGCGCCGCCGAGGCGGTGCCCCTCCCGCCGATCCCACCCCAGCCAAGGATGCCCATGTCGGAGAGAAGACCCCCGACCTGCCCCTGCTGTGCCGGCCACGGCGTGCCCCTGGGCGCGCTCGGTCGCCTGCACTGGTTTCGCTGCCGCGACTGCGGCATGACGTTCGCCCGCGCCCGACGTTCGAAGCGCACGCCCCGTGCGCCCTCGACCAGAAAGCCAGCGGCTGAATCCCCCACATCTCCCAGTTCATCCCGAGGAGGAAGCCACGATGCATACCCTGCCCGCCACCGGCCTGCGACAGCAGGCCGAGATGCTGGCCAGCCTGTCCCTGAAGCATCTGAGTTCGGCAACGCGCAACAAGCTCGCCGATGACGACCTGTCCGTGAACGCCTACCCGACCGACTGCGGCGGGTTCGTCTATGTCGGGGCACCGAAGTACCGGGTGCCGTCGGAACCCGATCTGGCCATGCTGTTCGAGGTGGCCGAATCCGCCGGTGTGGCCTGGCTGATGTTCGATCGCGAGGCGGCGGTCATCGACGGGCTGCCCGTGTTCGACAGCGCGGAGCCGGGACCATGAGCCAGCACCTCGCGACGGCGACGCTCGACGGACACCCCGTCGAGATCGTGGCCGGCTTCGATCGACGCCTGGGGGACTACTTTCTCCAGGTCCTCGACGAGCGCAACGACATGCTCTACACCAGCCTGCAGGAGCCCCTGCTGGACTGGACGGACATCGCGACCTTGCGCGCCAAGGTCGCAGAACTCGGCCTTCGGCTGCCTGCGCAGTTGGTCGACGAGGTCGAGGGCGATGGCCGTCGACGCGCAGGCAATCGCATCGTCCGCCATCTGGCTGACGGGCAGCCGGTCACGCTGCTGGCGGGCTGACGCTGCCCACTGATCGACCCCGGCGCCGCGCGCACATTCCGGCAGGGATGGGGCCGGCGCCGCTTCCTTTCATGGACTGAGCCTAGGTTCGCTAAGGCCGCCCAGGCTG
>JBEEKA010000094.1:0-17813 GCA_041168985.1 Pseudomonadota bacterium | reverse complement strand
GCCGTGGCGTTGACCTCCCGTTCATCCGCATGTTCCTTGGCGGTCTGGTTCAGGGAACGGGACACGGACATCTGGTTCAGGTACGCCGGTATGAGGCGGATCGCCACGTAACCGATGAGGGCCATCGGCAAGAGCAGCACGAGCCAGCCGATCAGGGTGATGCCATTCTGGTGTCTGCGCATGTGCGTCCTCTCCCGTTGTGACGAACTCAGTCGATCCGGCGCCCGATGCGGCTCCAAAGCGGGCCGCCCGAACGCTGAAGGTCCCAATTGAACCAGATCCGCTGTGCCTTGCCGACCAGATTGGACTCCGGAACGAAGCCGAAGTAACGGCTGTCGGCGCTGTTGTCCCGGTTGTCGCCCACCATGAAATACTGGCCTTCGGGCACGACGACTTCCGGCATGTTGCCGGTATCGGTGAGGTCCGAGCCACCCTGCCGGCAGATGTAGCCCCTCTCGAGGTTGCGACGACCGCAGGAGGGCAGTGGCGTCGAGAAGATGCCCGTCTCCGAAATGCAGTGCATGACCTGGTGTTCATGGGTTCCCAGCGTCTCCCGCGCCAGCTGCATGTCCTGGTAGCAGCCGTCCGACCAGTTCCCCTCTTCCTTCCAGGCCGCGAGCTCGCCATTCACGTACACGCGATCGCCGGCCACACGCACGCGGTCACCCGGCAGGCCGACGAGCCGCTTGATGTAGTTCACCGCCGGATCCGGCGGATAACGGAAGACAACCACGTCGCCCCGCTCCGGCCTGCCGTTTTCCAGCACCAGCTGGTTCGATACGGGCAGGCGAAGTCCGTACACGTACTTGTTCACGAGGATGAAATCACCCGCGAACAGCGTGGGCATCATGGAATCGGAAGGGATGCGGAAGGGCTCGTATAGGAATGAACGCAGCACCAGCACGGCGAGCGCGACCGGAAAGAAGCTTCGTGCGTAATCCACGATTCCGGGTTCGGGCGCCGCCACGGCAGGCTTCCCGGCTCCACTCGCCGCCGCGTTGCGCCGGGGACGGAAGAACAGCGAATCCAGGCCATAGACGAAGCCGGAAATGAATACGACCAGCACCAGCACGAGGCTGAAATCCATCCGCTCGGCCAGCACCATCCGGACAACGGCAGCGCAGACGAGCACTGGCAGGACGCCGTAGACCAGGCGCGTGAAGGGACTCTCGACGGGCTGCCCGGGATGGGCAGCGAGCCGTCGATGGGGCCGCAGGAACCAATCGTCGATGAGCGCCCAGACACCCACGGGGACGAGGAGCAGGGCCAGGAGGTCCACGATCAGTTTGAGCATCCCGGTTCCCGCCTACTTCTTGCCGATGTTGAGAACCGCAAGGAAGGCCTCCTGCGGAATTTCGACCGTGCCGACCTGCTTCATGCGCTTCTTGCCTTCCTTCTGCTTCTCGAGCAGCTTGCGCTTGCGCGAGATGTCGCCGCCATAGCACTTGGCGAGCACGTTCTTGCGCAGTGCCTTGACGCTCGAACGGGCAACGATCGCGGAACCGATCGCCGCCTGGATGGCGATGTCGAACATCTGCCGTGGAATCAGTTCCTGCATCTTGTCGACGAGTTCCCGACCGCGGTTATAGGCACTGTCTCGATGGACGATGATCGACAGCGCATCGACCTTGTCGCCATTGATGAGGATGTCCAGCTTGACGAGCGGCGCGCTCTGGAAATGGCTGAATTCGTAATCGAAGGACGCATAGCCGCGGCTCGAACTCTTCAGGCGGTCGAAGAAGTCGAGCACGACCTCGGCCATGGGAAGCTGGTACTGCAGCGAGACCTGCGTCCCGAGGTAGAGCATCTTCTTCTGCACGCCGCGCTTCTCGCTGCACAACTGCAGCACGGCACCCACGTGTTCCGGAGGAACCAGGATGTTCGCCGTGATGACCGGCTCGCGCAGGTCCTCGATGAGGTTCTGCGGCGGGAGCTTGGCGGGATTGTCGACGTATTCCAGTTCGCCGTCCGTCCGCTCGATCTCGTACACGACGGTCGGGGCGCTCGTGATGAGCTCCAGGTCGTATTCCCGCTCCAGGCGCTCCTGCACGATGTCCATGTGCAGCAGGCCGAGGAACCCGATGCGGAAGCCGAAGCCGAGCGCCGTCGAGACCTCGGGCTCGTAGTGGAGCGCTGAATCATTCAGGCGCAGCTTCGCCAGCGCGTCGCGGAAGGACTCGTAATCCTCCGTGTTCACCGGGAAAACGCCAGCGAAGACGCGCGGCTGCACCTGCTTGAAGCCCGGCAACGGCTCGTCGCTGCCGTGGACTTCGGTGGTGATGGTGTCG
This sequence comes from Pseudomonadota bacterium, assembly GCA_041168985.1. Classification (GTDB taxonomy): domain Bacteria; phylum Pseudomonadota; class Gammaproteobacteria; order Steroidobacterales; family Steroidobacteraceae; genus ZC4RG30. Next base: position 15,525 of record JBEEKA010000094.1, on the reverse strand, counting down.
CCGACCGGTGCGCCGTCGATTTCCTTGATACCCGCGATGACGAAGCCGACTTCACCCGCGGACAGTTCGCGCAGGCTGACGGACTTCGGCGTGAAGCGGCCGAGCTTGTCGATGATATGGCTGCGGCCGGTCGACATGACGCGCATCTTGTCGCCCACTTTCAGCACGCCATTCACGACGCGCACGAGCGACACGACGCCGACGTAATTATCGAACCAGGAGTCGATGATCAAGGCCTGCAGCGGCGCGGCCGGATCGCCCTTCGGCGCCGGGATCCGCTGCACGAGCTGTTCCATCAGCTCATCGACGTTCTGGCCGGTCTTGGCGGACACGCGCACGGCGTCCTGCGCGTCGATGCCGATGATCTCCTCGATCTCCTTAATGACCTTGTCCGGGTCGGCGGACGGCAGGTCGATCTTGTTCAGGACGGGCACCACCTCGAGCCCCTGCTCGATGGCGGTGTAGCAGTTCGCGACGCTCTGGGCTTCGACGCCCTGCGCCGCGTCCACGACCAGGAGCGCACCGTCGCAGGCCGCCAGGCTGCGGGACACCTCGTACGAGAAGTCGACATGGCCCGGCGTATCGATGAGGTTCAGCTGGTAGCGCTGCCCATCCTTCGCCGTGTAGTACAGCGTGACGCTCTGGGCCTTGATCGTGATCCCGCGTTCCCGCTCCAGCGCCATGTTGTCCAGGACCTGGGATTCCATCTCCCGGTCGGACAGGCCGCCACAGAGCTGGATTAGGCGATCCGCAAGCGTGGACTTGCCATGGTCGACGTGGGCGATGATCGAGAAATTTCGGATGAACTGCATCAAGGCCCGCCGTGGGATCGCAAATCGTGATTGGCGCCATGCGGCGCCGCGGGATTATAGCCGATGGGGACCGGCCCGCCCCGCCCGGGCAGGCTGATTAACGCGGACGCAGCAAGCGGAGGAGCTCTTCGCCATCCAGCCGGTGATGGCAGACCTTTGCCCCGTCGAGCAGTAGCACCGGGACATCCAGCCCGTAACGCCGCGCCAGCAAGGCATCCGCATCGACATCCCGCACCTCGATGGGGGGAAGCTCCACGGTCGTGCCGAGCTGTGCCAGCTCAAGCAGCATCTCTTCGCAGAGCTCGCAGCCATCCCGGCTGAGCACGGTCAGCTGGGAAGTCATGGTCGCTGCAGCCGTTCCAGGGGCGGCGCCGACTCGGGGACGGGGCGCATGGCCTCCGCGATCGCCTTCACCGTCTGGGGAGGAACCTCGCCGACGGCCGTGACCCGGTAGCCCTCGATGACGGCCGTGAATGCGGCCGCCGCGCCCAGCTGGGCCGGACCGGCCGGATGGCGGGGCTCTCCGGTGCGGGAGGGCATCGGCGGCAAGCTGGCGTTTTCGACGAATACGGACACCGTGGCCAGTCCGTCCGTAAAGACGATCAGCGAAGACGGCTTCGGCTGGCCCGCCACCGCTCCCGACGGAATCATCCGACGGAACCCCGGCGGCAGGAAGGATGCGGACCAGGCCACCGCGTCATTCGGTTTGCCACGGGCTACGTCACGCCGCAGCCAGCGGAATCCATCCGTGTCGACCCCCGCCTTGAACAACTCGTCCTCGATTCGGGGCGGCAGGACCAGGGACGCGAAGGTGACCTGTTCGATGGGCTCGCCGGCGATGTTCGTCAGCTGCGTCTTGACCGGCATGGCCGTCGTTTCGTCGATCCAGAAGCGGTATCCGAACCGCCAGCTGTCCCGCGGGGTCAGCGAGATCAGCCTCGCCGGTCGGCCCTGCACCCTGACCCGCTCCGCATCGTGCACTTCATAGGAGGACTGGACCGCGGGATCGAATCCCGGCAGGCCGCCGATATAGCCGAAGCCCGGAGGGCGCTTTTCGACCACCACGATGCGCTTGTCCGGGAAGTAGCTGACCAGTTCGTTGCCGTCGCGGACGAACTCCCTGCTGGTCCCATCCACGGTCAGCAGGCGTTCCGTCAGGTGGCCATCCTGCATGCGGTGGATGATGCGCATGGTCACCCGCCGCTCACCCAGCTGCCGAACGAACACGCCGTCATAGTTGCGGTTGGCTAGCGCCGCGTTCATGCGGCCGATCCATTCGGCAGCATCCTCGGCCGGCGACCGTTCCGCGGCGGCAGCGGATACAGCAAGGCACACCGCTGCGGCCAGCAGCCCGGTGCTCCGGATGACGGATCGTAAGGGGCGAAGGAACATCACGTCAGCGGCGCGCCCCGACTTCGGCAGCCGTCATCTCGACCGTGTTCTCCGTGGGATCGAAGTTCCCCGAAATCACGGAGGAAAGCGGGCTCAGGCGGACTACAGGCGTGGCGTATTCCGAATGCGCGACCACGTAGTTCACGAGAGGACTCGCAGGACGGGCAAGGGCCGGCTGCGTATCGAGAGGCGTGGTGTAGCTCGGCGGCGCAGGCGACTCCGCCGGCTCGCGCGCGGCCAGGGCCGGCGTCGAAGCGGGCACCGCGGTGCCCGAAACCGGATCGGAAACCGGGTTGGAAGCCATGGTCTGCGCGGCGCCGGGGGCCTGTGCGCGCATCACGACGATGGCCAGCATCGCGACACTGGCCGCAAGCCCGGATCCCCAGGCCAGGGTCCGCCAGGCGGATGCAGGTCGGGCCGAAGGGCCCACGGCCGCAGGCGCGGTCGCGGCATCCAGTGCCGCTTCCCTTTCGATCTCGAGTCGAACGCGATCCGCCAGATCGCCGCGCCCCCGCAAGGGCAGTGACACCGGTTCCGAGCGGAGGCTGGCGCCTATCAGCGCATACCGGCTCCAGCTGTCACGGAGGGCGGCGTCCTTGAGGAGTCGACGCGTGACCAGTTCCGACTGCGCGGAATCCAGTTCCCCGTCGAAAAGCGCCGACACCTGGCTATCCCGTTCCTGTTCGTTCATCCCAACTCCTCGGCACGTCCCAAACCGCCGTCGAAGACTTCGGCGAGCTTGCGGTCAATGGCTTCGCGAGCCCTGAAGATCCGCGATCTGACGGTGCCCACAGGGCAATCCATCGAAGCCGCGATTTCCTCGTAACTGAGCCCTTCAAGTTCGCGCAGGACGATCGCCGTGCGGAGATCTTCCGGCAGGGCATCGATCGCGCGGTTCACGATCGTGCGGATCTCGTCCGTCAGCGCCAGGGCTTCGGGCGTTTCAGTATCCGCAAGTCGCGCCTGCATGTCGTAGGAACCTTCCGCGTCCTGCAGGTCCAGGTCGAAATGAACCGGGCTGCGATCCCGCGACACGATGGCGTTCTTGGCCGTATTGATCGCGATCCGATACAGCCAGGTGTAGAAGGCACTATCGCCCCGGAACTGAGGCAGGGCCCGGTAGGCCTTGATGAAGGCCTCCTGCGCCACGTCCTCCGCATCCGCCGGATCACGCATGTACCGCATCACGAGCTTGACCACCTTGTGCTGGTACTTGCGCACCAGCACGTCAAAGGCGCCCTTGTCTCCACGCTGTACGCGTTGCACCAGGCTCAGGTCGCTCGCGTCAGCGCTCATCTGCAGTCACGGGCTCCCGCGTGGCGGTCGCACGCTCTGCGACCAGAATGGACAGCGGTCGACGAGGAAAGTTCGATTCCGGTCCACATTGGTGCAAGTTTACAACGGATCCCTGCCCCGGCGGCCGAATCGACGCAGGCACCGCCAGAGGGATGCCGAGCAGTGGGACGGCAGCCTGCAAGCCTGGACGAACACGAGATGTCGGCGACGCCCCTCCAGCAGCAGCCAGGCATGCGTAGCCGTACAAAGGCTGCCCGGGCGCAAGGAAACGCGATCCCGCAACCCCGATGCGCACTCGACTTCGAAACCGTCCGCATCCCACGCGAGACGCGTCACGGCCCGGTCGCCCCGGCGAAGGAGATCCCGGCGCAGTGCTGGCAACGCAAGGGCAGATGAAAACCCGGCGAGGGCAATCCGAACCAACCGTCCCTCACCCGCCGGCAACCCTGCGAGGACCGGCAGGGCGATCAGGAACAACAGCCAGGCCAGAGCCGCGGCATGGGCCGCAGGCAGCACCACCTCTCCGCAGTCAGCCGGATGGTGGGCGACGGAGCTCGGTGACGAGCGACTGGAAGCTGGGGTCCTGGACGGGAACACCCGCCACGAGATACGCGGCGATCTCGGGGTCGGGCAAGTCGAGAAACGCCTCGAAAGCAGCCCTTTCCGCTTCGCTGGCACCTGGCCAGCATTCCCTCAGGTAACGGGAGAGCAGGAGGTCCAGCTCCTTCATGCCCCGCCGGCAATGCCAGGCCAGGCGCCCGATGCGCGCCGCATCGTGCGGCGCGCTCAGTGTTCGCGCTCCGCCAGCATCGACTTGATCTCGCCGATGGCCTTGGCAGGATTGAGGTCCTTCGGACAGGCCTCCGCGCAGTTCATGATCGTGTGGCAGCGGTACAGGCGGAAGGCGTCATCCAGCGCATCGAGGCGTTCGCCTGTCGCCTCGTCGCGGCTGTCGATGATCCAGCGGTACGCCGCCAGCAGCGCCGCCGGTCCGAGGTATCGGTCGGAGTTCCACCAGTAGCTGGGGCAGGACGTCGAGCAGCAGGCGCAAAGGATGCAGGCCGACGGCCGGTCGATCTTCTCCTGGTCTTCCTTCGACTGCAGGCGCTCGCTGTCCGGCGGCGCCGGCGTGCGCGTCGTCAGCCAGGGTTTCACGGCGGCGTACTGCGCATAGAACTGCGTGAGGTCAGGGATGAGGTCCTTCACCACCGGCATGTGCGGCAGCGGATAGATCTTCAACTCCGCGCTCTTCACGTCCTCGCAGGCCTTGGTGCAGGCCAGCGTGTTGACGCCATCGATGTTCATCGCGCAGGAACCGCAGATGCCCTCGCGGCAGGAACGACGGAACGACAGCGTCGGATCCACTTCGTTCTTGATCTTCAGCAGGGCGTCGAGAACCATCGGGCCGCAGGCCGCCATGTCGATCTCGTAGCTGTCGATGCGCGGGTTCTCGCCACTGTCCGGATCGAACCGGTAGATGCGGAACGTGCGCGGCTTCTTGGCGCCGTCGGGAGCCGCGTGCGACTTGCCGTTCTTGTTGATCCGCGAATTGGGCGGTAGCAGGAATTCAGCCATGCGGGAAAGGTCCTGGTTCGGTGGCGCCGGTCAGTACGTCCGCGCCTTGGGCGCGACGGTCTCGACGTCGTTGGTCAGCGTATTGAGGTGCACCGGGCGGTAGTCGAGGCGCGTCTGCCCCGAGGTATCCACCCAGCACAGCGAGTGCTTCATCCAGTTCACGTCGTCGCGGTCCTTGAAATCCTCGCGCGCGTGGGCACCCCGGCTCTCCTGCCGGTTACCGGCGGAAACGATGGTAGCGGTCGCCTGCAGTAGCAGGTTCTCGAGTTCCATCGTCTCGATAAGGTCGGTATTCCAGATGAGCCCTCGGTCGCTGACCTTGACGTCGGAGAAGCTGGCGAAGGTGCTGGCGAGATTCCCGCGCCCCTCGTCCAGCGACGACTGCGTGCGGAACACGGCGGCATCGCGCTGCATCGTCTGCTGCATCTCGAGGCGGATCTCCGCTGTCGGGCGCGAGCCATTCGCATTGCGCAGGCGATCGAGGCGCGCGAGCGCCGCATCGGAGGAGTCCCGGCGAAGGGGACGATGCGAAGTACCGGGCTTCAGCGTCTCGGCGCAATGGCGCGCAGCCTCCCGGCCGAACACCACGAGGTCGAGCAGCGAATTCGAACCCAGGCGGTTCGCGCCGTGGACGGACACGCAGGCCGCCTCGCCGACGGCGAGCAACCCCTGCACCACGGTGTCATCGGGACCACTTACCACTTCGCCGTGGTAATTGCAGGGGATGCCGCCCATGTTGTAGTGGACGGTGGGGATGACAGGGATCGGCTCGCGGTTCACGTCGACGCCCGCGAAGATACGGGCGCTTTCGGCAATGCCCGGCAGGCGTTCGCGGATGACCTCGGGGCCGAGGTGTTCCAGGTGCAGGTGGATGTGGTCGCCAAGGGCGCCGACACCATGGCCGGCACGGATCTCCATCGTCATCGCGCGGCTCACGACGTCGCGCGACGCGAGGTCCTTGGCGTTCGGGGCATAGCGTTCCATGAAGCGCTCGCCCTTCGAGTTCGTGACGTAACCGCCCTCGCCGCGCGCACCTTCCGTGATGAGGCAACCCGAGCCGTAAATACCGGTCGGATGGAACTGCACGAACTCCATGTCCTGCACGGGAAGGCCCGCGCGGAGCACCATGCCACCGCCATCGCCGGTGCAGGTGTGGGCCGACGTGGCGGAGAAGTAAGCACGGCCATAGCCGCCGGTCGCCAGCACGACACGGTGGGCGCGGAAGCGGTGGAGCGACCCGTCAGCCAGGTTCAGCGCAATGACGCCCCGGCAGGCGCCGTCCTCCATGATGAGGTCGAGCGCGAAGTATTCGATGAAGAACTCGGCCTCGTTCTTGATCGACTGCTGGTAGAGCGTATGGAGCATCGCATGGCCGGTCCGGTCGGCCGCGGCGCAGGTGCGCTGCGCGATGCCCTTGCCGTATTCCGTCGTCATGCCGCCGAAGGGACGCTGGTAGATGCGCCCCTCGCCGGTGCGCGAGAACGGCACGCCGTAATGTTCAAGCTCGATGACGGCCGCGGGGGCCTCCTTGCACATGAATTCGATCGCGTCCTGGTCACCGAGCCAGTCGGATCCCTTGACGGTGTCATACATGTGCCAGCGCCAGTCGTCGGGCCCCATGTTGCCCAGCGCGGCGCTGATGCCGCCCTGCGCGGCAACCGTGTGGCTGCGCGTCGGGAATACCTTGGTCAGGCAGGCCGTCGAGAGGCCGGCTTCCGCGAGGCCCAGCGTGGCGCGCAGCCCGGCGCCGCCGGCGCCGACGACCACGACATCGTAGGTGTGTTCGGTAAACGTGTAGGCGGACATGTCGTTGCGTGTTCCGTGTCGGTCAGTGCGCGCCGAAAGCGATCTTCAGCACGGCGAAGAGGCCGCCCATGGCGACCAGGACGTGGACGAACTGCGAGACATACATCGCAAGCAGTTTCGTGCCGTGGCCGTGTACGTAATCCTCGATGACGACCTGGATTCCCATCTTCGAGTGCCAGGCGGACGTCGCCACGAAGAGGCAGGCCAGCACGGCCTGCCAGGGCGAAGACAGCCACGCGACCACGGCTGCATAGTCGAACCCGCGCAGGGCAAGCAGCGAGCAGGCGAACCAGGCCGACAGCGGCAACAGCGCGAAAGAGGAAACCCGGTGGAGCGCCAGCCAGTGGTGCACGCCGTTGCGGGCCGAACCGCGGCGCAGGCCGCTCTTCGCGTCCGCGCCCCTCACGGACGCACCCCCGTCGGGCAGAAGAACAGGTACAGCAGGCCCGTCGCAACGAGCGCCACGAGCACGACGAGCCAGCGGGCGCTGGCGCGCGCCTGGTGTTTCTCGAATCCGTAACCGAAGTCCCAGCAGATATGGCGGATGCCGGCACCGAGGTGGTACACGAAGGAAACCAGCCAGGCCGCAAGCACGACCTGGAACGGCCCATGGGACAGGGCTGAGGTCACGCTGGCATGGGTCTCGGGTCCGGCCGCGGCGGCCATCAGCCAGCAGACCAGCATGAGGAGACCCGCAGACAGCGCAATGCCGGTGGCGCGATGCAGGATCGAAAGGGACATGGTGTACGCGAAGCGGTACACCGACAGATGAGGCGACAGCGGTCTGGCTGGCATGCGTCCTACCTTTCAGAAATCGATACAGCGGCCCTTGCGCTCCCAGTCACCGAAGCGGGTAGGCTCCGGGCCCTGGGGTCCGCCGATTTCAACGGGCTGCGCCACCCTGTCCTCGGGCGGCTTTTCCGAGCCGATGGGCGTCGGATCAGCCTTCGGGGGCGGCAGATCGTGCTTGGGCTGCATGGCGCGCAATTGTGCCAGAATCGCCGGCCTTCCGTGATCGCCGAAAACATGAACCCAGCCTACGTGACGCCGCTTCCTGATCTGGGTGTCCTGCGGATCGCGGGGCCGGATTCGAGGCGTTTCCTGCAGGGCCAGCTGTCCAACGACCTCGAGCAGCTGGACGCCCGACCCGGGCTCCGGGCCGGCCTGCACTCCCCGCAGGGACGGGTCATCGCCATCCTGCAGCTCTTCCCGGCCGGCGAAGACGTCCTGGCGGTCACGTCCCGCGAACTCGTCGTGCCGGTCGTGGCCCTCCTGCGCCGCTACCTGCTGCGCGCAAAAGCCCGGGTGGAAGACGCCTCCGACGGCCACCCGGTCATCGGCATCACGGATGCCGGGGGACGCAGGGTCATGGTCCTGCCATCTGGCAGTCCTGCGCCCGAGGGGCAGCCGGGAAACTCGCGGGACTGGCGGGCAGCGGACATCGCCGAGGGACTGCCCCGGCTGACGGCAGCCACGAGCGGTGAGTTCGTGGCGCAGATGCTGAACCTCGACCATATCGACGGCATTTCCTTCACGAAGGGTTGCTACACCGGGCAGGAGATCATCGCGAGGGCCCATTACCGGGGCCGCGTGAAAAGGCGGGCACAACGCTTCGAAATCCATTCTGCCGGGGATCTGTCCCCGGGACAGCGCATCCGGCTCGCGGACGGCCGCGATGCCACCGTGGTGGATGTACTGAGGATGGATGAGGATCGGCAGGAGTGCCTCGCCGTCGCCCCGCTTGCGGCGGCGGATGCCACCGCGGATGGGGAAGCGACGAACGTCGACTCCCGTCCCCTGCCCCTTCCCTGGGCGACCGAAGCGGATTAGCGCCCTTCCGTCGGCGACGTCGGGGCCCGCAACAGGGCCTTGTTGCCTTCCCGGCAATGATCCCCGAACTGCTTCGCGGCGGAATCACCCTGCTCATGCAATTCGCGCAGCCGGGCATCGCGCTCGCGCTCCAGCGTGGCATGTTCGGCCTGCGGGGCCTTCCCGATCTGCGAGGCGTACTGGCTGCGGACGCTGTCGGACTGGATCCGGTACTGCTCGCGCATGTCCGCCTCGAGCTTGCGGCAGTCCTGGCTCAGCGTGACCCGCTCCTGGTTCTGGGACTTGCCAGAGGGTCTCAGCGTGCGCTCGGTCGGCGGGCGGGCGGCATCGACGCCGGGAGGCGGCGCGGCCTGCGCCAGGATCGGGGACGACACACCCCCCATCAGAATTGAAAGGGCCGCGGCCTGCATCCACCCGGTGACGTGGAACCGCAAGGGGGACTTGCTGGTGCTGCTGTTCATCAGTCTTCCGTCTTCGGCATGAAGTCGCCGCGTCGCACGTGGTACTGCAGGGTCTTGCGGATCGCCGTATTGAAGTCGGTCGTAGGCTCCCAGCCGAGCTTCGACTTCGCGCGATGGACCGCCGGCACGCGGGCCTGGATGTCCTGGTAGTACTTGCCGAAATAGGCCTGGCTCTCGACCGTTTCAACCTGTGCCGAATCCGCCAGGTGCGCGTATTCCGGGATGTCGCGGAAGGCGCCGATGACCGCCTTTGCCAGTTCGACGACCGAGACGTCGTTCTTCGGGTTGCCGATGTTGAAGATCTGCCTCGTGGCGCAGCCGTCCTTGTTCTCGATGATTCGGATCAGGCAGTCGATCGCGTCATCGATATAGGTGAACGAACGCCGCTGGAGGCCGCCATCGACCAGCCGGATCGGCTGGCCGTGGAAGACGTTCGCCAGGAACTGCGTGAAGACGCGCGAACTGCCTTCCTTGGCCTCATGGATATCGTCCAGGCGGGGGCCGATCCAGTTGAACGGACGGAACAAGGTGTAATCGAGGCTGTCCCGCACGCCGTACGCGAAGATCACGCGATCCAGCAGCTGCTTGGAGTTCGCGTAGATCCAGCGCTGCTTGTCGATCGGCCCGTAGACCAGATTGCTCTCTTCCTCGTCGAGCACGGGATCGGGGCACATGCCGTAGACCTCGGAGGTCGACGGGAAGACGATGCGCTTCTTGTACTTCACGCAGAGCCGCACGATCGCCAGGTTGGCCTCGAAGTCCAGCTCGAACACGCGCAAGGGGTTCTTCACGTACTGCGTGGGGTTCGCGATCGCCACCAGCGGCACCACGACGTCGCACTTGCGGACGTGGTATTCGATCCATTCCTTGTTGATCGTGATATCGCCTTCCACGAACTTGAACCGCGGCTTGCCGAGCACGGCATACAGCTTGTTGTCCGCGATGTCCATGCCGAAGACTTCCCATTCGGTCTTCGCGAGGATCGACTCGGTCAGCGCACTGCCGATGAAGCCGTTGGCGCCGAGGATCAGTACCTTGAGGGACATGGCGTATTCCTTGAGTCTTGCAGTCAGGTCGAACGGTCAGTCGATCGCCACGGCGAGCGTGCCGGAGCGTCCCGGCACGCTGCCCGGACGGACGACGCGCCGAGGCAGCGTGGCGCGGTCGATGCCGGCGGCGATCTGGCCCAGTGTCACGAAGGCGTAGCCCTGTGCGCGCCATCCGGCCAGCAGTCGCTCGAAGTCCGCCAGCAGGCGGCGCCCCTCGAGTTCGGCATGCAGAGTATAAACGTGGTCGCCCTGAACGGCCGCCGTCTGGCGCAGCAACCAGCCAATGGGATCCTGACCGGCCTCGTCGTCACCGCCGAGGATCTCGTCCAGCGTGGCCAGGGTCGTGGGAATCTGCAGCACGTCCAGCACACGTCCGTCGACCACTGGCAGGAATGGCGTGCCACCCCGTGTGTCGGAAGCCACGGTGAATCCCAGCGATTCTTCTTCCAGGAGCGCGGCATCCGGCATCTGCCAGCCGGCCGCGCCATGGACCGTGGGTCGTGTGCCGAAGACCTCGGCAAACCGTTCGGCGGCCCGCGTCATTTCCCTGCGGATCAGGGCAGCCCCCCCCCGCGGCAGGTCGTCCTGCCAGCGGGCGTGGTCGTAGCAATGCACGCCCACCTCATGACCTGCCGCTGCAACGCCTCGCAGGATATCGGCGCAGCGGCGCGCGATATCAGGTCCGGGAAGCAACGTTCCATACAGGAGCGTCTTGAGCCCATAGTGTTCCAGCACCGACGTGCGCGACACCTTGGACAGGAACCCGGGACGGAACACCCGTTTGATCGCGCGACCGGTATGGTCGGGCCCCAGCGAGAACAGGAACGTCGCCGGGGCGTCATGGCGGCGCAGGAGTTCGAGCAGTGCTGGAACACCGTGGCGGGTTCCTTCGAAGGTGTCGACATCGACCTTCAGGACCATCCTCACGCCGCCCCCCCCCCGCCGAGTGGGAGCGGCATTCGAAGCGTCGCGGACCAGTTGGCCACATCGACGTTCGTCCCTTCGACCTCCAGTTCAAGAAGGCGCAGAACACGACCATCGCCGCAGCGGGCGAAGAGCCGGCCGTCGCGGGCGAAAAGCAGCGGTCCTTTCCCGTCCGGCGAGTCCACGTCCACATGGAGGCTGCGGAACACGCGAACGGCCGCCCCGCTGAAGCGCGTGCGCGCAGCCGGAAACGGCGGGGCCACGGCACGGATGAGATTGTGGATCTCCGCAGCCGGACGGTCCCAGTCGATCTCGCCATCGGAAGGCCGGCGTGCGCCGTAATAACTGCCCGCACCGAGGTCCTGGACGATGTCCGGCGCGGTACCGGCTATGATCCCCGGCAGGGAGCGATGCAGGACGAACTCCGCCGCCGGGCAGACCTTGCGGAAGACGTCGAAGGCCGTATCGTCCGGCAGGATCGGTACCGCCATCTGGTCCACGAGATGCCCGGCATCCGGTTTCGACGTCATCCGGTGCAGGCTGGCGCCCGTGACGGTCGCACCCTTCACCACGGCCCAGTTGACCGGTGCGCGGCCGCGGAACTGCGGCAGCAGGGAGCCGTGCATGTTGAACGCGCCCCGCAAGGCGCAGTCGAGCAGCGACTGCGGAATCATGCGGCGGTAATAGAACGAGAAAAGGAAGTCCGGCGCCAGCTCCCGCACACGCCCAAGCAGTTCTGGCGACTGCGCGTCCTCGGACAAGTGGACGGGAAGATCCCTGTCGCCGGCAAACCGCGCGAGGCTTCCATACCACTGGGTTTCGTGCGGGTCGTCGGCATGGGAGGCGACCAGCAACACCTTTACGCCCTGCGCAAGCAGCGTCGCCGTGCAGCGGATGCCGACGTCGCCGTACCCGAAGACGACCGCAGTCGTCATGCCTGCTCCGGTCGATCGTCCGCGCCCGACCGTCCGTCACCGGGCGCGAGCACGGCCTCGATGCGGTACCGGGGACGCGCACGAACCTGGGTGTAGATGCGGCCCACGTATTCACCCAGCAACCCCACCCCGGCCAGGAGGATCCCGATCAGGAAGAAGGCGATGGCAAACAGCGTGAACACGCCCTCGACCTCCGCGCCAACGACCAGGCGGCGCACGACAAGCAGCGCGAACAGGCCCAGGGACAGGAAGGACACGATGACGCCCAGCAGCGAGAACACCTGCAGCGGCACGATCGAGAAACCCGTCATGAGGTCGAAGTTCAGCCGCAGCAGCGAATAGAACGAATATTTGGACTCACCCGCTTCGCGCTCTGCATGCGACACCGTGATTTCGGTGGGGGACCGTGCGAAAAGGTAGGCCAGCGCCGGGATGAACGTATTCATCTCAGGGCAGGCATTCACCGCGTCGACGACATTGCGGCCATAGGCGCGCAGCATGCAGCCCTGGTCGGTGATCCGGATACGCGTCGTGCTTTCGCGGATCCGGTTCAGCATCCGCGATGGCAGCACCCGCCAGAGGCTGTCCTGCCGACCGGCGCGGATCGTCCCGACGTAGTCATGGCCGTTGTCGATCTCGGCAAGCAGCCGCGGAATTTCGTGCGGAGGGTTCTGTAGGTCGGCGTCCAGGGTGACGACGACCTTGCCGCGCGACTGGGAAAACGCGGCGAGGATCGCATTGTGCTGGCCGAAATTCCCGGCCAGCAGGACGACACGCGTGACGTCCGGTCGCTTCTGGCACTGTTCGCGGAGTATCGCGGCGGAGCGGTCGCGGCTGCCGTCGTTCACGAACAGCACCTCGTAGCTCCTGCCCATGCCGTCGAGCGCCGGATACAGCGCGTCGAACAACGCGGCAAGTCCACCTTCCTCGTTGTAGACGGGGATGACGATACTGACTTCAGGGGTTCTCATCGGGCGTTCTCCGCCAGGATGCGGCACATCGCGTCACATACGCGATCGACGTCGCCATCCCGCATGGCCGGAAACAGCGGAAGGGTGACCGTCTCGCGACCGATGCGCTCCGCATTCGGGAAGTCCCCGTCCACATAGCCCATGCCGCGGTAGTGACTGAACAGGTGGATGGCCGGGTAATGCACCCCGACGCCGATCCCCTGCTCCTTCATCTTCGCGATGAAGCCCGTGCGGTCGATGCGCAGGTTGGGGAGGTCCAGCAAGGGTGCGAACATGTGCCAGCTGTGTGACTCGTCGCCCCGCGCCGGCAGGCGCAGCAACCTGGCATCGGCAAGCCGTTCGAAATACAGCCCGGCCAACGCGCGCCGACGGTCATTGAAGCCATCGAGCTTCGGCAACTGCCCGAGGCCGACGCGCGCAGCCACGTCGGTCAGGTTCGACTTGCCGCCCGGCAGGCTGACTTCCATGGTTCCGTCGGCATGGCGGTCGAGCCCGTGGAAACGGTGCAGTTCGATGGCCCGGAGCTCATCCGGATCGTCGGCCACCAGCGCGCCACCCTCGAGCGTGGTCATGTTCTTGTTCGGGTGGAAACTGAAGCAGACGAGATCCCCGAAGGACCCGATGCGGCGTCCCGGCCGCCCCGAACCAATCGCATGGGCTGCATCCTCGATCACACGCAGGCCCTGGGCTTCCGCGATGTCGTACAGGCGGTCCATGTCCACGGGCAGGCCGGAAAAATGGACCGGCATCAGCGCCATCGTCGCCGGCGTTATCGCCCGCTCCACAGCGTCGAAGTCGATGTTCCGCGTATCGAGGTCCACGTCGACGAAGACCGGTTTCGCGCCAACCCGCGCGATGACATTCGCCGTGGCAACGAAACTCATCGCCGGCGTGATCACTTCGTCGCCCGGACCGATCCCGGCGGCAAGCAGCGCGATCTCGAGCGCGGCCGTGGCGGAGGTCATGACCCGGACCGATCGTCCGCCCACGTAGTCGGACAGCGCGTTTTCGAACTTCGCGACGTTCGGACCCGTCGCCAGCCAGCCACTGCGCAGGACGTCGACGACGCCCTGGATGGTGTCTTCATCGAGAGTCGGGCGCGTGAACGGCAGGAATGGTGTCGTCATGGATGCTCCACGATCAGGAACTCCGGGTACTCGGCAAGGATACGCGTCTGCACTCCCAGCGCCTCCAGCTTCGGCATGACCTGCTTGAAGACCAAGGCAACGCCGCCGCGTCGTTCCGACCATTCGCGCGCGAAAGCGTCCATGCCAAGCGGTTCACTGCCGCGGTCCGTCTCGAACTGGAACTGCAGTTCGCCCCGATATTCGACCAGCCGACAGGTCCGGCCCAGTTCGAAACTCAGCGAATGCAGGTAGGTGCCCACGCAATAGAACGGCTCGCCGGCTGCGATTCGCGGCGCCATCTTTGCCTGGGCACCCGGTACACCGCGAAGATCGGCCATCAGGTTGGCACCCCCCATCACGACCATCCAGCACAGGTAAAGACCCATTGAGATGGACATGCAGCCCTGGATCCCACGCCCCTTGCGCCAGAGCCAGGTCGCGCCAAGCACACCCAGTGACGCACAAACCCCACCGGCCGTCACCCAGTTCGACACCTCGCCATAGAACGTCTTCTTGAGTCCCGCCGGGACGAGAAGCAGAACAAGCGGCTTCGAAGCCAGCAGCAACAGGACCAGCGCCGCGGCCAGTCCCAGCAGAACGGCCTGCCCGCGCGCCGACAGGCCCCGGTCCATCTCCCGCCCCAGCAGCAGGGCAAGCGGCGGCACCGCCGGCATGATGTAAGGCGCCAATTTCGAGCCGGACAGCGAGAAGAACACCACCACCACGAGCGCCCAGACGGCGAGGGCCGCTGACACATCGAAACGTCCGCGCCCGCGCTCCGCGATGCTCCGCCAGCCCGCAGCCAGCATCGCCAGCGACCAGGGCAACGCGCCAGCGCCGAATACCGCGACGAAGAACCACCAGGGTTCCACGCGCTGGTGTTCGGTGGTCAGGAAGCGCGTGAAGTGTTCGTGGATGATGAAGAACGAGGCGTACTCAATGTTCCGCCACCCCAGTGCAATCACCCAGGGCGCGCAGAGGACGACGAAGATCGCAACCCCCATGCCAAGGTGAAGTCGACGCCAGACTCCCCAGTCACGTTGAATCGCACTGTAGGTGACGAGCGCCAGCACCGGCACCGCGCCGGCGACCAGCCCCTTCTGCAGGAACCCCAGTGAAACGGAGATCCAGACACCGATCATCCAGCGTCGGTTCTCGGCCTCCCCCGCACCGTTGCATTGCGCCAGCAGGAACGCACAGAGCGCGGCGGTCAGGAAGAACGTGACGCCCATGTCGAGCAGGTTGAGCTGGCCGACCAGCATGTAGAGCGGCGTCGCCAGCAGCACGAGCGCGGCGGCATCGCCGGCGCGCCCGCCCCATAGCCGCGTACCGGTGACCTGCACAAGA
>JBEEKA010000093.1:0-21678 GCA_041168985.1 Pseudomonadota bacterium | reverse complement strand
CAGATCGTGCGCACCGAGCAGGTGACCGAGGAACTGTCGCGCAATGCGCCGGGAGCGCCCACCGGGGGAGTGCCCGGGGCGCTGAGCAACCAGCCGCCTCAGGGTGGCTCCGTGGTCGCGCGCACCGCGCAGACCGGCACGCCGCCCGCGGCGGCCGGGCAGGGCGCTGCCGCGGGCCGACCCGGCGCCGCCGCCGCAGCTCAGCCCGCGCAGCCCGCCGCGCCGCAGGGCCCGGACAACACGTCCAAGCAGGCCAACCGCACCTATGAAATCAACCGCACGGTGGCTTACGTCCGCCAGCCCTCGGGCCGACTGCAGCGCCTGTCGGTCGCAGTGCTCGTGGACAACCTCCGCACCACCGATGCCAGTGGCAAGACGGAGGAAACGCCGCTGACCGACGAGCAGCTCGCCCGTTTCACCTCGCTGGTGAAGGACGCGGTGGGCTTCGACGAAAAGCGCGGCGATTCCGTCTCGGTCGTGAACCAGGGGTTCCATCCGGTGTCCGCCTCCGCGATGGACGTGCCGGAGATGGACAAGCTGCCGCTGTGGGAACAGCCGATGGTCCGCGATCTCGCCAAGCTCGGGTCGGGTCTCATCATCGTCGCGCTGTTGCTGTTGTTCGTCGTCCGACCGCTGATCCGGAACCTGACCGGTGGCGGTGCGGCGCCACGCCAGCGTCTGGCGGTCGCGGGCCCGGCGGGTGAACTGCCTGCGCTGGCGGTCGCGGGCCCTGCGGCCGAAGCGGGGTCCCAGGGTGGCGGCGCTCCGGGCGCACCGTCGACGACGGCCGGTGGCGGTGCTTCCAACGCGGGCTATGACCAGCAGATCGCGATGGCGCGGGGTCACGTGACCAAGGACCCGGCGCGCGTGGCCCAGGTCGTGAAGGACTGGGTACAGGCCGACGACTGATATCCCGGCGACTGACACATGATCGAACCGAACATCCTGAGCGTCGACGACGGCACGGCCGTGCAGGCCTGGGCGCTGCCCGACATGAGCGGCGTGGAGGCCATTGCCGGCCGCCGCGTACGGCGCTCGCGTGAACTTGAAATCGAGGAGGACTCGATCCGTGAACAGGCAAAGACCGATGGCAGAGCCGAAGGGCTTGCCCAAGCTCAGGCAGAAATCGATGCGCGAATGCGGCAGCTCGACGCGCAGTCGGCACTGCTCGCCAAGACGCTCGCCGCGCTTGCGCGCCCGCTCGAGCTCGTCGATGCCGAGGTGCAGCGACAGCTGGCAGGGCTCGCGCTTGCAGTCGGTGCCCAGCTGCTGCGCCGTGAACTGAAAGCCGATCCCGAACTGGTGATCGGCATCGTGAAGGACACCGTGGGCCTCCTGCCCGCGGCCGTGCGCGACGTGCGCATCCAGCTCCACCCGGCCGACGCCGCGCTGCTGCGCGACAGGCCCCCGTTGTCGGAGTCCGGCGCGTTGTGGACCTTCATCGAGGATCCTTCGCTGTCGCGCGGGGACTGCCGCGTCATCGCGGAGTCGGCGACGGTCGATGCGCGGCTCGAGTCCCGGCTCGCGGCGATCACCGAGGAAGTGCTGGCGAAGCATCCTGAAGGGGAGGCGCCGCCGCCGCCGGGTCCGCTGCCATGAGCACCACGGTCGCCACGCTGTCCCGCAACTGGAGTTCGCAGCTGGAGCGCAGCCTGCGCGCCGTGAGCCAGATGTCGCCGCCGCCGGTGGAAGGGCGGCTCACGCGCATGGTGGGCCTCACGCTCGAAGCGCAGGGATGCCAGGCCGCCGTGGGCGACCGCTGCGAAGTGCTGACTGGCACCGGTCCCGCCATCGACGCCGAGGTCGTGGGCTTTTCCGGCGACCGCATCTACCTCATGCCCACCGGGGAACTGCATGGCCTGCGGCCCGGCGCGCGCGTCGTGCCGCGCCTTGGCGCGGGCGACGTGCCGGTCGGACCCGAATTGCTCGGCCGCGTCATCGACGGTGCCGGACAGCCGCTGGATGGCAAGGGGCCCATCACCTGCGAAGCACGCGGGCGATTGATGGGCGTGCCGATGAACCCGCTGAACCGATCGCCGATCACGCGCACGCTCGATGTCGGTGTCCGCGCGATCAACGCGATGCTGACGGTCGGGCGGGGACAGCGCATCGGCCTTTTCGCAGGCTCCGGCGTCGGCAAGTCGGTGCTGCTCGGCATGATGGCCCGCTACACCGAGGCCGACGTGATCGTCGTAGGGCTCATCGGCGAACGCGGCCGCGAGGTGAAGGAATTCATCGAGAGGATCCTGGGGCCGGAGGGCCTGCGGCGTTCCGTGGTGGTGGCCTCGCCCGCGGACAACACGCCGCTGATGCGCCTGCATGGCGCCTGGCGTGCCACGGCCATAGCCGAGCATTTCCGCGACCAGGGCCTGAACGTCCTGCTCATCATGGATTCGCTGACGCGCTTCGCGCAGGCGCAACGCGAGATCGGGCTCGCTATCGGCGAGGCGCCGGCGACCAAGGGTTATCCGCCTTCGGTGTTCGCGCGCCTGCCTTCGCTGGTCGAGCGCGCCGGGAATGGCGCGAGCGATTCCGGGTCGATCACCGCCTTTTATACCGTGCTGGCCGAAGGCGACGACCAGAACGATCCGATCGCCGATGCGGCACGCGCGATCCTCGACGGCCACATCGTCCTGTCGCGGCGCATTGCCGAAACGGGGCACTATCCGGCCATCGACATCGAGGCGTCGATCAGCCGCGTCATGCACGACATCGTCCCCGAGCCGCAGTTCGAGGCCGCGCGCCTGCTCAAGCAGTCGCTATCCCTGTACCAGCAGAACCGGGACCTCATCGCGATCGGCGCCTACCAGCGCGGCAGCGATCCCCGCATCGATGCCGCGATCGCGCAATGGCCGCATGTGACGCGCTTCCTGCAGCAGGCCATCCCGGAGCGTGTCAGCATGGCGGAAAGCGTCGACCAGCTGGGCGCGCTCTTCGGAGAAGCTGAATGACACGCTCGGAACGCATCCAACCCGTGCAGCGCGTGATGGGCGAGGACGAGAAGCGCGCCGCGCGCCGTGTCGCCGACGCCCAGCGCAAGCTCTCGGATGCCGAGAAGAAACTCGGCGAGCTGCAGGATTACCAGCGCGACTACGAACTGAATTTCACGCGGCGCGTGGCCGACGGCGCGAGCGGGCTTGCCCTGCGTGATTACCAGGCCTTCCTGGCACGACTGGCCGAGGCCGTCCGGCAGCAGGGCCTCGTCGTCGCCGGGGCCCGTCAGGAAGTCGTGCTCGAAACACGGCTCTGGCAAGGCGCCGCCGTGCGGGTCAAGGCCCTCGATACCGTCGTCACCCAGTGGCGCAGCGAGGAATTCCGTGAACAGGAACGCCGCGAGCAGGTTGCCAGCGACGAGCTGTCGCAACAGCTGCTGCGGCGACGGAAAGAGACACCCTGAACATGTCACCAGGAACACTCATGGCCATCACTCCCTCCGTCAATCCCGCTGCGCCGCCGGGTAACGCCCTGGCAGGCGCTTCGGATGCCACGACCACGGCGGATGCATCGGCCGCGCCGGGCGGGTTCCTCGGCATGCTCGGGGTGCTCGCCGGGGTGCCGGTGCCGAACGCCGCCCAGGCGGCCACGCAACCTGTCGCCAACCTGCTCCCGGCGGATCCGGCGACGTTGCCTGCAGCGCTGTCGACAGCACCGGAGTCCCCGCTCGCCAGCCTGATCCTCGGCACCACCGCCGACGAGACGCCCTCCGAACCACCAAGCGCGCCGACTTCACCGGAAGCGGCCGCCGCTGCCATGGCCGTGATGGCCCAGATGCTGGCTGGCACGCCCGCGATGCAGGTGGCCGCCGCCACGACACGATCCACGCCCACGTCTGCGTCGGCGTCCGCGCCTGCGTCCACGGCGCAGCCGGCGGGGAACCCGACCGGCGCATCGGTCGCCAGGGCAGGCGCGGCCGTTGCGCCGCTGCTCGTGCCGGCGGGTGTCACCGAACTGCCTTCGGATGCCACGGCGATGCCTCCGGCATCCGAGGCGCTTGTCAGCGCGACCCTGGCTCCGGCAAAGCCCGCAGCGCCCTTGGCACCGCGGCTCGAGCTGACCGATGGCGCCGAGGGGCTCGTCCCGCCGTCGGAAACGCCGACGTCCCTGCCCGCCGCTGCGCCGGCCGGAACGGCGAAGTCCGCCGATTTCCAGTCGCTGGCGGCGCTGCTGTCCGGCGAGCGTCGCCCGGATGCCGCGCCGGCAGGCGCCGACGGATCCAGGCAGGCGGCGTTCACGACCACGCTGGCCACCGCGCCGGTGGCCGGCGATGCCGCGACCGGCGAGGCGCAGCAGCCCGTGTTGATCCGCGAGCAGGTTGGCACGGCGCAATGGGCGGACTCGATCGGGGCACGCCTGACCCTGATGGCGACCCGCGGCGAGCGGCAGGGTGCGCTCCGCCTGTCGCCCGAACACCTCGGGCCTGTCGAAGTGCAGATCCGAACCCAGGACGACGGCAAGACCACCGTCTGGTTCGGCGCCCAGCATGCCGACACCCGCGCCGCCCTGCAGGATTCGCTGCCGCGGTTGCGCGAAATGTTCGCGGCGCAGGGCATGCAGCTGTCCGATGCGGGCGTGTTCCGCGAGCCGCCGCGGCAGCAGGCCCCGCAGGCCGGATCGTCCGGCGCCGGGTTTGCCGGCACGGGCGGTGACACGCCGGTGGCCGGCGAAATGGACGTGTCGCTGGCCGCTGCGACCGTTGCACGGCATGCCGGGCTGCTCGATACCTATGCCTGACGACGGAATTCCGTCGCATCCTTGAGCCGCCGATTTCCGTCGGTGGCCGGCGTCTGGTAAAAATCCCGTGATTTCAAGCCCCTGCGGGCTTGCGGTCCGGGCTGGCACGGCCCTTGCTGCAGGTCCTTCGGGTGGCGTCACACCGACAACACACCCTCTGAAGGATCCACGCCATGTCGAATGCCCCTGCTCCCGCCGAAGCCGAAGCGCCCAAGCCGGGCAAGAAGAAGCTGATCATCCTCATCGCGGCAGCCGTCGTGCTGATCGGTGGCGGTGCCACGGCATTCCTGATGATGCGCGGTGGTGACAAGAAGGAAGGCGAGGCCCACGCCGAGAAGGTCGAGCCCAGGAAACCGTCGCAGTACGTCGCGCTCGATCCGCCCTTCGTCGTCAATTTCGAATCCGGCCATGCCAAGTTCCTGCAGGTCGCCGTCCAGCTGATGACCCGCGAGCCGGAGTTCGTCGAGTTCCTGAAGTCGCACGACCCGGCGATCCGCAATGACCTGCTGTTGCTGCTCGGCGCGCAACAGGTCGAGGAACTCTCCAATCGAGAGGGCAAGGAACACCTGCGTCAGGAAGCCCTCGAAACCGTCCGCAAGCTCATCGAAACCGAGGGCGAGAAGGGCGAGAAGCTCGAGAACCTCTATTTCACCAGCTTCGTAATGCAGTAAGGCCGCCACGATGAGCAACGAGAACATCAGCGAAGCCGACATGCTCGCCGCGATGGCGATGGCCAATCCCGGCATGGACCTGCCACCTGCCGTGCAGCCCGACGCGATGATGATGCCGATGGGCATGGACGAGGGCTCGACCAGCGAGGTGAACATGGACGTCATCCTCGACGTGCCGGTCACCCTGTCGCTGGAAGTCGGGCGCACGCGACTGCCGATCCGCAGCCTCCTGCAGCTCAACCAGGGTTCCGTCGTTGAACTGGAGCGTGCCGCGGGCGAACCGCTGGACGTCTACGTGAACGGCACGCTGATCGCCCATGGCGAGGTCGTGGTGGTGAACGAGAAGTTCGGCATCCGGCTGACCGACGTGATCAGCCCCGCCGAACGCATCCGCAAGCTGAAGTGACCTGACGTGAAACGCTGCTTCGCCCTGGTGAATGCGCTGTTGCTGCCGTTCGCGGGACTTGCCGCGGAGCAGGGCGCGGCGCCGGCCTTCGCCGCACCCGCCGCAGCGGTTTCGACCGGGACCTCGGGTGCCGGCGGCCTCGGGCAGGTGACGTTCGCGCTGCTGGTCGTGCTGGCCGCGATCTTCGGCGTGGCCTTCGTCATGCGGCGGCTGCGCGGGATCAGCGGTGGCACGGAATCCCTGCAGATCGTGGCGCAGGTCGCGCTCGGTGCGCGCGAACGCGCCGTCGTGCTGCAGGTCGGTTCGCAGCAGGTGCTGTTGGGCGTGGCCCCGGGCCGCGTGAACCTGCTGCAGGTGCTGCCCGAGGGCACGCTCCCGGCGCCGACGCCGGCCAGCCCGACGCTTGCGCTGCGGCCCGACTTCGCCGCGCTGCTGAAGAAGGGCATCGGCCGATGAGCCGCCCGTCGACACACCTGTGCGCGCTGTCGCTGCTGGCCGCGGCGCTGTTGCCGCAGCTGGCGCAGGCCGCCGCGCCGGGCCTGCCTGCCGTCACGGTGAGCGGCGGCGGCAATTACTCGCTGACGCTGCAGGTCCTCCTGCTGATGACGGCAGTGTCGATGCTGCCCGCCATCCTGCTGATGATGACCGCGTTCACGCGCATCATCATCGTGCTGTCGATCCTGCGGCAGGCGATCGGCGCCGGCCAGTCGCCGCCGAACCAGGTCATGATCGGCCTCGCGCTGTTCCTGACCTTCTTCGTGATGTCGCCGGTCATAGACCGCATCAATGCGGAGGCCGTCCAGCCCTACATGGCGGGGCAGATCGAAACCACCGAGGCGCTGTCGCGCGGCGCCGGCCCGCTCAAGCAGTTCATGCTGCGCCAGACGCGCGAAGCGGACATAGCCACCTTCGTCCGCATTTCCGGTGGCAAGGGTTTCGAGAAGCCCGATGACGTGCCGCTGTCGATACTGGTCCCGGCCTTCGCGACTTCCGAGCTCAAGACCGCCTTCCAGATCGGTTTCATGGTCTTCATCCCCTTCGTCATCATCGACCTCGTCGTCGCGAGCGTGCTGATGTCGATGGGCATGATGATGCTCTCCCCGGTGCTGATATCGCTGCCCTTCAAGATCATGCTGTTCGTGCTGGTGGACGGCTGGTCGCTGCTGGTTGGAACGCTGGCCGCCAGCTTCTATCGATAGGAGCGCCGCATGACGCCGGAAATCGTTATGAACATCGGTACGCGCGCGCTCGAGATGACGCTGCTGCTGTCCGCGCCGCTGCTGCTGGTCGCGCTGTCCGTGGGTCTGCTCATCGGCGTGTTCCAGGCCGCGACGCAGATCAACGAGATGACGCTGTCGTTCATCCCGAAGCTGCTCGGCATGGCGGCGACGGTGGTCATCGCCGGTCCCTGGATGCTGAAGACGATCATCGAATACACGCGCGCGCTGTTCCTGAGCATCCCGCAGCTCATCCGCTAGGGCAGTGATACCGCCGTGCTTACGGTCACCGCCGGCCAACTCGAATCCTGGGTCGCCTTCTACCTCTGGCCCTTCATACGCATCGGTGGCTGCCTGATGGTGGCGCCGATCTTC
Organism: Pseudomonadota bacterium; assembly: GCA_041168985.1. GTDB lineage: Bacteria > Pseudomonadota > Gammaproteobacteria > Steroidobacterales > Steroidobacteraceae > ZC4RG30. The sequence continues at coordinate 14,278 of JBEEKA010000093.1, read as the reverse complement.
GGTGCGCGGTATTTCCCGGCTCGCAGCCGCCTGATCCTTGCCGCAGCCATCACGCTGCTCATCGCGCCGATGCTGCCCCAGCCCACGGTGTCGCCGGTTTCCGGCGAAGGGGTCGTCATCTCCTTCCAGCAGCTGCTCATCGGGCTCGCGATGGGCTTCGTCGTCCAGGTGGTCTTCGATGCGCTTGCCATGGCGGGCCAGCTGCTGGCCAACAGCATGGGTCTCTCCTTCGCCTTCAACGTCGACCCGCTGCGCGGTACCGGCACGCCGGTGATCGGCCAGTTCTATTCGATCTTCGTGACGCTCACCTTCCTCGCGCTCGACGGCCACCTGACGCTCATCGATGCGCTGGTGCAGGGATTCCGCAGCCTGCCCGTCGGCACGACCGGACTCGGCACGGACGGCGCCATGCAGGTCGTGCAGTGGGGCGGGCAGATTTTCAGCGGCGCCCTGCTGGTCTCGCTGCCGGGCGTCACGGCACTCCTGGTGGTGAACCTCGCCTTCGGCGTCGTGAGCCGCGCGGCGCCGGCCCTGAACCTGTTCGCCATCGGCTTCCCGGTCACGCTGGTCTGCGGACTGGCCGTCGTGATGATGGGTCTGCCGTCGGTGCAACACGGCTTCATCACGCTGATGACCGAGGGCTTCCGGGTCCTGGGCCGTCTCCTGGGGCAGGGGGGCTGAGGCCATGGCCGAGACCGATCAACATGACCGGACAGAGTCACCGACACAGAAACGGATCGACGAGGCCCGTCGCAATGGCCAGATCCCGCGCTCGCGCGACCTGACCGCCGCGGCCGTGATGCTGACCGCGGGCCTGGGCCTGCAGGCCCTCGGTCCCACGCTCGGCGAGCGACTGGGCGAACTCATGCGGCACGGCCTGATGCTCGACCGGGAGGAGGCGATTGATCCATCGCGCATGGTACCGGCGCTGGGCGAAGCAGCCCTGAACGCGGCCATTACGATCTCTCCGATCCTCGTGCTGACGCTGGTGGCCGCGCTGGGTGCACCCCTGGTCCTGGGGGGCTGGTCCTTCAGCGCCACCGCGCTGGCGCCGCGCTTCGACCGCCTCGACCCCATCGCGGGCTTCGGCCGGATGTTCTCCCTGCGCAGCGCGGTCGAACTCGGCAAGTCGCTCGCCAAGTTCGGTGTCGTCGCCACGGCGGGCATGGTGGTCTTCGCGATCCACTTCAAGGAAATGATGGCCCTGGGCTCGCAGCCCATCGGGCCCGCGGTCGGCCAGTCGATCGCGATCGGCGGCCAGGCCCTGACCGCGCTGACCGCGGCGCTGATCCTGATCGCCGCCATCGACGTGCCCTTCCAGTTCTGGCAGTACAACCGCGACTTGCGCATGACCCGCGAGGAGATCAAGCAGGAGATGCGGGAAAACGATGGTTCGCCGGAGGTGAGGGGGCAGATCCGTCGCCTGATGCGGGAGCGTGCCCAGCGCCGGATGATGCAGGACGTGCCCAAGGCGGACGTCATCGTCGTCAACCCGACCCACTTCGCCGTGGCCCTGCGATATGACGAAAAGCGCCATCGGGCCCCGGTGGTCGTCGCGAAGGGCGTGGATTTCGTGGCGGCCAGGATCCGCGAAGTCGCCACCGAGCACCAGGTACCGATCTTCGAGGCCCCGCCGTTGGCCCGCGCCTTGCATCGTAACGTCGAGATCGGTGACGAAATTCCGTCGACGCTGTACGTCGCGGTCGCGCAGGTGCTGACTTACATCTTCCAGCTCCGTGCCGCCCGCCGCGAGAAACAGGCGTTGCCGCCCGTGCCGGTCATCGATTTCAGGGAATAAGGACCCATGGCCGAAACTGCCGCGAACGACAACCTCAGCCGACTGCTCCGCAGCGGCCTTGGCGTGCCCGTCGGAATCCTGGCGGTCCTGGCCATGGTGATCGTGCCGATGCCCCCCGTGGCGCTGGACGTGCTGTTCACCTTCAACATCGCCCTGTCGCTGGTGGTGCTGATGGGCGTGTTCTACGTCGCCCGGCCGCTCGAGTTCGGCGTCTTCCCGAGCGTGCTGCTGCTGGCGACCCTGCTGCGCCTGGCGCTCAACGTCGCCTCGACCCGCGTGGTGCTCCTGCACGGCCATACCGGCACGGGCGCCGCCGGTCACGTCATCGAATCCTTCGGCGAATTCGTCGTCGGGGGCAATTACGCGGTCGGCGTCGTCGTCTTCATCATCCTCACCATCATCAATTTCGTCGTCGTCACGAAGGGCGCGGGCCGCATTTCCGAAGTGACCGCGCGGTTCACCCTCGACGCGATGCCCGGCAAGCAGATGGCGATCGACGCCGACCTCAATGCCGGCCTGATCAACCAGGACCAGGCCCGCGAGCGCCGCAACGAGGTGCGCATCGAGGCCGACTTCTACGGTTCCATGGACGGTGCCAGCAAGTTCGTCCGTGGCGATGCCACCGCCGGCATCCTGATCCTCGTGCTGAACATCGTCGGCGGGCTGGCGATCGGCGTGATGGCCCACGACATGGCGGTCGGCGACGCGGCCCGCACCTACACGCTGCTCACCATCGGCGACGGCCTCGTCGCGCAGGTGCCGGCGCTGCTGCTGTCGACCGCCGTCGCGATCATCGTGACGCGAGTGTCCGGCCAGCAGGACATGGGCGGCGAGATCGGCAAGCAGCTCGGCCAGCCGCGTGCCTTGTACGTGGCCGCGGGTGTCATCGCGCTGATGGGCATGATCCCGGGCATGCCCAACCTGGCCTTCCTGTTCTTCGCGGCCTTCTGTGCCGGCGTCGCCTTCCTGCTGCAGAAGAGCCGCGAGGCCGCGGCGGCCCGCGCCGCCGAGGAGATCAACGTGCCGCCGGTTCCGGTGGTGACGCCCGAACAGCGCGACCTGTCCTGGGAAGATGTTCGGCCGGTGGACCTGCTTGGCCTGGAGGTCGGCTACCGGATCGTGCCGCTGGTCGATCCGGCCCAGGGCGGCGACCTGCTCGCTCGCGTGAAGGGCGTGCGCCGCAAGCTGACGCAGGAACTCGGCTTCCTCGTCCCCGCCGTGCATATCCGGGACAACCTCGAATTCAGCCCGTCGCTTTACCGCATCAACCTGTCGGGCGTCCCGGTGGGCGAGGGCACGATCCATCCAGACAAGGACCTGGCGATCAACCCCGGCAGCGTGTTCGGCAAGCTCACCGGCATCGAGACGAAGGATCCTGCCTTCGGGATGGATGCCGTGTGGATCGACCCCGCGCAGCGCGACCACGCACAGACACTGGGCTATACCGTCGTCGACCCGAGCACGGTGATCGCGACGCATCTCCAGCACGTCGTGCAGCAGCACGCGCACGAACTGCTCGGCCACGAGGAAGTGCAGCAGCTGCTCAATGCGCTGTCGAAGACCGCGCCGAAGCTCGTGGAAGACCTGGTGCCGAAGCTGCTGCCGCTGAACGTCGTGGTGCGCGTCCTCCAGTCCCTGCTGGCCGAGCGCGTGCCGGTGCGCAACATGCGCACCATCATCGAGACACTTGCCGACCATGCCCCGCGCACGCAGGACCCGCAGGCCCTCGTCGCGCAGGTTCGCGTCGCGCTCGGTCGCCAGATCGTGCAGGAGCTCGCCGGCCTGAAGGACGAGTTGCCGGTGATCACGCTGGATCCCGACCTCGAGCAGCTCCTGCAGAACTCACTGGCCTCGGGCTCGGGCGCGACGCCTGGCCTCGAGCCGGGCCTGGCCGAAAGACTGCAGCAGCGTCTCAACGACGCGACCCGCCGTCAGGAAATGCTCGGCGAGCCGGCCGTGCTGCTGGTCCCGCCGGTGCTGCGTTCGAGCCTTGCGCGCTTCGTGCGCGCCGGCGTGCAGGGCCTGCAGGTACTGGCGTGGAACGAGATTCCGGACAGCCGCAAGGTGCGGCTGGTCACGGCGGTGGGCCGCTGACGCGGCATCGACACAGGACATTCGACCATGAAGATCAGGACGTTCATCGCCCGCGACATGCGCCAGGCCCTGCGCCAGGTGCGCGACGAGCAGGGACCGGATGCAGTGATCCTCTCCACGCGCCATGTCCCGGGTGGCGTCGAGGTGTCGGCCGCCGTCGATGCCGAGGCCCACGAGGTGACGGTGCCACACCAGGTCGCCGCCCCGGCCGCACCCCCGGAACTGGTGCCGACGCTGGCGTCGCTGCATGCCCTGCAGCAGGCGCCGGCCGATGCGGAGATGCGCGCCGAGCTGCGCAGCATGCGCCGCATCCTCGAGACCCAGATGGCGCAGCTGGCCTGGAACGACCTCGCGCGTCGGGCGCCGGTGCAGGCGGAGCTGCTGAAGATGCTCGCGGAACTGGGTATCGCCTGCGAACTGGCGGCCGACCTTCTGGCCACGCTCCCCGAGGAACTGACGTACGACGAGGCCAAGCGTCGGGTCCTGGTTTCGCTGGCGAACCGGCTACAGGTCACCGGCGACGCGCTGCTGGACCACGGGGGCCGGATGGCCTTCGTCGGCCCGACGGGCGTCGGCAAGACCACGGCCATCGCGAAACTTGCGGCCCGCTGGGTGATGCGTCATGGCCCCCGCGACATCGCCCTTGTTTCCATCGACTCCCAGCGCTTCGGCGCGCAGGAGCAGCTAAAGGTGCTGGGCCGGCTGCTGGGCGTCGAGGCCTTCGTGCTCGACGACGTCGACGAACTCCCGACGCTGCTGGCGAACCTGCCAGACCGTCGGCTCGTGCTCATCGACACCGCAGGGCAGAGCCCCCGGGACCCGGAACTGCCGCTGCGTGCGGCCGAATTCTGCGCGGCCACGGCGCTGGCGCAGGTCCGCTGCTGCCTCGTCCTGTCTGCTGCCGCGCAGGCGGGCGTGCTCGTGGAGGCCCACCGCGGGTTCCAGCCGTTCGCTCCCACCTGCTGCCTGCTCACCAAACTGGACGAAGCGACCAGTCTTGGCGGTACGATCTCCCTGCTGGCCCAGACCCGTTTGCCCGTCGGCTATACGAGCGACGGCCAGCGCATTCCAGAAGACCTGGCGCCCGCCCGCGCGCACCATCTGGTCGTCCGCGCCGTGAAACTGGCGCGCGAGGCCGGTGCGGCGGCAGGCGAGGACCTGCTGTCGCGCACTTTCGGGAGAATCGCGCATGCCATTGCATAGTTTCGACGCCGACCAGGCTGCCGGTATCCGCGCCGCCGCGCGACCCAGCCCGGTCCAGGTCATCGCGGTTAGCGGTGGCAAGGGCGGCGTCGGCAAGAGTTGCGTGTCCGTGAACCTCGCCATGGCGCTGACCCGGGAGGGAAAGCGCGTGCTGGTGCTCGATGGCGACCTCGGCCTCGCGAACGTCGACGTGCTGCTCGGCGTGACGCCGCGCTTCACGCTCGAGCATGTGCTGGACGGCCGCTGCACGCTCGAGGAAGCGATCATCGAGACGAAGCAGGGTTTCCGCATCATCCCGGCTGCCTCGGGTGTCGCGCGCCTGTCGGAGCTGTCGACCCGCGAGCATCTCGGTCTCGTGCAGGCCTTCAGCAACCTCACGACGAGCCTCGACGTGCTGATCGTCGATACGGCGGCCGGCATCGCCGATGGCGTGCGCCAGCTCTGCCAGGCCGCGCAGCATGTGCTCGTGGTCCTGCGCGACGAACCCGCCTCGCTGACCGACGCCTACGCGCTGATCAAGGTGCTGCGTCGTGACCACGGCCTGCAGCGGTTCCGCATCCTGGCCAACATGGCCGCGCGCCCCGGCGATGGCGAAACGGTCTTTCGCAAGCTCGAACGCGTGACCAGCCGGTTCCTCGACGTGGTTCTCGACTACGCCGGGGAGATCCCGGACGATCCGTTCGTCCGTCAGGCCATCCGCGAACAGCGCACCGTGCTCGAAGCCTTCCCGTCCGGTCCCGCCTCGCGCGCGTTCACGAAACTCGCGCGTGCCGTCATGACCTGGCCGACCGCCACGGGTCCGCGCGGCAACCTCGAGTTCTTCGTCGAACGCCTCGTCGCCACGCCCACGCCGGCGCTGGAGCCCGTGAGGTGAATGCGGCCAGCGCTTACAAGTCCGCGGGCAAGGGACGGGAAACCGATGCCCTGGTCGCCCGCCATGCGGAACTCGTCAAGCGCATCGCCTACCACCTTGCCGCCCGCCTGCCGCCCTCCGTCGAGGTCGATGACCTCATCCAGGCCGGCATGATCGGCCTGCTCGAGGCGGCCGGGAACTTCACCGCTGACCGCGGTGCGAGTTTCGAAACCTATGCCGGCATCCGCATACGCGGCGCAATGATCGACGCCCTGCGGGAAGTCGACTGGACGCCGCGCTCGGTCCACCGCCGCGCGCGCGAGGTGTCGGACGCCATCCGCGAAGTCGAGAACCGCCACGGCCGGGAGGCTCGCGACGTCGAGATCGCAGCGCAGCTGGGCATCGACCTCGCCGAATACCATCGCGTCGTCCAGGACGCCTCGACCTGCAACCTCACGAGCATCGAGGACGTGCCGAGCACGGCCGACATCGCGGACCGCGGCGTCGATCCGCTGCGCGACACCCAGGACCAGATGTTCCGGGAGGCGCTGGCCGGGGCGATCGCCGGACTGCCCGAACGGGAGCGGCTCGTCATGTCGCTGTACTACGACGACGAACTCAACCTGAAGGAAATCGGCGCGGTCCTGAACGTCACGGAATCCCGCGTCAGCCAGCTGCACGGGCAGGCGATGTCGCGCCTGCGGGCGCGCCTCGAAGGCTGGATGGACCGCAGGGGATCCTGACCGTGGATATCCTCAGTCTCGTCGGTCTCGCGCTGGCCCTCGTCGCCGTACTCGTCGGCGCCGTGCTGAAGGGCGCGGGCCTGCATGCGCTCGTGTCCTCGGCGGCGTTCATGATCGTCATCGTCGGGACCTTCGCCTCGATCCTGATCCAGACGCCGCTGCAGGTGATGAAGCAGGCCTTCAACATCCTGCCGTGGATCTTCCGGCCGCCAGTGCACGATCCCGAGAACCAGATCCGCAAGATAGTCGAGTGGTCGCAGATCGCGCGGCGCCAGGGGCTGCTTGGCCTCGAGCCGATGCTGGCCAACGAGTCCGACCCCTTCCTGCGCAAGGGGCTGCAGCTCGTCATCGACGGCAGCGAACCCGATGCCATCCGCGACATCCTCGATGTCGAACTCGGGTCGCGCGAGGCCGCCGACCTGCGCGCCGCAGGCGTGTTCGAGGGCATGGGCATCTATGCCCCCACGCTGGGCATCATCGGCGCGGTCCTGGGCCTGATGGCCGTCATGCAGAACCTCGCCGACCCGAGCAAGCTCGGCCATGGCATTGCCGCCGCTTTCACGGCCACGGTCTACGGCATCGGGCTCGCGAACCTGCTGTTCCTGCCCGTTTCCCGCAAGCTCAAGACCGTCATCGCCGCACAGACGCACGTGCGCGAGATGATGCTGGAAGGCATGATCTCCATCGCTCAGGGTGAGAATCCGCGCGCGATCGAGGCCAAGCTCACCGGTTACCTGGACTGACGCACCCGGAGGCCGACATGGCCCGCCGCCGAAAGCACGAAGAACACACCAACCACGAGGCCTGGGCCATTCCCTATGGCGACCTCGTCACCCTCCTGCTGGCTTTCTTCGTCGTGATGTACGCCATCTCGTCGGTGAACGACGGCAAGTACCGCATCCTGTCGGACTCCCTGAGCGCGGCGTTCCGCGGCGAGCCCACGACCTTCGACCCCGTGCAGGCCGGCCACGCGCGCATCGGCTCCGGCGCCGACCTGCAGCTGAGCATCGTCCAGGAGTCGCTTCTGGCGGAGCGTCCGCATCTGTCAAACCCGCAGAAACCCTCGAACGACGGGGCCGACGACAGGGCGCGCAACCTGCGCGACATGGCGAACGGGGTGGAGCAGGCCATGGCACCGCTCATCGACGCCAAACTGGTGAAGATCCGGCGTAATGCGACTTCGGTCGAGATCGAGATCGGCACGGACATCCTGTTCCAGAGCGGTGCCGCCAACGTGTCTGCCACCGCGCAGCCGGTGCTGGCGCAGCTTGCCCAGACCCTCAAACCCTTCGCGTCGCAGATCCGGGTCGAAGGCCATACCGACGACCGCCCGATCCGCACGGCGGCATATGCCTCCAACTGGGAGCTTTCCGCAGGACGCGCCGCGAGCGTCGTCCATCTTTTGACGGATAATGGGGTGGACCCGGCCCGCCTGGCGGTGGTGGCCTACGGCGAGTTCCGCCCGCTGCGTCCCAACGACAGCGCCGAAGCCCGCAATGCCAACCGTCGCGTCGTGCTGGTGCTGCTCAACGAGGAAAAGACCGTCGCCGCCGGAGAGAAGTGAGTGATCGATCGCGAGGACGCCGAGCTCGAGAACAACCGCGCCGCCACGGCCTTCGTGCTCGAACTGGCGCGCTCGCTGTCAGGCTCGAGACTGCAGATCCCCAGCTGTCCGGATTCGGCGCTGCGGCTGCAGCAGGCGCTGTCCAGCACCGACGTCGATCCGGCCGTTGTCGAGACCATTGCCGGCGCGGACCCCGCGCTCGCCCTGCGCGTCATGCGCATGGCCAACTCCGTCATGCTGAATCCCATGGGCCGCGAGGTGCGCGAACTGCGCACCGCCATTTCGCGCGTTGGCTACAACATGGTCCGCGCGGCGGCCGTGAGCTTCATGGTCAACCAGCTGGTCGAGGCCGGTACCCGGCCGGAACCCCATGCGCAGATGTCGCGGGTCTGGGAAGCCAGCCTGCACGTCGCGGCGTTTTCCACCGTGATCGCCTGCCGCCATGCCAAGCTCAACCCCGACGTGGCGCTGCTCGCGGGTCTGCTGCAGGGCGTGGGCAAGCTCTACATCCTCACCCGCATGGACATCGAGTCGGTGGTCTTCGACAACGAAGCCCTGCGCGAACGGATCCTGCGGGACTGGCACGCGCCGACGGCCCGCCACATCGTGCAGAGCTGGTCGCTGGCCGAGGAAATCGCCGATGCGGTGGAAACGGCCCATGAGTTCCACGTCGTCCGGAAAGGGCCGATCGTGATGGCGGAGGTCGTCGGTGCGGCCATCCTGCTGGCCGAGGCCGGCGTGGAACAGTCGCTGGAGGGCAGCGAACAGGTGGTCCTGGACAATCTCCCGCTGTTCACGCGCCTGGGCATCGACGGCGAGGCCGTCGCGCGGATTGCCCGCGAAGCGCGGGCACAGCTGGAAGCCCTGCACGCTGCAATCACGGCTTGATGGCACGAATCCTGCTTGAAACCTCCTGGCGCCGCTGCGGGCGTCCCAGGTGACGGAATCCAGTCGTTGCCCGCCCGCGGACCGGTGCCCAGGAGTGTCCCATGGTCCTCGCCGAACCCGATTCCCTGCTGGCCCTCGCCGTGCGCAGCCTCATCCTGCTGTCGGCCCTGGTGGCATTCACCGTCGGGTTCCGGCGCTGGCGACGGGATGCCGTCGAGGGCACGGACCGCCTGCTGGCGCGCCAGGCCGAGTCCCTCGAAAGCCTGGCGCAGCTCCATGCGACGCAGGCCCGGCAGGCGGTCCAGCTGCAGACGCGGCTCGAGTTGCTGGAGCAGCAGGTGGAGGCCCGGATCGAACGCCTCCAGCAACGGCTGGATTCCCGCCTGCAGACGGCCGGTGCCGTGGCCTCGGCAGTGCCGCGGGGCTATGAGCTGGCCCTGCGCCTGGCGAGAACGGGGACCTGCGAAGAGGAAATCGCCGATGCGAGCGGTCTCTCCAGGGCGGAAGCACAGCTGCTCGTGCGGCTTCATGGCCCGCGGCAGAGCGCCTGAAACAGGTACACTCGCCGACTGAATGACCTTTCAGTCGAGCGAACGATGAGCGATACGACCGCGGGTACGGCGCACGCCGATGCCTTTGAATTCGTCAAGAACCTTGCCCTGGAACTGTCTACCGGCAAGGTGGACCTGCCCGCATTCCCGGATGTCGCGGTACGCGTGCGTCAGGTTCTCGCGGATGAGAACGTGACCCCCCAGAAGGTCGAGATGGTCGTCGGCACCGAACCGGCGCTGGCCGGCAAGCTGCTCATGATCGCCAATTCCGCGGCGCTGAATCCCGCCGGCCCGCGCATCACCAGCGTGAAAGCCGCCGTCACGCGCATGGGTTTCAACATGGTCCGCAGCGCGTCGCTGGCGTTCGCCATGGAACAGATCCGCAAGGCCTCGTCGCTCGTCGCGATCCGCGACCAGATGAATGCCCTTTGGGAACGCAGCATCCTGCTGGCCGGCCTGTCCTACGTCATCGCCCGTCGTTGCACGCAGGTCAATCCGGATACGGCCCTGCTGGCCGGCCTGCTGCATGGCGTGGGCAAGCTCTACATCCTGACGCGTGCCGCGAAGTCGCCGTCGCTCTGGAACGACGCCGCGGCCTACAACCAGATCGTCACCGACTGGCACGCCAACATCGCCAAGGCCATCCTCGAGAACTGGGAGATCGGCGACAAGATCGTCGAGGCCGTGGCCGAGCACGAAAACCTGGACCGTGCGCATGTCGGATTCGCCGACCTGACCGACGTGCTCGCCGTGGCCAACCTTCTGGCCGACAAGGGCCAGGACCCCGAATCCCTCGCGCCGCTGGTGGCCGAACTCAAGGTTTTCGACCGCATGCACCTCGATGCCGCCGGTGTTGAAAAGCTGCTGGTCGAATCGGAAAAGGAAGTCTCCAGCTTCCGGGCCGCTCTGGGTTCTTGACACCCCTGCGTCGGGCCCGGACAATCCGCGGCCCGCCAGCACCTTGGCTAGGTAGCTCAGCTGGTTAGAGCACGGCACTCATAATGCCGGGGTCGAGGGTTCGAGTCCCTCCCTAGCCACCATTTCCCCGGTGCTGTCCCCCGCGGCGTCGGTCACTTCCCGAGCAGGCTGAACCTCGCCAGCATGTCGCGGAACGTCAGGCTCGCGTCGATCGCCGTGTATACGCGCATGGGACGGGCCTTCGGCCTGGGCAGGTAGCGCCCGTCGTCGAGCAATCGTGGCGTGGGCATCAGACGATAGCGACACGACGTGGCATCCGGCAGGTACGGCGGCACCAGCGCCGTGAGGGTCACCAGCGGGCTGTCGCCCAGCACATAGGCATCCGTGATGGCCTGCGGCGGTACGCCGGGGATGCTCGCCAGCATCGCCGGCACGGCATCGACGCGGGCCTTCAGCCAGGCGCACAGCGGGCCGCTGGCTCCCAATGCCTCGAGCTCGCCGGTTCCGAACAGCATCTGCCGGTAGGCGTCACAGGGAACCTGCCAGATCTCGATGTCCGATTCATTGAAGAGGATCTGCGCGGCCAGCGGATCGATCGAGAAATTGAACTCCGGCTCGGTGAAGCGATCACCCGCATTGCCGAAACCGGCGTGTGGATTGCCCCCGATCCAGACCAGCTTCACGCGACGCCCGATGCGCGGCTCGCTGAGCCAGGCCAGGGCCAGGTCCGTCAGACCGGCACCCGCGGCATAAACCAGCGGCGCAGCAGTGTCTTCGCGCAGTGCTTCGGCCACGATCGCGGCGGAGGCCGCGCTCGGCATCCACTGGCTGCGCGAAGCGATCGGACTCTCGTTGCCCGACAGGACCCGGTGCTGACCGTCCAGCCCCATCAGTTCCAGCAGCTGGCGCGCCCGCGCCGCGGAGTCTGCGGCGTCGTGGCCGCTGCTGAACGCGCCGGGCAGGTGCGAGCCGATGACCAGCGGGATGGAAATCGATCGGCACAGCACGTGATGCGCGAGTTGGAACAGCCCGTCCGGGTCGCCGGCGAAGTCGTTGTCCAGGATCACGCGCGCCAGCCGGGGCGGGTTGCCTGCCGCGGCGCCGAAAACGTCCGACGCGCAAGCGGCAAGAGCCAGTCCGGATGCCACGAAGCTCCTGCGGTTCAGGGTCGGGAATGACATGCAGGAATCCCTCCATGACGGAACGGGTGCTGATGCGCGTAGGACTTCAGGTAGGGTCCGCGCTGCCGAGCGCGGCAATGCACGCGCGATCGACGATCGCCTTGGTGATGTTACGCGTCTCCACGCCGGAGGGTCGGTGGGGATGCAGGACGCCTTTGCGGCGCATCGATGCGAACCCGTACACGGTCGACCAGAATGCGATGACGCGCAGGTCCACGTCGCGATCCGGCAGCGACGGGGATGCTTCACCGACGACCCGCCTGATCAGCTGGTGCCCCTGCAACTGGAACACGAGCAGCGCCGGATCAAGCGACGGCGTCGTCAGTTCACTCTCGTACATCAGCTCGACAAGATTCGGATTTCGGTCCGCGAAGCGGATGAAGTCCGCGCCCAGACGGTGCAGTCGTGCCCTCGGTGTGCCGCCACTGCCGGCAACCACCGCGGCGCCCGCCATCATCTCGATGAAGCCCTCGCCGGCCAATGCGAGCAGCAACGAGCGACGGTCCGGAAAATGATGGTAAGGCGCGCCGGGGGAGACGCCGAGTTCGCTGGCCAGCACACGGATGGACAGACGCGCATGCCCAGACTCCGCGACGAAGCGGCGCGCAGCGGCCAGCAGTTCTCCGCGCAGATCCTCGCGGTGGTAGGTCTGCGTCCGTTTGCGCGGCTTGGGCGCTAACGCGTTACGGGATGACGATCGTCGCTTTCCGGTGGGCATGGACGGGCAGGGGTTGCAGTTGAGGCGGGAAGTACGGCGAACGCACGCGGGCCGCGACGCGCACGTCGTGGATGCCCGGCGCAAGGCCGCCCGCCTTGGGGACCAGCACCGACGCTGGCTCTTCCATTGACCAGCGCACCGTCGTCGCCTCGCGCAGGGTGGCCAGATCATGGACCTGCCCGCCGAACAGCAGCCGCGTGACTTCGTGGCTGAAGAACTCGCCATCGAGGGTGACGTCGACGCCGTCGAGGAGCGACAGGCGCATGCCGCGGTAATTGGGCACGCGCAGGCGGATCTCGACGCCTTCACGGGCACCCTGCGGGCCGTGGTTGCGGAAACCGGTGGCCTGGATCAACTGGTGTTCGAACATCATGCGCGGGATTCCTTCGGGTTCGCGTCGTACTGCGCCTCGATACGTCGCATCAGCACATGCTGGCGTCGCACCTGGTCGATGGCAACCCAGGGCTCGCGTACCCCTTCGTATTCCGACGAGAGGTAACCGGCGTAACCGGCACGCTTGAGCGCCGGGATGACCGTCTCCCAGGGGATGTTCTCGTCGTGGAGTTCGTCATCGATGTGGTGGAATTTCGCCTGCACGAAGGCGATATGGCGGGCGATGCCAAGCAGTTCTTCCGGATCCACCGCGATGCCGTTGAGGATCTTCGCGAGATCCCTGTCGCCCTTGGGGATCTCGTGCTGCCAGCTCTTGAGTGGGCGATTCTGGAAGATGCCGGTGTCGATGAGCAGGCCGAAATTCTTCGTTCCGGTCCGCTCGATGAAATCGATGTAGCCGTGGACCACCGGGTGGTTCAGCGGCGTGGGCGAATGGATTTCCGGGCAGATGACGATGCCGTACCGGTGTGCGAGATCGAGCACGCGCTCCACGGCGCCGGTCCAGATCGGATCCGGATCCAGGTCGGCCGAAACGACCCCGAACTTGGGTCGAAGGAACCTGAAGCCGAGGCGATGCGCGAGGTGCAGGTCGCGTTCGAGTTCGGCGGCGCCTTCCTCGACACTGAGGGAGCGGCCCAGCCGCAGCTTGGTGTCCACCCACGAACACATGTTCGTGGGCTCCATCCGGTGCTGCTCGAGCAGGCCGAACCATCGGTCGATCCACTGCGAAGAAGGTTCGGGATAGCCGGACACATGCGACTCGCCAAGGATCTCGATGCCCGTCGCGCAGGTATCGGCGGCGTGGTCGAAACACTCCTCGAGTCCCATGATGCTGTCGAAGTCGTGCGTGAAACTGTAGAACGAAACCCCGTACTTGAATGGCGCCGCCATAGGCTTCTCCTCGATGCATCCCGCTGGACTTGCACTTTATCTGATCGGTGATTAGATTAAAACGCCGTGGCGTCCGCCCGGGTGCGGGGCCGCCTGGGGACCGAGGAGTGAGGATGCGTTCCATCGAATCAGGTCGGCGTGCCGGGCAGTGGTCCGCATCCCTCATCGCCATGTTCCTGCTGGCGCCCGTGGGGGCCGCAGAGGGGCCGCCGGATGGCTCCACGCCCGCGCAGAAGGCGGCCATCGCCGACGATCCACTTTTCCGGCAACAGTCCCTCGTGCTGGATGCGTCCGTCACTTCACCGCGCGCCGCGCGCCGCCTTTTCAATGGCCGCGACCTGTCCGGCTGGGACACCTGGCTGGGTTACGCGAACCCTGCGATCACCTACACCGGATCCCGCGAAGCCGTCATCGGGCTCAACCATGACGGCGCCGGCGTCTTTTCCGTTTCGCAGGAAGACGGCCGTCCCGCGATCCGCGTGA
>JBEEKA010000092.1:0-16611 GCA_041168985.1 Pseudomonadota bacterium | reverse complement strand
CACCTCGCTGGCCGGCGTTTCCGGCGCGATCCGGGGTGCATCGGCGTCCAGCGACAGTCCGACGAGGCGATCGAGGTCATCCGTGAGCAGGCGCTGCAGCGAGATCGTGCCCAGGAAACGGTCATTGCGGTCGACGACGAACAGACGGTCGGTGCCGTCGGGCAGTTCGCCGCGCATCCGCAGGTAACGTTGCACGACTTCGAGTGACACATCGGCGCGCACGCTGACCGTGTCGGTGTTCATGAGATTGCCGGCCGTGTCCTCTGGCCATGACAGCACGCGGTTCAGGCGTTCGCGGTCCAGCTGGTCCATGTTGCGCAACAGCTGCTGCGTCACCGTCTCGGGCAGGCTCTCGATCAGCTCGGCCAGGTCGTCGACCTCGAGGTCTTCGGTGGCCTCCACGAGTTCAGCCGGGTCCATCTCGCTGATGAGGCGGTCGCGGACTTCCTCGCCCAGTTCCACCAGTACTTCACCGTCGAGTTCCGGATCCGTCAGCTCCCAGACCACGTCTCGCCGTGACGGCGGGAGCGACTCGAGCAACTGCGCGATCTCCGCGGGATGCAGCGTGCGGATGATCCGCATCGCCCGCTGCAGGCCGCCTTCGTCGAGGGCCTCGCGAAGGGCCGTCAGGCGCCCGGGTCGGTCCGGTCGGAGTTGCATCAGAGTCCAGCGTAGTTCGGCCCGGACCCGCCTTCCGGCGTGGTCCAGGTGATCTGCGCATAAGGGTCCTTGATGTCGCAGGCCTTGCAGTGGACGCAGTTCGCCGCGTTGATCTGCAACCGTTTTCCGCCGGCGCCATCGTCGACCATCTCATATACGCCCGCAGGGCAGAAGCGCGTGCAGGGGTTGCCGAACTCCGTGGCGCAGCGCGTCGCGCAGAGATGGGTGTCGGCAACCTTCAGGTGGGCGGGCTGGCGCTCATCGTGCGTCGTGGACGCGAAGAACACGGACGCGAGGCGATCCCGGGGTGGCAGGTCGCGCGCGATCCAGCCCCGTTCTGGCGAAGTGTATTCGTCCAGCTTCTTCAGGTCGGTGTTGCTCCGGTTGGCGAGCGTCCAGGGTGCGCGTCCGCCCGTGAGCGTCTCGAAAAGTCCGTTGGCCATGCCGGCCCACAGGCCGCCCTTGAAGCCGGGCTTGATGTTGCGGACCTTGCGCAGTTCCTGGCCGCCGGGAGAAGCACGCCAGCGCGCGTCGAACCCGGCCGTGACGCCGGTCTCGGCGATGTGCGCGGCGGCCAGCATGCCGCTGCGGATCGCCTGGTGGATGCCCTTGATCTTCGGGAAGTTGAGCGTGCCTGCGGCATCGCCCACGAGCATCGCGCCGGGCATGTCGAGAGTTGGCAGCGACTGCCAGCCCCCGGCCGCGATCGTGCGGGCTCCGGCTGCGATGATCTCCCCGCCGTCCAGTAGCGCGCGATTCGACGGATGGTGCTTGAACTGCTGGAAGGCTTCGAAGGGGCTGAAGCGCGGGTCGGTGTAGTCGAGACCGGACACGAAGCCGACATACACGCGATCGTCGCCCAGGTGGTAGATGAAACTGCCGCCGTAGGTGCCGTTGTCCAGCGGCCAGCCCACGGAATGCTGGATAAGTCCCGGCTCGGCGCGGCCCTTGGGCAACTGCCAGAGTTCCTTGAACCCCAGGGCATAGGTCTGTGGCGAACTGTTGCGGTCCAGACCGAACTCCGCGATGACGGTCTTCGTGAGGCTTCCGCGGCAGCCCTCGGCAAGGATGGTGATGCCGGCGCGGATTTCAGGGCCCGGTGCGAAATCGGCGCCCGGCGTGCCGTCTTTCTCGATACCCATGTCGCCGATCTGCACGCCGTTCACGGCGCCGTCGTCCGTGTACAGCACTTCGGCGCCGGCGAAACCTGCGAAGACGTCCACCCCCAGCGATTCCGCGGTGGCAGCGAGCAGCGGCGCGAGCAGGCCCAGCGAGACGATGAAATTGCCCTGGTTGTGTTGCTGCGGCGGTACGGGCAGCTTCACCTGACCGGTTTTCGTCAACAGCCGGAATTCATCGCGCACCGCCGGCACGCAGATGGCGGGCTTGCTGTCGCGCCAGCCCGGCAGCAGTTCATCCAGCGGGCCGGGTTCGAGCACGGCGCCCGACAGCGCATGCGCTCCGATCGCAGCGCCCTTTTCGAGCAGGCAGACATTGAGATCCGGCTTCAGTTGCTTGAGGCGGATGGCCGTCGCGAGGCCCGCCGGGCCGCCGCCGACGATCAGCACGTCATATTCCATTACATCGCGTTCGATCATGGGCGTCCGCCGGCGAAATGAAGGTCAGGAAAGGGTCGGCAAGTAGATCACAGTTCCGGCGCCAGATCGGGCTCGCCAAGGCGCTCGAGGATCCGGGCGCGAGCACGCCGGCGCAGATCGACGACGGCCTGGTCGGGTGGCGCCGCCTCCGACGTCATCGGCTCGAAAACCTCGACGACGATCCGGGTCGGCCACGGCCAGCGAAGGTGGGGCGGCAAGGCGTGCCTCGCGTGATGGATCACCAGCGGGACGACGGGCATGTCATTGCGCACGGCCGTGACGAATGCGCCGGAATGGAAACGCAGCAGGCCCGGCACGTGCTCGAAGGTCCCCTCAGGGAAAAACGCCAGCGACGTGCCTCCGGCTGCCGTGCGGAGCACGCGCAGGGCATCCCGCGCGCCGCGCCGGCCCTTGCTGCGGTCGACGAATTCGGCACCGATCCGGCGGAGCAGTAGTCCGGCCAGCGGCACGTCGTTCATCTCGCGCTTGATGACGAAGGCGAAGCGCGCGGGCAGGACGGCTTTCAACAGCACGCCGTCGATGTAACTCGCGTGGTTGGCCACGACGACGCAGGGACCGGCGGGCAGTCTATCCACGTTGCGTATGTCGACACGCATGCCGATGAGCGCGAGGCCGGTGCGCGCTCCGATGCGGGCGACGCGTCGACGCCAGGCAAGGCGCGGCATGGGAAGAATGACGGCCAGCGTGAGCAGCGCGGTGCCAAAGAAAAGCACCGCAGCGAAAACCGTGTATGGCACGGCCAGCAGCGGCGGGACAGGAGGTCTGGTCGTGGGGGAAGAGGGGTGCACGGCGTAGTGTGATAGGAGTCTCGTTATGTTACCGGAACCGCGTCGCTGTGAAGGTGATCACGCAATGCCCGGAAAGGCGCACCGATACTGGCCACCTTTCGTCAAATCGGCCCCGGAAAAAACCCGTGAAGACCTCTCCAGCTGGCGCACCGCTGACCCGTTCCCCGGATGACGCCGTCGATCCCGTCGTGGGTCGATTCCTTGATGCGGTCTGGATGGAGCGTGGGCTTTCGGCCAACACGCTGGCAGCCTATCGCGCCGACCTGCTGGCGCTGACGCGCTGGCTGTCCGGACATGGCCAGTCCATCACGGCCTGCACGCATGCGGACCTGCTAGCCTTCATTGCCTGGCGCGTCGAACGGGGCGCCCAGCCGCGCTCGACGGCGCGGCAGCTGTCGTCGTTCCGCCGGTTCTATCGCCACCTCATGCGGGAAGGCGTGATCCAGGAAGACCCTACCGCGCAGATCGCGATGCCGAAGATCGGCCGTTCCCTGCCGAAGTCTCTGACGGAAGAGGAAGTCGAGGCGCTGTTGAACGCGCCCCCGGTCGGCGAACCCCTGGGTGTCAGGGACCGCGCGATGCTGGAACTCCTGTACGCCACCGGTCTTCGCGTCTCGGAACTCGTTGGCCTGCGGCACGGGCAGCTGAACCTCAACCAGGGCGTCATCCGCATCATCGGCAAGGGAGATCGCGAGCGTCTGATTCCGCTGGGCGAGGAAGCGGTCCGCTGGCTTCGGGAATTCAGTTCCTCGGCCCGCCATGAAATCCTGCTCGACCGCGTATCGGATTTCCTCTTTCCGACGCGGCGCGGTGACCGCATGACGCGCCAGGCCTTCTGGCACATCATCAAGCGCTATGCACGCAAGGCGGGTGTCGACAAGGAACTGTCGCCGCACACGCTGCGTCACGCCTTTGCGACCCACCTGCTCAACCATGGTGCCGACTTGCGCGTCGTGCAGATGTTGCTGGGCCACAGCGATCTGTCGACCACGCAGATCTACACGCATGTTGCGCGGGAACGCATGAAGGAACTGCACGTCCGACACCACCCGCGTGGCTGAGGCTAGAATCGCGGGATGAAACGACTCCCGCTGCTGCTCGCGGCCATGCTTCCCCTGGCTGGCCTGGCCCAGTCACCTGCACCCAAGGCCGTGGCCGATCCGCGCGTGGAACTGGCCGCGAAGATACCGGGTGCGAAGCCCGACGATATCCGGCCCACGCCCGTGGCGGGCATCTACGAACTGGTCCACGGCGCTGGCGTGTCCTACATCAGCGCGGACGGGAAATACCTCTTCTCGGGCGATCTCTACCGGATCGGGGAGGGCGGTGACTTCCCGAACCTCACCGAGGAACGGCGCAAGGATCTGCGCGTGAAACTGCTGGCCGCGGTGCCGGAATCCGAAATGATCGTGTACGCGCCCAAGTCGCCGAAATACACGGTCAGCGTCTTCACGGACGTGGATTGCCCCTGGTGCAAACGTCTCCATGGACAGATGGCCGAATACAACAAGCTGGGCATCCGGGTCCGCTATCTGGCCTGGCCGCGCACGGCGCCCAAGACTCCGTCCTGGGTGAAGTCCCAGAACGTGTGGTGTACGAAGGATCGCACCGAAGCCTTCGAAAAGGCCGTGGGCGGTGGCACCGTGGCGAACGCGTCCTGTGCGGACCCGGTGCTTCGCCACCACGACCTCGGACGCAAGCTGGGCGTGCAGGGTACGCCCGGCATCGTCCTGCCGGATGGGGAGCTGGTGCCTGGGTACGTGCCCCCGGACGAACTCCTGGAGCACCTGCGGGAAGCGACGGCCAGCCGCTGACGGGCCGGCCGCGGCGCTGTCAGCGCTCGAGAAGCTTCAGCTTGTCGGGCTTGCCCTGCCAGTCCTTCGCGTCGGCCGGGGCATCCTTCTTTTCCGCGATGACGGGCCACTGCTTGGCCAGCTCCGCGTTGAGCTTCACGAAGGATTCCTGCCCCTTGGGCACTTCTTCCTCGGAGAAAATCGCCTCGGCCGGGCACTCGGGCTCGCACAGGGTGCAGTCGATGCATTCATCCGGGTCGATCACGAGGAAGTTGGGGCCCTCGTGGAAGCAGTCCACCGGGCAGACTTCCACGCAGTCCATGAACTTGCACTTGATGCAATTTTCCGTGACGACGAATGCCATGCGAATCCCTCGGGTCAGGTCAGCCGCTTATTCTGCCATGCGGCGTGCAATCTCGGCGAGGTGGTGGCTTTCCACGCCGGCCTCCCGGTCCGCCAGGTAGCGCTCCAGCGCGAACCGCGTCGACGGGAATGCGATCTCGTCCCAGGGAATGTCGGCGGGTTCCACGAGGGCCGTTTCGAGGCTTTCCGGGCCGGCCGCGTGGACGGGCTCGGGCAGGTTGGCCCGGAAGAAGACGTGGACCTGGTGGGCGTGGGTGAGGCTGACCAGGGCAAGCAGCGACCCGATCTCCACCGTGGCCATCGCCTCCTCCAGACATTCCCGGGCCGCGCCCTGTTCGAGCGTTTCGCCGTTTTCCATGAATCCGGCCGGGATCGTCCAGTATCCATGCCGGGGCTCGATCGCGCGGCGGCAGATCAGGATCTTCCCGTCGAAAACCGGCACGCAGCCCACGATTATCCGGGGGTTTTCGTAATGCACGACGCCGCAGGCGTCGCAGACCTGTCGGGGCAGATGGTCCCCTTCCGGTATCCGGGTCGTTGTCCGGGTGCCGCAACGGCTGCAGAACTTGATGTCAGTCACTTAAGGAAAATCCTGAAGGGAATTGCCTGATGGTGGCGCCCGTCCGGGGTCCGCACACTCTCTCCTGCGGGGATAACGAAAACTGAGGTGCAAAACCATGGACGCGATGGGAATCGACGAAGTCATCGACTCACGGCAGATGGACATAGAGTGCCACGCCTGCCACCAGACGAACCATCGGACGCTCGGCTGGATGCGCGATCGCCATGAGACGCAGTGCGACTGCTGCGGCGAGCTGATCGTGCTGGGGACCGCCGAACTGCGTTCCCAGGTCCGCAACACGGAGCGGATCCTTCGCGTCCTGAGCGACCAGCTGTCGCAGACCCTGCAGCACAATCTGGCGGGCCTCCGCCGCTGATAGTCCCGTTTCCGGGGCGGAACCGACGCCCCGGAATTGCCCGACGGAAGCCGCTTCCGGGACCGTGACCGCCACGGTATGGCTTGTGCGTGGCAATATCGTGTGAGGTTCCCGGTCGGGAGTGGGTGCGCAGGGCGTTTCATCGGCCCTGCCCCTGGTCGCCCGGATATACCGGGTACCCAGGAAGCCGCGCAGCCATGACCGCCCTCACGTCGTCCCAGGAACCGCTTGCCGCTCGGTATGGCAGCCTGTTCAGGGCCATCGTGCCCGCGGTGTCCGGATTCGTGCTCTGGGGACAGGATTTCAGGCGCCGTGCCGCCTGGGGCGACGTACCCGAATCCCTGGATGCCCGCGTTTCAACCGATGGCCGATGGGCAGGCGCGGCTGGCGCAACCCTGCTATCGCTCGACGATCTGGCCGGAGACCGCCAGGGTTGCGCATGGACGCTGGTTTCGGACTCCGGCCGCTTCGTCGGAGCCTTTGCGCTGGTCTGGGCGCACGAACCGGCGCCACAGGACCGGCCCGTCTCCGAACGCGTGAAGCCGGCCGTCGAGTGTCTCCGTCTGGAGGTGTCGTCTGCCGCCGCGCGCGGACGTGCCGCCGAACTGCAGTGGCAGCAGGCCGCGGGCGAGTGGTACCCGAACCTGGATGTGCGCGCGTCACTCGACGTGCTGCTGGCGGATGGCCTGAAGCGCGTGGGGTGCCAGGCCGCCATGCTCTACCTGCCGTTGCTGGGCATGTCACACCAGGCCTGCGACAGCGGCGCGGCGCCGGAGGTGGTTGCCAGTCTCAACGGGCTCCGGACGCTGCTGGATGGGCTGGCAGGAAAGCTGTCCCGATATGTCGTCATGCCGGGCCGAGTGTCCGCGGAAAACGGCGCATCCGTAGGCCCCCTGCTGATCATTCCGACGCGGAGCTGCGGCGGACGATTCGAGGTCCTGCTGGCCTTCCTCATGCCGCCCCGGGGCGAGGGGTTCTCGGGGCAGGCGGTACTCCGTGCCCAGGGAACGGCATTCGCGGCAACCCGTCGGGTGGACCTGTCGCTGGATAATGAAACCGGACTGCTGTCCCGGGTCGGGCTGGACGAGGCTCGCCAGCATCTGGCCCCAGGTCCGGGCGCACTGCTGCTGGCCGACATCGATCGTCACCAGTCGGTCAATACGGTCCACGGTCTCGAGGCCGGGGACATGTTGCTTCGGGAGGTCGCGGGACTTTTCCGTCGACCCCTCATTCCTGCGGGCAGCCTGCCTGCACGGCTGCACGCAGGCTGTTTCGCGCTGCTGCTGCCGGGCAAGACGGCAGGAGAAGCTGCGGCCATCGGCCATGACCTGCAGTCGGCGCTGGCGGCCAAGAAGCTCCGCTGGGGTGGTGAGCCGATCGATGCCAGTGTCCGCTGCGGCGTGACGTCGATGTACGACGTGTCCTGGCCGCTGGATCCAGCCTTCTCCGCTGCGGATCTTGGTCTGCGTCTCGCCAAGGAGAGGGGGAGAGGGCGCGTCGAGATCAGCGACTCCGGCGATTCGACGATCATCCGCCGACACGACGAGATCCTGGCCGGCGCGGACCTGCACGAGGCGCTCCAGTCCGGTCGACTGCTGCTTTTCGCGCAGAAAATCGTGCCGCTGGCCGATGTGGGGAGCGTGGCCGGATTCGAGTTGCTGGTCCGCATGCGGGACCGGATCACTGGCGCGACCATTCCGCCCAAGGATTTCATCGCCGCGGCACAACGATACGGCTTGTTGCCGGAGGTCGATCGCTATGTGGCCGACGTGGCGTTCCAGGCCCTGGCGACGCACCGTGAGCTGCTTTCAAGAGGGTCGGCTACGTTCTCGATCAATGTGTCCGGGGCATCGGTCGGTGATGGGGAATTCGTCGACTTCTTCCTGCGACGCCTGCGGGAATCGCGGTTCCCGCCCTCCCGCGTCACGCTGGAAATCACCGAGCAGGCGGCCGTGGCGAAGCTGGACCGGGCGGCCGACATGATGCGCCGGCTGCGCGAGGTCGGCTGCGGGATCGCGATCGATGATTTCGGTACCGGCGCGAACTCGCTGGCCTATCTGCGCAGCCTTCCGCTCACGCGCCTGAAGATCGATGGCAGCTTCGTGAAGGACATGCTGACCAACCCGCGTTCCGAGGCGGCTGTGCGAGGCATCGTCGAAATGGCCAGGAACTTCCGCCTGGAAACCGTTGCGGAATTCGTCGAGAACGGCGCCACGACAGAGCGCCTGCGCAGTCTGGGGATCGATTACGGACAGGGTTACCAGTTCGGCATGCCCCAGCCGATCGAGGAAGCAATCCTCTCCCTGCAAGGGGTTCCTCATCCGCGTTGAGTGTGCCGGCGGTCGGAATCGAACCGACACATGGTTTCCCATGGCAGATTTTGAGTCTGCTGCGTCTACCAGTTTCGCCACGCCGGCCCGGCTTGGTGGCGCGCATGGTAAGCAATTTGGGCGTGGCGCGTCATCCGCGGAACGAATCCTGCGTTACGAACTCCAAGTGACAACGGAGGATGAAACATGATTTCAACGATGAAACCTCTTGCAACCGTCGCAGCGCTGCTCCTCGCAGGCAGTGTTTTCGCGCAGTCCGGCCCGCCTCCGGGCCCAGAGGGCCCGCCGCCCGCGGCCCACGACATGTCGGGGCCCCATGCCCACGGGGGGATGCGCGGCATGGGTCCCGGCGGCCTGAGGCTGGCCCCGATGTCGCCGCGGCTTGCCGGCTACTTCGGCGCAAAATCCGGCGTGCTGGTCCTGAGCGCAGGCAATCCGGCGCTGAAGCTGGAAGATGGCGACGTGGTGACCGCGATCGGTGGCCGCACGCCAGACTCGCCGATGCACGCCATGCGCATCCTCCACTCGTACCAGCCGGGCGAGAAAGTGTCCCTGCAGGTCCTTCGGGACCGGAAGTCGGTTTCCATCGAGGTGACCCTCCCCGAGCACCACGGCGGCATGCACGGCCCCGGATCGCGGATGGAGCGTCAGGATGCGCCCCCGGCGCCGACTCCTGCCGCCCCTGCACCGACGCACCAGCACTGACCGGCACTTCGGACCGGAGCAGTTGCCAGTCCGGCGCCGGGGCCCGATGATTCGCGCCCCGTGCGCCGCACTGACTTCCAATTCGAACTGCCTGCGGAGCTGATCGCCCAGGCTCCGCTGGCCGAGCGCACCGCCAGCCGTCTGCTGGCGCTTGATGGCGCAGCGGGTGCGCTCCGGGACCTGTCCTTCACGGACCTGCCGTCCCTGCTGAGGGCGGGCGACCTGCTGGTTTTCAATGATACGCGCGTGGTGGCGGCGAGAGTGTTCGGCACCAAGCCTTCCGGCGGTCGCGTGGAGATCTTCCTCGAGCGACCCGTGGGGGAATGCCGCGCCCTCGTCCATCTCCGTGCCAGCAAGGCCATCCGGCCGGGCCTGGAGATCCTGACCGCGGGCGGGGCGTTGAATGTCCTCGGGCGCGAAGGCGACCTGTGGGAGATCGAAACGCCGGCCGAGGTGCTGGGCTGGTTCGACGCCAATGGCCAGATGCCCTTGCCGCCCTACATCACGCGCACGCCCGACGAGAGCGACGGGTCCCGATACCAGAGCGTGCTGGCCCGAGTACCGGGCGCCGTGGCGGCCCCGACGGCGAGCCTGCATTTCGATGCGGGAATGCTCGAACGCATTGCTGCAGCCGGCCTCGAACGTGCGCAGCTCACGCTGCATGTCGGGGCGGGGACGTTCCAGCCCCTGCGCGTGGATGACCTGTCGCAGCACGTGATGCATGCGGAGCGCTTCGTCGTCGACGAACAACTGGTCGGGGCCGTCAGGCGGTGCCACGCGCGCGGGGGGCGTGTCGTCGCCGTGGGGACCACGGCGCTCCGCGCGCTGGAGTCCGCCGCCGTGTCCGGCACCCTCGTTCCCGGCGCGGGCGACACCCGACTGTTCATCACGCCCGGCTACCGGTTCCGCGTGGTGGACGCGCTGGTCACGAATTTCCACCTGCCGGAGTCGACACTGCTGATGCTGGTGTCGGCCTTCGCGGGCCACGCCCACATCCTTGCCGCCTACGCGCACGCCGTCAGGTCGAGATACCGATTCTTCAGCTACGGCGACGCGATGTTCCTGCTGCCCACCCCGGAAGCTGCGCGCGCGCCGACGTGACTTCGAAGCGGCTTTCTCCTACCGTGCGGGGAATTTCCCGCCGCACGACAGAATCCCCGCAGTGATTGAATTCGAACTCCTCAAGCGCGAGGGCAACGCCCGACGCGGTCGCCTGACGCTCGACCGCGGCGTCATCGAGACGCCGGCCTTCATGCCCGTCGGCACTTACGGCACCGTGAAGGCGATGACGCCGGAGGAACTCACCGGCATCGGTGCGCAGATCATCCTCGGCAACACCTTCCACCTGATGCTCCGCCCGGGCACCGGCGTGATCGGCGCGCATGGCGGGCTGCATGGGTTCATGCACTGGAACAAGCCCATCCTCACCGACTCCGGCGGGTTCCAGGTCTTCAGCCTGAAGGACCTGCGGAAGATCACGGAAGAGGGCGTGAAGTTCCGCTCCCCCATCGATGGCAGCGAAGTGCGCCTCACGCCAGAAGACTCGATGGATGTCCAGCGCGCGCTGGGATCGGATGTCGCGATGGCCTTCGACGATTGCACGCCCTGGCCGGCCACGGAGAAGCAGGCCCGCGAATCGATGGACCGGTCGATGCGCTGGGCTGCACGCGGCCACCGGCACTATTACCGCGAGGACCCGGCGCCTCCGCGGGGCAATCTTTTCGGCATCATCCAGGGCGGGATGTACCCGCAGTTGCGCGAGGCCTCGCTCGAAGTGCTGCTCGGCATCGGGTTCCCGGGCTATGCCATCGGCGGACTGGCGGTGGGCGAGCCCGAGGAAGTGCGCCTGGGCGTGATCGAGGCCATCGAGCCGCATATCCTCGTCGACAAGCCCCGCTACCTCATGGGCGTGGGCCGGCCCGAGGACCTCATCCAGGCCGTTGCCAGGGGCGTGGACATGTTCGACTGCGTGATGCCGACCCGGCACGCCCGCAATGGCCACCTTTTCACGCACGACGGGGTCCTGAACATCCGGAACGCGGCACATCAGTCGGACACCGGTCCCATCGACCCGGAATGCGGCTGCTACACCTGTGCCAACTACTCCCGCGCCTACCTGCGCCACCTGGACCGCTGCAACGAAATACTGGGGGCGCGGCTCAACACGATCCACAACCTGTACTTCTATCTGGACCTCATGCGCCGCATGCGGGAGGCCCTGGATGTGGGGGGATTTGCCTCGTTTGCCCGCGAAACGCTTGCCCGGCGGGCCAAACCGGCGCCTGTGGCATAATCGCCCACCTTTTTCGGAGGTCCTCGTCCCATGTCCAGTTTCCTGATTGCTGACGCTCAGGCCCAGGCTGCCGGAGCCCCGCCCCCGGGTGGTGGTGTCGGCCAGATCGCGATCCTCGTCATCTTCGTCGTGGTGTTTTATTTCCTGCTGATCCGTCCGCAGCAGAAGCGCGCCAAGGAACACCAGGCCATGCTCTCCAAGCTCTCCTCGGGCGACGAGGTCGTCACGGCCGGTGGCATCGTCGGCCGGATCCGCGAGATCAACGAAAACTTCGTCTCGCTCGAGATCGCCAGCGACGTCTGCATCACCGTGCAGCGCGGTCAGGTGACGTCGCTGGTCCCGAAGGGCACTTACAAGAGCGCCTGATCCGGCCTGAACCCAGGAAGGTCCCGACCCGCCATGCTCGAATACGCGCGCTGGAAATACATCCTCGTCACCGTCGTCACGCTCGTGGCGCTGTTGTTCGCGGCTCCCAACTTCTTCGGCGAGGACCTGGCCTTGCAGGTCGCCCGCAAGGATCGCGCGGGGATCGATGCCGCCGGCCAGGCCAGCGTCGAGGATTTCCTGCGCAAGCGGGACGTGGCCTTCTCGAAGTCATACCTGGATGGCGGGCGGCTGATGATCCGCTTCCCGGGCGTCAGCGAGCAGCTGAAGGCGCGCGACGCGGTCAATGAGGGGCTGGCATCGAGCTACGTGTCCGCGCTGTCGAGCGCACCGCGCGCGCCGGAGTGGTTCCGCACGCTCGGACTGCGCCCGATGCCGCTGGGACTCGACCTCCGCGGCGGCCTGTACCTCCTGTACCAGGTCGACGTGAAGGGCGCGGTCACGCAGCTGCTCGACAGCTACGAGCAGGATTTCCGCCGCGCCCTGACGGCCCAGAAGATCCCCTTCAATGACATGTCGGCCGTCGCGCTGAGCGGCGCGGACGTCAACGGCCTGCGCATTTCCTTCCCGGAAGGGGCCGACCTGAACGGTGCCCGCGAGACGATGCGCAAGATCGTCGGCGACCTGACCTACACGGTTTCCGAGGTCGGCGGGGCGCGCTACATCGAGGCCGCGCTGTCCGACGCGCAGGTGCGCCAGCGCCAGGACAATGCGATCGAACAGAACCTCGTCACGCTGCGCAATCGCGTGAACGAGCTGGGCGTGTCCGAGCCGATCGTCCAGCGGCAGGGTATCGATCGCATCAACGTACAGCTGCCCGGCGTGCAGAATTCGGCCGAGGTGAAGGACATCCTGGGCAAGGTCGCGACCCTGGAATTCCGCCTGACGGATACCCAGAACAGCGCGGCCGAGGCCGTGGCCCGCAACCGCGCGCCACTGGGTTCGAAGCTGTATTTCCATCGTGGCGACAAGCGCCCGACGCTGCTGAAGCGTGAAGTCATAGCGACGGGCGACCAGCTGGTCGACGCCTCGTCGGCGGCGTCCCAGGACGGACCTTCCGTGTCGGTGCGACTCGACGCGCGCGCCGGCGACGAGATGCTGCGCACGACCCGTGCGAACGTGGGCCGTCCGATGGCGGTTGTCTTCATCGAGAAGCGCCGCGAGGTCGTCGATGTCGGCGGCGAGAAGGTCGAACGCGACACCACGACGCAGGAGGTCATCAGCGAAGCGACCATCCGCGGCGTGTTTTCCAACCAGTTCAACATCACGGGCCTCACGCAGTCCGAAGCCCGCGAGCTCGCGCTTCTGATGCGGTCGGGCCAGCTGGCGGCCCCGCTGTTCATCGTGCAGGAGCGCGCGATCAGCGCCTCGCTGGGCCAGGAAAGCATCGACATGGGCGTCAACGCCCTGCTGATCGGCATGGCCGGCGTGTTCCTGTTCATGATCATCTACTACCGCGTGTTCGGGGTTGTCGCGGCCGTCGTGCTGCTCGGCAACGTCGTCCTGCTGACCGGCCTGCTGTCGATGCCGGGGCTGCGTGCCTCGCTGTCGCTGCCGGGCATCGCGGGCATCCTGCTGACCGTCGGCATGGCGGTCGACGCGAACGTGCTGATCTACGAGCGCATCCGCGAGGAACTTCGCATCGGGGTTTCCCCCCAGGCGGCGATCCGGGCCGGATTCGAGAAGGCCTTCTCGGCCATCGCCGACTCGAACGTCACCACGCTCATCGCCGGCCTCGTCCTGTGGGTCTTCGGCACCGGTTCCATCCGCGGCTTCGCGGTGGTGCTGACGCTGGGCATCCTGACGTCGATGTTTACCTCGCTCATGGGCAGCCGCGCGTTGATCACGCTGATCTACGGCGGCAAGCGCAAGCCCACGAAGCTCGCGATCTGATTCCGGGGAGTAGCGGACATGGAGTTCTTCCACAAGGCGACAAACTTCCCGTTCATGGCGACGCGGAAGCTGTGGTACAGCCTGTCGGTCATCCTGATGGTTGTGTCCTTCGCGTCCTTCTTCATGAAGGGCCTGAACCTCGCGATCGACTTCACCGGCGGCCTGTCCATCGAGGCCAGCTTCCCGCAGGCGGCGAACCTTGATGCGATCCGGAGCGGGCTCGAGCACGCCGGCTTCAAGGAGCCGTCGGTGCAGAGCTTCGGATCCTCGCGCGACGTGGCCATCCGGCTGCCCGCCGACCCGTCGATGAGCGGCGAGCAGCTCCGGCAGAAGGTCGAAACGACGCTGCGCGAACTCGATCCGGCTGTCAGCATGCAGCAGCCGGTGTTCGTCGGTCCGCAGGTTGGCGACGAGTTGCGCAACAGCGCGATCTGGTCGCTGTCCATCACGCTGTTGCTCGTGTTCGTCTACGTGGCGTCGCGGTTCCACACGTGGCGGCTGTCGCTCGGCGCGATCCTCGCGGTGCTGCATGACCCGATCCTGGTGCTCGGCATCTTCTCGATCACGCAGACCACCTTCGACCTTGCGGTCGTCGCGGCCATCCTCGCCGTCGTCGGCTACTCGCTGAACGACACGATCATCGTGTTCGACCGGATTCGTGAGCGATTCGAGGCCAACCGCCGGCTGGCCCCGGCCATGGCGCTGGACCAGTCGATCAACCAGACGCTGTCGCGCACGATCATGACGAAACTCGTCACGCTGATCGTCGTCGTGGCGCTGCTGTTCCTGGGTGGCCCGGTCCTGCGTGGCTTCTCCGAGGCGCTGCTGATCGGCATCCTGGCCGGCACCTACTCGTCGATCTACATCTCGGCGTCCGTCGCGTTGGATTGCGGCCTGAAGGCGGAGCACGTGTTCCCCGTCGTCTCCAAGAAGGCGGTTGACGGGCTGCCATGATGGATATCGTCGCACTGCTCTCCGATCCGGGCACCTGGTTCGCGTTTGCGACGCTGTCGGTCCTCGAGATCGTCCTCGGCATCGACAACATCATCTTCATCTCGATCCTGGTGGGTCGCCTGCCGGCGAACCGGCGCGACAAGGCGCGCATGGTCGGCCTTGCGCTGGCGATGATCACCCGCGTGGCACTTCTGTTCTCGATCGTCTGGCTGATGCGCCTTACGGAGCCCTGGTTCTCGGTCGCCGGCAAGGCCTTCTCGGGCCGGGACTTCATCCTCTTCGGTGGTGGCCTGTTCCTGCTCGCGAAGAGCGTGCTCGAAATCCACCACACGCTCGAGGGCGCGTCCGACACGCGCAAGACACGCGTGTTCGCGAGCTTCGTCGTGATCGTCGTGCAGATCGCGATCATCGACATCGTCTTTTCTCTGGACTCGGTGTTCACGGCGGTGGGACTGGCGCGGCCGGACCAGGTGCCGGTCATGGTGGCTTCGATCATCGCCGCGGTCCTCGTGATGATGCTGGTCTCCGGGTCGATCTCCGCTTTCGTGGAACGTCATCCCACGGTCAAGATGCTCGCGCTGGCCTTCCTCATCCTCGTCGGCTTCGCGCTGATGGGTGAGGGACTTGCCTTCCACATCCCGAAGCCCTACCTCTACTTCGCAATGGCCTTCTCCGTGGGCGTGGAAATGATCAACCTCCGGCTGCGGGCGCTGCTGTCGCGCCGGACGGACGACGGCCACCACCACGACGGCCCACACTGACGGGACTCCCCTATGAACTGGCGCACGAAGCCGCTGAGCCTGATCCTGGAGACCGCCGAGAAGCGTGCGCTGAAACGGCAACTCGGGCTCTGGTCCCTCACGACGCTCGGCATCGGCGCAGTCATCGGGACCGGCATCTTCGTGCTCACGGCGGTCGCGGCGAACAAGGCCGGGCCCGGCATGCTGTGGTCCTTCGTCATCGCCGCGGTGGTCTGCCTGCTGACGGCGTTGATCTACGCCGAGATCGCGTCGATGGTCCCGGTGTCCGGTTCGGCCTACACCTACTCCTACGCGGTGCTGGGTGAACTCGTAGCCTGGATGGTCGGGTGGGCGCTCATCCTCGAATACGCGGTGGCGGCCGGAGCGGTGGCCGTCGGATGGTCCGGGTACATCAACGGCTTCCTGCAGAGCGTGGGTTACGGATTGCCCGCGGCGCTTACCGCAGGACCGGGTGACAGCGTCACGCTGGCGGATGGCACGAAGGTGGCCGGTGCCTTCAACCTGCTGGCCTTTCTCGTCGCGGCCTTCGTGACATGGCTGCTGGTGATCGGCACCTCTCGCAGCGCCAAGTTCACGGCGGTCCTGGTCATCGTGAAGATCGTCGCGCTGTCCGTTTTCATCGTGATCGCTATGCCGGCCGTGAGCCACGCCAATTTCGAACCCATGCTGCCCAATGGTTGGGGCACGCCCCTGTCAGGCGTCGGTGTGCTGGGCGCCGCCGCGTCGATCTTCTTTGCTTACGTCGGGTTCGACGCGGTTTCGACCGCAGCCGAGGAAACCGAGAACCCGCAGCGGAACGTGCCGCTGGGTCTCATCGGTTCGCTGCTGGTTTGCACGACCTTCTACCTTCTGGTGGCCTACGCGGCGACGGGTGCGGTGGGCGCGCAGCCGGGAGGGCTGTTGTCCCAGTCCAGGGAGCCGCTTGCTTTCGTGCTGCGCCACCTCGGCTGGCCCCAGCTCGGCAACTGGGTGGCGGCGGCGGCCATCGTCGCCCTGCCTTCCGTGGTGCTGATGATGATGTTCGGCCAGACGCGCATCCTCTTCACGATGGCGCGCGATGGCCTGATGCCCGCGGCCTTCGCGCGCATCCATCCCGCTTTCCACACGCCCCATGTCGTGACGATGGCGAC
>JBEEKA010000091.1:0-3884 GCA_041168985.1 Pseudomonadota bacterium | reverse complement strand
GAGCCCTGCGTCCAGCAGTTGCGCCAGTTCGTGCTCGAGGGCGTGTTCCACGTGGCGATGGAAATGACGGCGAACGGACCGGCGTCGCTGGCACGCAAGCGGCTGAACAACCACACCTGGTTCCACGTCACGCGGCACACGGGTCATTTCGTGGCCCACAACCACGCCCTGGCCTCGTGGTCGGCCGTGTACTGCGTGAGTGAAGGCGCCGACCCGAACTGCGCGGACATCGGCGGCGTGCTGCGCATGTTCGACCCGCGCAGCGGCGCGAACGCATTCGTGGATGCGGCCAACGAGTCCCTGCGCGCGCCGTTCGCCATCGGCGGACTCGACCTGCGCCTGAAGCCGGGTCAGCTGGTGGTGTTCCCGTCCTACCTGTTCCACGAAGTCACGCCTTACTACGGCAGCGGCACCCGCATCACCGTCGCCAGCAACTGCTGGTTCACCGACTGACCCTTAAAGTGCCGTTGCGGCATCCCGACGGGCCGAAACTGTTACGCAGTTCACGCTTACACCCGGACATATTCCTGATGCTTTGGTAAGAATTATAAAAATCCAGCAGGGAGAGCGGGTCTTGGCAACAGCGACGGAAGAAAAATCTGCCCGCCAGTACTGGTCCGTCAGGACGAGGCTGCTGCTTCTCAACAGTCTGGTCATCCTTGCGCTGGCCGCCGTGAGTGCCATCGCCTGGCGTGCCATCTCGGTGCAGAGCCGGGCCATGGCCGAACTGACGCTCGTCAGCAAAGGTGCCCGCTACCATCAGGACGCCGAGTCGCAGAAGGAAGCGCTGCGCGGCGACGTCCACGCCCTGCTGTCAGGGATTGCGCGCCCTCAAGCGGAGCGCGATGAACTGCTGGATTCGCTGGCCGGCCATGCCAAGGACCTGCGGCTCGACCTCATCACACTGGCAAAACTCGACCTGCCCGCCGACCTTTCGGACACCGAAACACGCGTCCAGACCATCGCGGACGCTTTCCTCGGCAGTGCCACCGAGATCGGCCGCGTGGCCCGACAGGATCCCGCCGCCGCGAGGCAGCTGCTTGAACCCTTCGGCACCGCTCTGGCGGCGCTGGCCGAGGTCATGGAACAGCAGACGCTCGTTTTCGCGCAGCACATCGTGGCGGCCAACAAAGCCGCCGAGGCCGCGGAGTCCGACGCCAAGACCTGGCTGGTGACCGCCTTGGCGCTGGTGAGCGCCGCCCTGATCGCTTTGATCGGCTGGCTGGCCCGGACCATCCGAACTTCGCTGCGCTCGGTGCGCGACGTCGCGCAGGCGCTGGCGGGAGGCGACCTTGCCGCGCGCGTGGAGCAGGCCGGCAGCGACGAACTGGGTGAACTGGGCCGCGCCATCAACGGCATGGCCACCAATATCAACGACCTGATCGACAGGCTTCGCGCCGATGCGGAGCGCGATGCCTTCGGGAGCAAGCTCGTCGAGGCCCTGGAGATGGCGGACTCCGAAAGCGACGCCTATCGCGTCATCGGCCGCGCCTTGTCGGAGATTTCCCACGAGATGCCGGCGGAACTGCTGCTGGCGGATTCCAGCCGGGCCCACCTTGAACAGGCCGTCACGCATCCGGAGGCCGGCGGCTCGCATTGTTCTGTCACGTCCCCGTTCAGCTGCATGGCCGTCCGTCGGGGCGGGACGGTCGCTTTCGAGGACAGCGAGGCCCTGAACGCCTGCCGACACCTGAAGGACCGGCCCTGCGGCAGCGTGTCTGCCGTCTGCGTGCCCATCAGCTTCATGGGCCGGGCCCTCGGCGTGCTCCACACGACCGCTGCGGTGGGACAACAGCCGAATGAGCAGCAGGTCGCGCAGCTGACAACGCTGGGGCAGCAGGCGGGCAGCCGCATCGGCACGCTGCGCGCCTTCCACAGCACGCAGCAGAAGGCCGTGACCGATGGTCTCACCGGACTCAACAACCGGCGTACGGCGGAGGAAAGCGCCCACCAGCTGATCCAGTCCGGCAAACCCTTCGCGGTCGTGCTCGCGGACCTGGACCACTTCAAGAAGCTCAACGACGAGCGCGGCCACGACGCGGGCGACCAGGCGCTGCGCGTGTTCTCGGACGTCGTGCGGTCCACCTTGCGGGACCAGGATGTCGCCGCGCGCTGGGGTGGCGAAGAGTTCGTCCTGCTGCTGCCGGACGTGGCGGCGGACAAGGCGCTGGAGATCGTCGGGCGCCTGCAGCGGAAGCTGGCGATGACGCTGCTGGCCGGGGGGGTTCCCTCGTTCACCTGCAGCTTCGGCATCGCCGACAGCAGCATGAGCACGCGGCTCGAGCAGCTGCTGAAGATCGCCGACACCGCGCTGTACAGCGCCAAGGAACAGGGGCGTGACCGGGGCGTGATCGGCGGTGTGTTCAACCCCGACGTGACCGAGGAGCGGGCCAAATTCGAGCACCCCGCAGCACCGAACGTCCACTGGATCGCGACCGAAGGTTGAACATGCCAAAGTTGTTTTCCCGATGCGCCATCGCGCTCGGGATTGTTGCCGTGCTCGGCGCCGGCCTGCCGTCGCCCGCGCTCGCCGACGCCGCCGAAACGCGGCGTCTGGATGAGTTGCAGCAGCGGCTCGACCAGAGCCTCAAGCTGATCGACGCCCTGGCGGCGCGGATCCGGGAACTCGAGGCGAAGACCGCCTCGACACCCGCGATTACGACGCCCGAACCGCTGGCGGAGGCGACACGCCGCATCGACGTCGTGGAGCAGAAGGTCGCGCAGGCCGAGGCCGCAAACGCCTCGCACCAGTTCGACGAGACGAGCCTGCCCATCCACGGCTTCGCCGATGTGGGCGTCGGCACGCGCAACCCCCAGGACCCGGACCTCAAGGGCTTCAACCTCGGCAACTTCGACCTGTACCTGACGCCGAAGCTGGGCGACCACACGCGCGCGCTCGTGGAACTGAACCTGGAGGTCGGTCACGACGGCTCCGTCGGGCTTGATCTGGAGCGCGTGCAACTGGGCTTCCAGTTCGGCGACACGGCCACCCTGTGGGCCGGTCGATTCCACACGCCCTTCGGTTACGAAAACACGGCCCTGCACCACGGCGGCTGGATCGCCACGTCGCTGCGGCGCCCGCGGTTCCTCGATTTCGAAGACCACGGCGGCATCCTGCCGGTCCATACGGTGGGCGCGTGGGCAACGGGCACGGTGCGAAAGCCCGGCGGCCATGTGCTGTGGGACGTTTACGTGGGCAACAGCCAGCAGATCGTCGACAACGTGATCGACATCCGCAATGCCGGCAACAGTAGCGGCAATCTCATGCTGGGCGGACGACTGGGCTTCGAGTTCACGTCTGGTGCCGCCGAAGGCCTCACGGTCGGCCTGCATGGCCTGACGTCGAAGATCGCGGATGACCAGTCGCCGACGCAGGATACCCGCCTGCGGGTATTCGGGGCCTATGCGGTGTATGACACGGACCGCTTTGAAAACATCGCGGAGTACTACTACTTCAGCAACAGCGACCTGCGTGGCGCTTCCGGCAACCACCGCAGCCAGGCGGGGTTCATCCAGCTGGGCTATCGCGCCGGCTTCGGCGTGCCCTACCTGCGATACGAACGCTCCGTCCTGGACCAGTCGGACAACTTCTTCCGCCAGCAGAATTCGGGCCGTTCCTACCATCGCGGCGCCGCGGGCCTGCGCTTCGATCTCGGCTTGAAGTCTGCTCTGAAGTTCGAGTTGGCCAACACCCGCGACACGGACCGTCTGCAGGACGAATACAGCGAAGCCCTGGTGCAGTATGCGATCCGCTTCTAGCGCGGTGTTGCGGCTCGTGAGCCTGGTGGCGGTCCTGGGCCTTGCAGGACCCTCGGCGGCTGTCGCCGCGCAAGTCGTCGTCATCTGCAACCCGGCAGTGCAGTTGTCTCCCGCCGAAGTCAGGG
>JBEEKA010000090.1:0-2938 GCA_041168985.1 Pseudomonadota bacterium | reverse complement strand
CGAGTGGGGCGAGTACGTCACGCCGTCGCTGCTCATCTCTGGAGAGGGCAGCGTCCTGGACCTGTTCGTTCAGTCGAACTACAAACAGGAAGGCGGCATTGCCACGGTCGAGATGCCGTTTCCGGGCACTCCGAACGGTGGCGGTGACGCTCCGGGGCAGCACTGGAGCAAGCCGTTCGACTCGATTCGCGGGGCAAGACGCATGTACCCGGCCGGGTTTCGAGAGCGCGAGCGCGTCGTGATTCATCTCGGCATGGCAAGCGACGACGGCCGCAACGGCTTCGCTGGCGGCATTGCTGGCAACGTCGGCTGCTACTGGGTCGAGGATCTGGACGTGGGCGGCCACGACCACAACCGCAATGGGTGGTGCTACTCTGGGCCTGACGAGATGGCCATCATGGCCACGCTGCCGGAGTTGCTGGCCAGCTCGAAGGATGGCGAGTTCACCCGCCTCGACTTCGGCCCAGATGCCATGGTGGACGGCGCCCACGAGGGAATGGAACACTACTTCGCCGTCAAAAATGGCGCCGGTGCCTATCACCTCGCGCCCATCCCGTTCGGTAGGCAGAACGAGCGTTATATCTGGATGGCAGACAGCGGGGTCTATGCCGGCAGCCTGCCCTACCCAGGCGGCGGCGGGCCGTATACCTATCTGGTGATGAAGCCGGCAGTGAACACGATCCATCGCAACGACGGCATCGGCATCGCGTGGGGATGCGGATCGCCGGGGTCTGGGATGCTCAACAAGACGCTTGTGGCGCCCGAGGCGATCAACGGTAGGCCGACATTCTTCAACATGGGGATGCCTGGGATCGACTGCGGGATCTGGGGCGCGTCGTTCCATCAGTGCGCGTTCTATGACCACCAGGCGCGGTTCAGCGGCGGATATCTGACGCTGATGGGCTGCAAGTTCGGCGGAGGAATCTGGATCGATGGCGGCTGCTTCACGGCTCCATTCGGCTACCTGAGCAACACGCAGGGGTACAACCCGCAGACCAGGCACATCTATGAGCCTGACGGTGTGTCGTTTGTGACGGGCTCGACCATGGTCAGCCCTGACGTATTCGTGCAGCAAAAGCATCGCAGCGCTCGGTCCATTGGGATGCAGATCGGCGGGGGCAGTCCGAGCGGAGCTGGCTGGCCGATTCGATCTGGTCACCCGAGCTTCACGGCCTTCCGCGGGGTGTTTGGCTACGGACTACAGACGCCCCTGGTGAACCTTCACGGCGGACAGTTCGAGGCCATCCCGGGTGCTAGCATCGACGGTTACGACGTGGACGGAATCGTTGCCGCGGCGGGCCATGCGGATGTCATCCTGGACGGCGCACACATCGGTAACTTTGCGCATCCTACTGCGATGCCGTTCGAGTTGCGCCAGGGCAGCGGTCGTACGGGCGACGCGGTGGCCGATGAGACGGTGCTGGACTGGGCAGGCGGTGGCATGGACACCAGCCACAAAAACTCCAGGATCTACGGGCAATGACCGAACTGCTGCGCGCCACGCACGAGGTCGGCCTGGGCAACGTCCTGGCCGTGCTGTCGTTTGGCGTGCTGGTCACCGAGATGCGTCGGCTCCATGCGGCACTGGCGGTGGCGCACCAGCGGGCCGAGCGGCTCGAGGAGGCGCTACGCAAGGCGCTGTCTCGGCGCAAGCGGAGGGCGTCATGATCGGGGAGGTCGCGATGGTGGTCCTGTTCGCCGCGACGGTGGCCGTCGTGATCGTCTCGGCCTGGGCGCGGGCGCGGGCGGACAAGCGCACGGCGCACATCGAGCGGCGCATCAAGACGCTCAACTCGATGCCGCCGATGCTGCGGATTGTGCACAGCGAGAAACACCCGACGCAGACGAAAGCGGCGAGGCGTGGGTGACGC
Source organism: Pseudomonadota bacterium (assembly GCA_041168985.1). Taxonomy (GTDB): domain Bacteria; phylum Pseudomonadota; class Gammaproteobacteria; order Steroidobacterales; family Steroidobacteraceae; genus ZC4RG30. The sequence goes on along the minus strand of JBEEKA010000090.1, from coordinate 1,067 downwards.
CGCTGGTCATCACGGATGCGGTTGTGATCGCGCTGTCGATGGCGGTGCGGGTGGTGGCGATTCGCCACTACTGGAGCAACTGGCGGTCACGGCGCCGTCGCAACCCCGAAAGTGCGGCAATTGTCCTGGAAATCGGCATGAACATGTTCGGCGCGGTGATGGGCCTCAGCGACGCGCACCGGACGGGCGGACACACGGCGCTGATGGTCGGGGTGACGATGGCAATCCAGTTGGCGATCGGCGTCAACCTGGTGTGGGCGATTTCGATGGCGCGTCGCATGTACGCGGCGCAGGAGGATAGACGCGATGAAGGCAACGATCGGTAGAATCGTGATTGTCGAGAAGGCAGACGGCGGTATCATCGCCAACGGCGCGCGCGAGGCAGTCGCCATCGTGACGCAACCGTTCGAGGGCGGGGTGTGCAACCTGACCATGTTCGCCCCGGGCCTGCCGCCGGAGGACATCTGGTCGGCCTACCCCAAGGACAAGGCGCCGACCACGGCCGGGTATACCGGCTACTATTGGTCATGGCCCAAGCGGGAGGGTTAGCGATGGGGCCAATGGACCTGCTCAAGAGTGAGCGCGGCGTGATGAACCTGGTGTACCTCGGCGTGCTGGCGGCGCTGATGTTCACGCACGCCTCGACGGAGACGATCCAGACGTGGGGGGTACTGGCCGGTGCCGTGGTGGCGACGTACACGGTCGCGAAGTCGCTGCGTCCGAATGACCCGCCCGCGCAGGCCGCGGCTCAGTCGCGCGAGGTCGGCGTTACGATCACTCGCACAGAAGCGAGCGGGGGCGACCCGGACAGGTTCGTGACGCAGGTGGCGGCGCAGATCGCCAAGGCCGCCTCGAAGCCTCCCGCCGATCAGCCGCCGGCCGGGAGCGACGCGTGAGGCGCGCCCTCTACGCCGCTGCCTTCGCCGGCCTGGCGTGCTGGATGCTGGCGCTGCACGGCTGCGCGTCCTCGAGCAAGCCGGCCGTAGCGGGCGTGCGCGGTGCGCTGTCGGCTGTGGGCCAGGCTGCGGCGGCGAGCTCGGAGGCGGCGGCCCGCTGGTCGCGCGACA
>JBEEKA010000089.1:0-6910 GCA_041168985.1 Pseudomonadota bacterium | reverse complement strand
ATCGACACCGTGCCGCCGTCCTTCGACAGGCGCAGTGCGGGCATTGCATCCTTCGTCGACCACAGCAGGGCGTGGGCGCCCAGGTCACTCGGCGCCTGCGGCACCGACTTGCCGACGAAATAGGGCGGCGCCGCGCAGAGGATCATCGGCGGCGAGCCCAGGCTGCTCGCCACCTCGTCCGCGGCGAGGCGCCCGTCGCTGCGCAACTCCACGTCGAACCCGCCCGCATCGCCGTCCTCGCCGGCCGCGGACTCACCGGCATTCACCAGCCGCAGCGTGACCTCGGGAAAGCGCTCCAGGAACCGGGGCACCAGAGGCGCCACGAGCAGCCGTCCGTAGGCATCACCCACCGACACGCGCAGCACGGAACCGGCCGCAACCGGCACCAGCGCAACCCGCGCCGCCTCGGCCTCGAGTGCGACCCGCTGGCAATGGGAGAGGATCGATCGGCCGGCATCCGTCAGGGATATCCGGCGGGTCGTGCGCTCCAGCAGTCGCACGCCAAGCTCCCGCTCCAGCTGGGCCACCGAGCGACTGATTCGGACCTTGGGAACCTGGAGGACGCGGGCGGCTGCGGTAAAGCCGCACATCTCGACCACCTTGGCGAAGACCGCCATGTCATCGGCAATCATCGAATGTGCCATGGCCGTGACAATCCCCCCTCGTTATGGCTGGGATTGTAGCGTGACTCAACCCTGTCGCAAGACACTGATCGGCGATCGACGCAAGGCACCCCGCGTCGCCCAGTACCCGGCGCCACAGACCAGCCCGATGCCCACGCCGAATCCCTCGACCCACAACAAGGGGTCGGGCACGTACGGGACATCAAGCATCCGGGTCGCGACGAAATAGCCCGACAGCGAGGCGATGGCCACGGCCAGCAATGCCGCGAGGAACCCGATCGCGGCGAACTCCACGACCACGCCCTGCATCACCAGACGTCCGGGCGCACCCAGTGTCCGCAGCACGGCGCTCTCGTAACGGCGCTCATCGCGGCTGGACTGGACCGCCGCCAGCAGGACGGTCAGTCCCGCGGCCAGCGTGAACAGGAACACGCCCTGCACGGCCAGCACGGCCTTGTCGATGATCGATCGCAGCTGGGCCAGCAGGTCCTCCACGTCGAACACGGACACCGACGGGAACCGATGCACGAGTTCCGCGATCGCGCTGGCGCGGTCCGGTGCATAGCGTGCGCTTGTCATGAAAGTACCCGCCGTTGCGTCGAGCAGCCCCGGCGGGAACACCAGGAAGAAGTTCGGCTGCATGCTGTCCCACTTCACCTTGCGGAAGCTCGAGACCGTGACCTCATAGGACTCACCCGCGACGTCAAAGGACAGGCGGTCGCCCAGCTTGAGGCCGAGCGCTTCCTGATATTCCGCTGCGACGGACACCAGTGGCTTGCCCGCGTCCTGCGCCGTGAACCAGCGTCCCGACACGAGCGTATTGCCTGCACCCAGCTCCGCGGCCCAGCTGAGGTTCTGTTCACGCTGCGCGAAGCCTTCGGCCCTGGAGTTCGGGAAACGGCGTCCCGCGACCTTCTCGCCGTTGATGGCCGTCATGCGGGCACGGATCATCGGGAACATCCGCGTCGTCTGCCCACCCTGTCCGGCGATGAAGTCCCCGAAAGCGTCCCGCTCCTCCGGTGGAATGTTCACGAAGTAGTAATTGGGCGCATCCGCCGGCAGGCTCGATCGCCAGCTCGTGACAAGGTCGCCGCGGATCACAGCCAGCAGCAGCAGGGCGGTCAGTCCAATTCCGAAGGCCATGATCTGCACGACGCTGCCGGTACGCCGCCGCGCGAGGTTCGCGATGCCATACCGCCAGGCGACGCCAGCGCCCCCGCGCAGCGACGAAGCCACCCTGACAAGGAGAAGACCCGCCCCTGCCAGCACCAACACAACGGTCGCGATGCCCAGCGTGAACCACAGCGCCAGCCAGGGGTCACGCGTGACCCACAGCACCAGTGCCGCAATGGCGACGACCGCGGGACCATACGCCAGCAGGGCCGCGAGTTTCGGCGGATCCACGTCCCGGCGCAGTACGCGGATCGCCGGCACCCGCGACAGGCGCAACAGCGGCGGCAGGGCGAAACCCAGCAACAACAGCACCGCCGACGCAAAGCCCATGCCCAGCGGCGCGAGACCGGCCGGCGGCAACTCGGCCGACAACAGGTCCTGCAGCATCGACAGCAGCCAGGTCTGCGCCCCATAACCCAGCGCCGATCCGGCCGCGGTCGCGAGGCAGGCCAGTGCCACCAGCTGTGCCAGCGTCACGCCCAGCACGAAGCCTTCGGTCGCCCCCAGCGTCTTAAGCAGGGCCACGATATCGAGATGACGCTGCACGTAGCGCTGCGCCGTCATGGCCACGGCCACCGCGCAGAGCAGCACTGCAGCCAGACTCGCCAGCAGCAGGAATTTCGAAGCCCGCGTGGCCGCGTTGCCCACTTCCGGGCTCGCTTCGCGCAGATCCCTCAGCCGCTCGCTTTCCGTGCGATGGGATTCCAGCCACGCCTGGAAGTCGGCCACCGGCTGCGGATCACCCGAGAACAACGCGACGTACCGCACGCGGCTGCCGGGCTGGATCAGCTTCGTGGCCTCCACGTCGGCGACGTTCATCAACAACGTGGGTGCCAGGTCGACGAAGCCCGACCCCTGGTCCGGTCGCGAGGCCAGCACGCGGGCGATGCGCAGCGTCGCCGTGCCGACCTCGATCCGATCCCCCAACTGGGCACCCAGGGCCGCCATCAGTCGAGAGTCCGGCCAGGCCTCGCCAGGCGCCGGGATCTTCCGCGTTGCGACCGGAACTCCGAAAGGGTCGTCCGATACGCGAACCGTTCCGCGCAGTGGATAGCCATCCGCCACCGCGTAGAGGTTCGCGAGCTGCGACGCCTCGTCATGCAGCACCACGGACAGCATCGTGGTCGCCCTGCTCGTTGCAAGACCGCGCCGTTCCGCCTCGCGGGCGTACCCGTCGCCGATCGAATCGGGCGACTGCAGCCGAAGGTCCGCGCCCAGCACCTCGCTCGCCTGCAACCGCATCGCCTGGTCCACGCGATCGACCAGAAGCCCCACGCCGGACAAGGCGGCCACTGCCACCGTCAGCGCGAGCAGGAGCACGCCCAGTTCGCCGGAACGCCACTCCCGCTGCAGGGTTTTCAGGCCCAATGCCAGTGCACGCGTCATGTCAGACGAGCCGTCCGGCCGACATCCGCAGCACGCGGCCACAGCGAGCGGCCAGTTCCGCGTCGTGCGTCACCAGGACGAGCGTCGTGCCGATCTCGGCATTCAGATCGAAGAGCAGCTGCCAGATCGCGTGGCCTGTCGACGTATCGAGATTGCCGGTGGGCTCGTCGGCGAACAGCACCGCCGGCTGCACGACCAGCGCCCGGGCCAGGGCAACCCGCTGCTGCTCGCCACCCGACAGCTGCCTTGGGTAATGCCCGCGACGGGCACCCAGCCCCACGCGATCGAGGAGGGCCGCCGCATTCCCGCGCGCATCGGACTTGCCGGCCAGTTCCAGCGGCAACATGACGTTTTCGAGCGCCGTCAGGGACGGCAGGAGGTGGAAGGACTGGAAGACGAAGCCCACCCGCTCGGCGCGCACACGCGCCCGCTGGTCTTCGGTCATCGAAGTGATCTCTGTACCCGCCAGCCAGATGCGCCCCGAGGACGGCTGGTCAAGTCCGGCAAGCAGCGCCAGCAGGGTCGACTTGCCTGCACCGGACGCCCCCACCAGCGCGGCAGTCTCGCCGGCGCTTATTTCCAGGGAGACGCCATCGACAATGGTCAGCTCGCCGTCCGGACTGCTAACCTTCCGTGACACATCCGCGGCCTTGAGTACGACGTTGCGCTCCATCGGGGTCCTGCTTTTCAGCCTGTTTCTGGCATGTTTCGCCGCGCGGCCCGCCTCGGCCGCCAGCGGCACGATACTGGTTTTCGGTGACAGCCTCAGTGCGGCCTACGGCCTCGAAGCCCGGCAAGGCTGGGTCAGCCAGCTGCAGGAACGGCTGTCGAAGTCAGGGTACGGACAGACCGTGGTGAACGCCAGCGTCAGCGGCGAAACCACCAGTGGCGGGAAGAACCGCCTGCCTCGCGCCCTTGACCAGCACAGGCCCGCCATCGTGATACTCGAACTGGGAGCCAACGACGGCCTCCGCGGCCTGCCCCTCGCCGCCGCCCGCGACAACCTCTCCGCCATGATCAAGGCCGCCAAGGCCGTCAGGGCGCGCGTGCTGCTGGTCGGCGTACAGCTGCCACCCAATTACGGCCCGGCCTATACGTCGCGGTTCCGCGAACTCTTCGCCGGCCTCGCTCGCGAACACGGCACCGCGCTCGTACCCTTCCTGATGGACGGCGTCGCCCTGAATCCCACGCTGATGCAGGCCGACGGCCTGCATCCCAATGCGGCCGGACAGCCCCGTCTGCTCGACAATGTCTGGAAAGCCCTGAAGCCCCTGCTCTAGGTGACCCGAATGGACAAGATCTGGTTGAAGGAATATCCGCCCGGCATACCCGCCGAGATCGATCCTTCCGAATTCGCGTCCCTCAAGGCAATGGCCGAGGAGAGCTTCCGGCGTTATGCGCAGCATGAAGCCTACGTCCAGATGGGCAAGGCATTGACGTACAGAGACGTCGATTCGCTGTCCGCACGTTTCGGCGCCTGGCTTCAGACACAGGGGTTCAAGAAAGGCGATCGCATCGCCATCATGTTGCCGAACCTTTTGCAGTATCCGGTCGCCATGTTCGGCGCCCTCCGAGCCGGCCTCATCGTCGTCAACACGAACCCGCTCTATACCGGCGACGAACTGCGGCACCAGCTTCTGGACTCCGGCGCCACCGCGATCGTGATCCTCGAGAACTTCTGCCATGTCCTTCAGAAGGTCGTCGGCGACACACAGGTACGGCGCGTGATCGTGACCGGTGTCGGCGACCTGCTCGGATTCCCGAAACGACCGATCGTCAACGCGGTCGTGCGCTACGTGAAGAAGCAGGTTCCAGCCTGGCATATCGAAGGCGCCGTTCGCTTGCGGACCGTGCTCGACAATGGAGACCTGACGCTTCAGCCAGAAAGCGTTTCCGGCGAAGACATCGCCTTCCTGCAGTACACCGGCGGCACTACCGGCATCTCCAAGGGAGCGATGCTGACCCACCTGAACCTGACCGCCAACGTGCTCCAGTGCCGTGCCTGGCACCAGCAGGTGCCCATCGACCGCGCCACCTTCGTGGTTGCCCTGCCGCTGTACCACATCTTTTCGCTCACCGCGAACTGCCTGCTCTACATGCTCGTCGGTGGCCGGGGCATCATGATCCCCAATCCACGTGACTTCGGCGCATTCGTCAACGAACTCATCCGCCATCCGCCGAACATCCTCAACGGCGTCAACACCCTGTTCAACGCACTCATGAATGCGCCGGGTTTCGACAGGATCGATTTCAGCGGGCTCGTCGCCACGGTAGGCGGCGGCATGGCGGTTCAGGCCAGCGTTGCGGAACGCTGGGAGCAGCTCACCGGATGCCTGTTGACACAGGGTTGGGGCCTGACCGAAACGTCACCCGTGGCCGCAGTCAACAAGATGAAGGACACGCATTTCACCGGCGCGATCGGACTGCCTCTGCCTTCCACGGAAATCACCGTGCGTGACGAAGCGGGCGAGGAAATCGCGCTCGAACAGTCCGGCGAGATCTGCGTGCGTGGACCCCAGGTGATGCTCGGCTACTGGCGGCGCGAAGACGAGACGGCGAAGGTGATGCTCCCCGGCGGCTGGCTGCGCACCGGCGACGTCGGCCGCATGGACCTCAAGGGATACGTGTTCCTCGAGGACCGCAAGAAAGACATGATTACCGTGTCCGGCTTCAAGGTCTATCCCAACGAAGTCGAAGCCGTTGCTGCGCGGCATCCCGGAATCTTCGAAGCCGCCGCAGTCGCCGAACCCGATGAACATTCCGGCGAAGTCGTGTCGCTTTACGTCGTGAAGAAGGATGCATCGGTGACGGCCGAAGACATCATCGCCTTCATGCGGAAGTCGCTGACCTCCTACAAAGTCCCGCGAAAGATCTATTTCCGCACCGAACTACCCAAGACGAATGTCGGCAAGATTCTCAGGCGCGCTTTGCGCGGCGGGTAGGTATTTTTTTCTTGGTTTGATTCTCGACATACGCAAAGACATGGATTCCTGCAGAAACCCCCTCTCCTTTGTTATTCGCAGACTTAATTTTCGCACGTCGCCGCTCCAACCAGTCGTCCACACTGGCCAAGAAGCCCGTCCCGTGTGACTGCGCAAAGTCTCGAAACTCATCCACCATTTCGACACTTAGATCTGGAACATGTGTGTAACGTTCTATTAGCGTGGGAGCCGTTCGAGAGGGAGATGTGTTTTGTTGAACTGTTCCGAGATAGCGAACTAGGGAATTGGTCACGTGCTCAACCAACATTGGATGCAAAGAACTTACAGTCGCGATCCTGGATGAAGGCAAATAGTTTCCGGTCTTTGCTTTTTTTACTAATCCCGCTTCAATCATCGCAGCTACTAGTTTCCTAGCAGGTGCTTCAGGGCTCTCTTCCCGAATCAGCGCTTCAACGCTTGGATATTTCCCAAGCAACTTTACCGGCTTAGGCTTCGCCTCATCATCAAGCAGTCGAGGCTCGCGGTGCCACTTGTGCAGGACAAGCGCAAAGACGGTGTCTGCATTGCCGCCAAGCGGACTCCGTTTCGCCCGCTCGACCACTGTCGCTTTTGCCTCCAACTCCCTTTCCAAGGCTGCGCGAATCTCTTCTCGCGAGAGTCCGCTTGAAACTAGAAAGGACACTACCGATGAGAGAATTCTTTCGTAGTAATTTCTTTCTTCTGCTTTCTTTTCGCTATTCACGATGCAACCAAGGCCTATTTCTTTGCTAGAGACACTAGTTGGAG
>JBEEKA010000088.1:0-4041 GCA_041168985.1 Pseudomonadota bacterium | reverse complement strand
TCGTCACCGTGTTGGACGACTCCGGGCCCTCGTTTCCGGACAATCCCCGTTACATGCCCGCTTGCTTGCAGAAGAACTGGCGGGAGCTCTGGGGCTTCAGCGGCTCGTTCCCGGCCGACTGCAAGGAGTGCATGCAGGCGGATGGTGGTGGCCTCTCCGACTACGCGAAGTTTCTGTTCCGCAAGCACCCGAACGCGAGCATCGGTGTTGTGTCGAGTGTGCAGGACGAAGTCATTCGGTTGTTCTATTCCAGCGGCTTGCAGAACTGTGGTTCGTTCACCACCGCGGACCCCACCACGATCACCCTCGGGCAGGCTGACGAAACGGTGTACATGCCGGGCGCCGACTACACGGCGGGGCTGAACGAGATCCGCATGAAGTACGTCTCAACCGGCAAGTTCGCGACCTACTATCTTGGCGGCGCCAACCAGACGTTCCATCAGCACATCTGGCGCGCGCGCTTCTATGACACGGCTGCGGGCAGCGAGTCGATCGCCGCGTGGGCAAAGAACTTCTTGGACGGCAAGTTCGAGCAAGTCGGCCCGTAACGCTGCATTGGGAAAAATGGGTACGTCAGTCGCCGTCGATACGACGGCGACTGACGTACGGCCAGCGTTCCCACACTGGTTACTTCTGTTCGCGGTAGTCACCGAGCTCAGGTACGTTTTCCTTCACCGCGGCGAGCTGCATGCTGCGGTCGCGACACTGCAGCGTCTCTTCGAGTGCAGCCGTCGTGAGATAGTTGACGGCATCGACGCCTTTCGTCCAATCGATCGTGCCGCAGTCGAACAGCGCCGGAAGCCCGATGATGACCGCGCTATCGATGCCGCAGACGTTGTCTTTGCGCATCTGCTCCAAATCGGTGTTGCCGAGCGAGTTCTTCTGGCAAAGGTCGCTGACGCTCAAGTGGCCACCACCGCGAATGCCTGCGATGCGCTTTTTGACCATCGGCAGGCCGGGTGATGCGTTGTACGCGTCCATGTTCGAGGTTGCTGGCAGCGGGTTTGCAGGACAGACCACGTTGCCGATCAGCGAGTCCGTGTAGCCGATCACGCTGTCGGCCATGCCGGCGACCCACATGATCGACTTGAGGTCCGCTCCGGGGCTGACCTGTGTGCTGCCTGTGATGGGCATGACGACTTGCACGTTGGGCAGGTTGGCCAAGGTCGCTGACATGCACGCGCCCTGGCTGTGCCCGCCCAGCGCGAGGCGGGTCATGTCGACATGCCCGGCAAGAAACGCGAAGTCCCCAGTAGCCATGGTGAGCGCGTTGATCTGCGCCTTCACGTCGCCTTCGACATCTTGTGCGCCCGTCTGCTCATAGCCGCAGGCCGAGCTCAGCTGATCGATCAGGCCCAGACCCGGATAGTCTGCCGCGAGCACCACGAAGCCGCGGCTCGCCCAGTGCGTGTTGGTCGTGATCGACGCGGCACGCATCGATGCTGTGCCGTGGATGAAGATCACGACAGGGTAGGGGCCGTGCGTCGCATCGATGGGCACATCGCGATAGAGGTGCCCGCCGAGGGGCCCGACCTTTGCGATGTTCTGCGCCGACTTCTTGCGCTCTGGCTCGGGTAGGGCATCGCTGTGGCGGTAGGTTGCCTCCACGGCACCGACGGTGCTGCCGGGCTGCGCCGGATAGAGCAGCTCGAGCGTGACGCGGCCAGCTTTCAGCGTCTTCACGCCGACATCCCAAGGGCCGCGTTTGTGCAGGTCGTCAGGCACGGGCAACAGGTTCGCGCCGCAGTCCGGACTTGCCGCGGCTTGGCTTGTGCCGCTGCCGGCGGCGGCCGCTGAACCACGGCCAGCAACGGCGGACCCTTTCCCGGCCTGACCTGCTGTCCCGACGGTCGCGGTGGCACCGGCCGCGCCGCTTGCTGGGACTGTCCCAGTACGCGCCGGTTGGTCCGCATGCGCGCCCGCAGTTGCCGTAGTAGTTGCGTCGGAGGGAGCTGCCGCTGGGACAACGGCTCCAGGGCGCGCCGGGGAGCTCGATGTCGCACCACCGCTGCCCGTGCTAGCCGGCAAACCGGTAGCCACGTTGGTTTGCTGTGGCATGGGGCTCGTAGCTGGTGCTGAGTTAGAGCATGCGATGAGCGCGCACGAGCTGAGTACGAATCTGGATGGCTTCCTGATGTTCATAGGTGTCGGACGCGTCATAAGGCCGGGCGCACAAACCCCCAAACACTGAGATGTGTGGACCGGTTAGCCCGCGCGCAGGAGGTAGACCCGCGCCGCCGCTCACAACCCGTGGTTAACACTTATGCGGTCGCACCTCGGGTGCAGTGGCCCGCGACGTCAAAACATTCACCCGCCATGCATCCCGCACGCAGGTGGTTGCAGTGCGAAATTGGCCACGCGCGCCAATCGAATGGCTTCACCTCCATTTCAACCGGCACATCGAGCCGCTCAAGGAATCCTTCGCCACATCGTGACATGACAACGTCCGGTTTCGGACACACGGAAGGCAACTGTGAAGCACCCACTCGTACCCACGACGCTTGTTATCACCTTGTTAGCCGCCGGCTGTCAGGGCTCAAACGGGGCAGCCTCCGCGACCGCGAGACGCCAAGGCTCCACGGCCAACACGGTCGGCGCCTCTGGGGCAGAAAGCTCCGCTCCACTAGGGAGTCCAGGTCCGGTTGCGAATGCTGGCAATGCGACGCCTGGGTTGTTGCCCGCACCGCAGCTCACCGCAACAGCTTCGTCGCAGGCCACCGGCCCTGCGACGAAGTCACCCATGAGCACTATGCGCATGCAGGTGCTGCTCGACCAAACGGGGATGGATAACCCGGCTGGATTGGCTGCCGCCGACGTGCAGGCGCTGCTCGCTGGCGGACCGCCCGGGGGCCTGCAATGGCTCTATCCTTATGACGAAACCGTGTTCCCGCGAGGCATGCTCGCTCCGACCTTGATGTGGAACGGACCGGCGCCGGACGCGGTGTACGTGCATATCCAGTCGCAGTTCTTCGAGTACAAGGGCGTACTGAAGCCGGGCACAGCGCCCGGGGGGCCGTCTCTGGATCTCCCGCAAGATGTTTGGGACAAAGCTGGCCAGCAAAGTGCCGGCTCCGCGGATGTCTATACGCTCGAAGTGTCCACACGCGCCGCTGGCAGCGTCGCTGGGCCCATGGTCGCGCACTTCAAGATCGCCCAGGCGACGATAAAGGGCTCGATTTACTACAACACCTATTCGACCAAGCTGCCAGGTGCCGCCGTGGGCGGCAATGTTCTGCGGATACCACCTGGCGGCGGCGCCGAGTTGTTTCTGTCCACCACCTGTAACGGTTGCCACTCCGTCTCGGCCGATGGGTCGCGCATGTTGTCTCAAGTCGGCCTTGTGGTCGGCGGTTCGTCATTTCCGATCGCGGTCGGGTCCACGGCGAATCCCATGGGCACCTCGGTGGGTCCACGTACTGCGTTCGCAGCCCTCTATCCGGATGGCTCGAAGTACCTGTCCACGTCGGTGGAGATCGAGGTGGCACGCGCGTTCTTAACCCAAGGGGCTGGGGGACCGCAGGAAGCCACTCTCTACGATTCAAACACCGGCGCGGTCATCGCGGGCACCGGAATTCCCACCGGCGCGCTGATGCCAAACTTCTCCGTGGATGGCACGCAGCTGGTCTTCAACGACAACGCCATCGACATGGCGCACGGCTTGGCTGTGATGGCGTACGACACAGCGACGAACAAGGCGAGCGGCTATCGAATGCTGACGCACGAGGACGCCGGGACGACGCGTCCGGCGTGGCCGTTCTTCTTGCCCGATGGCAAGGCTGTGATCTTCATTCGCACGGACGCGACGGATTTCTCTGGCTCGGGCGCAGGTCTGGCCGGTCAGGTCGGGCTGGCGCCAGCGTCTGACCTGTACGTCGTCGACCTCGCTTCGGGCAAATCGACAATGCTCGCGCAAGCCATGGGTTTTCGAACCCAGGCTGACGCCGACAGCGGCAAGTCGTATCTGCCGTTTCCCCAGGATGAGCTGCATCACAGCTACTTCCCGACAGTCTCTCCGGTGGCAGCCGGCGGCTACTTCTGGGT
>JBEEKA010000087.1:0-4357 GCA_041168985.1 Pseudomonadota bacterium | reverse complement strand
GCGACGCCATGGTGGCCGAGTTGCTGGCCGCGGCCCATGCCGCCGTGGAGCGGTTTGACGCCTCCTTCGGCAAGGTGGCTTCCCTGCGCCGCAAGGCGCTGCGCCAGCTCAACAAGGTGACGGCCAGACACAACATCAAGTTCGATGGCCTGAGCCGCGTGGCCCACGTGACCGACGCCACCGACTGGCGCGTCGAGTACCCCTTCGTGGTGCTGACCCCGGACACCGAAGAAGAAATGGCCGCCCTGGTCAAGGGCTGCGTTGAGCTGGGTCTGACCATCATCCCGCGTGGGGGCGGAACCGGCTACACCGGCGGCGCCGTGCCGCTGACCTGGAAGAGCGCGGTGATCAACACCGAAAAGCTCGAACAGATGACCGAGGTCGAGCTGGTCGACCTGCCCGGCGTGGCCCACAAGGTGCCCACCGTCTGGACGGGCGCCGGTGTGGTCACGCAACGCGTGGCCGATGCCGCCGAACGCGCGGGCTTCGTGTTCGCGGTGGACCCGACCTCGGCGGAAGCCTCGTGCATCGGCGGCAACATCGCCATGAACGCCGGCGGCAAGAAGGCCGTGCTGTGGGGCACCGCGCTCGACAACCTGGCCAGCTGGCGCATGGTCACGCCCAACGCCGAATGGCTGGAAGTGGTTCGCGTGAACCACAACCTGGGCAAAATCCACGACGTCGAGGTGGCCAACTTCGAGCTGCACTACTACGCGGCCGACGGCAAGACCCACCTGCGCACCGAGAAGCTCGACATCCCCGGCCGCGTCTTCCGCAAGGAAGGCCTGGGCAAGGACGTCACCGACAAGTTCCTGGCGGGCCTGCCCGGCATCCAGAAGGAAGGCTGCGACGGCCTGATCACCAGCGCACGCTGGGTGGTGCACCGCATGCCCAAGCACACGCGCACCGTGTGCCTAGAGTTCTTCGGCAACCCGACGCTGTGCGTGCCCTCGATCGTCGAGATCAAGGACTTCATGTTCGCCGAGATGGCGCAACCCGGCGGCGCCATCCTGGCGGGCCTGGAGCACCTCGACGACCGCTACCTCAAAGCCGTGGGCTATGCCACCAAGAGCAAGCGCACGGTGGGCGGCAACGGTTTGCCCAAGATGGTGCTGATCGGAGACATCGTCGGCGAGGATGAAGCCGCCGTGGCACGAGCCACGTCCGAAGTCGTCCGACTGGCCAATGCACGCGCGGGCGAGGGATTCATAGCCGTCAATGCGGAGGCCCGCAAGAAGTTCTGGCTGGATCGCGCCAAGACCGCGGCCATCGCAAAGCACACGAACGCTTTCAAGATCAATGAGGACGTGGTCATACCGCTCGCGCGACTGGGTGAATACACCGACGAAATCGAGCGGATCAATATCGAACTGTCGTTGCGGAACAAGATCCGCCTGGCCTCGGAACTGTCGGCCTATTTCGCCTCGAACCTGCGGATCAATGGCGTTGGCGACGCAGAGGCCGAGACGTCGGCCAGCGATGAGTTGCTGGGCGAACGTCTCGAGCTGGCGCGCCGTCTTCTGGCGGATGTTGGCCAGCGCTGGACTTATCTGCTCGACAACATGTCGCAGGGCGACCCGGCGGCCCGCGCCGACCTGGACCGGCTGGGGATCGTGGCCACCAACCCCCTGCTCGCCGCCCGCCTGGATGCGGACGCCGGCTGCACGCTGTTTACGTTGCTGCAGGAACGCGTACTGCGCGCTTCCTGGAAGACCGAACTGCGCGCGCCTCTTGCGGCCATTCTCGGCGGCGAGGCCTTCGAGCCCGTGCTCGCTGAATGCGTCGCGATTCACCAGCGCGTGCTTCGCAGCCGGGTGTTCGTCGCGCTTCACATGCATGCCGGTGACGGCAATGTGCACACGAACCTGCCCGTCAATTCGGACGATTACCAGATGCTGCACGAAGCCAACGAGGCCGTGGTGCGCATCATGGGCATCGCGCGCCGACTGGGCGGCGTGATCTCCGGCGAGCATGGCATCGGGATCACCAAACTGGAGTTCCTTGGCGAGGACGAACTGGCCGGCATCCGGGACTACAAGTCGCGGATCGACCCGCGGGGCGTCTTCAACCGCGGCAAATTCCTGCCCGGCGCCGATCTGCAGCAGGCGTGGACCCCAAGCTTCAACCTGATGGGCCACGAGTCGCTCATCATGCAGCAGTCGGACATCGGCCAGGTGTCCGACGCCATCAAGAATTGCCTCCGCTGCGGCAAGTGCAAGCCTGTTTGCACCACGCACGTGCCGCGCGCGAATCTGCTCTATTCCCCGCGCAACAAGATCCTGGCGACATCCCTGCTCATTGAAGCCTTCCTTTATGAAGAACAGACCCGCCGCGGCGTGTCGGTTCGTCACTGGGACGAATTCTCCGACGTTGCCGACCATTGCACGGTCTGCCACAAGTGCCTGACCCCCTGCCCGGTTCGCATCGATTTTGGCGACGTCTCGATGGCCATGCGCGACCTGATGCGCCGCATGGGAACGAAGCGGTTCAATGCGGGGACGGCTGCCTCCATGTTCTTCCTCAATGCCACGCAGCCCGGCACGATCAAGCTGTCGCGAAAGGTGATGATCGACTGGGGCTACGCGGCGCAGCGGCTTGGTAACCGAGCCCTGAAGTTGGTGGCACGCAGGCAGTCGGATGCCCCGCCGGCAACGACCGGTCGGCCCACCCTCCACGAACAGGTCGTGCACTTCACGAACAAGCGCATGCCGTCGAACCTGCCACGGCGCACTGCCCGGGCACTGCTCGACGTGGAAGACCGAAACTACGTCCCGATCATTCGCGATCCGGCGCGCACGGCTGCGGATGCCGAAGCGGTCTTCTATTTCCCGGGCTGTGGATCGGAGCGCCTGTTCTCGCAGGTGGGGCTCGCCACCCAGGCCATGCTCTGGCATGTCGGCGTGCAGACCGTGCTTCCGCCGGGATACCTGTGCTGCGGTTATCCGCAGCGAGGCTCCGGGCAGACCGACAAGGCGGACAAGATGATCACCGACAACCGGGTGCTCTTCCACCGCGTCGCGAATACGCTCAATTACCTGGACATCCGCACGGTCGTGGTCAGCTGCGGAACCTGCTTCGACCAGTTGCAGGGCTACCGATTCGAGGAAATCTTTCCTGGCGCCCGCATTGTCGACATCCACGAGTACCTGCTGGAAAAGGGCGTGCAACTCGAAGGCGTGACTGGCGTTCGCTACCTCTACCACGATCCTTGCCACTCTCCGATGAAAAGCCACGACCCCCTCAAGGTCGTGAACCATCTCGTCAACCAGGAACGAAATGGCAAGGTGCTTCGAAACGACCGCTGCTGTGGCGAGTCGGGGACTTTCGCCATCAGCCGTCCCGACATTGCCACGCAGGTGCGTTTCCGCAAGGAACAGGAAATCCAGCGGGGCGTGGCAGCCGTTCGGGCGGACGGCTTCCAGGGCGAGGTAAAGGTGCTTACTTCCTGCCCTTCGTGCCTGCAGGGCCTCAGCCGCTACCGCGACGATGCGCCGCTGGATGCGGACTACATCGTCGTCGAACTCGCGCGCCACATCCTGGGCGAGGACTGGCTGCAGCAATACGTGCGCAGCGCCAACGACGGCGGCATCGAGAGAGTGCTGGTTTGAGCCTTTGCCGCGAGCCCGACAGAGGCCCGACTCGCGGCGAAGGGACAGCCTGCGCCGAAATCGCTAATTCAAACGCGCCCTGAAGCGGACGGCCGCGCCACCGGACGGCGCGACCGACAAGTGCAGCGTGTCCGCCGCGCCGACCTCGCGGATCGTCTCCTTCAGCGTGGTTGGCGAACCGCCGTCTTCGTACAGATGCGCTTCGAACCTCGCCTTCCCGAGGAATCCGAGCGGCACGTCGATCGCATGCGGCCTTTCGTTGCCCAACATACCGAGGTACCAGTCCGCGCCCTTGCGCCGCGCGACCACCACGTAGTCATCGATGTCGCCATCCACGAAGCGTGTTTCGTCCCAGATGGTGGGAACCTGCTTCACGAAATCGAATCCCGCGGCGTTCACGTAGACATCCGGGCTGTCGGATACCATCTGGAACGGGCTCTCGTACACCACGTACATGCCGAGCGCGTGCCCGCGTGTCGTCTGCACCTGCGGGGGACTGCCGACGACCTGGAACGTCGCCGGCGTCGCGTTCCGGAACCCGCCCGGCGTGTAGTCCACCGGGCCCAGCAGCATCCGTGTGAACGGCAGGCTCACGTTGTGGGTGGCCGTCACGCGCCGGCTCCATTTATTGTACTCCGCGCCCATCACGCCCTCCTGCGTGAGGTAGTTGGGCCAGGTTCGATTGAGCCCGTTCGGCGGATAGGCGCCGTGCATGTCGACGAGCAACTGGTGCGCTGCCGCCTTCTGCA
>JBEEKA010000086.1:0-4484 GCA_041168985.1 Pseudomonadota bacterium | reverse complement strand
GCCGCGGCGGGTCAGTTTCGGCCTGCCGTACGCATCCCGGCCGCGACTGTCTCCCGACGGCACGCAGCTGGCAATGGCCGTCCGGGATGGCGGTGGTTATCGCATCGCGGTGCTGGATCTGGGCAACAACCAGCTGCGCGTGCTGACCCGGGGCTCGCTCGACGAGTCGCCGAGCTTCGCGCCCAACGGCGCGCAACTCATCTATGCAGCCCGGGAGCGCGGACAGGGTGTCCTGCAGATGGTTTCGGTGGACGGGCAGGTTACGCAGCGGCTGAAGGCAGACCGCGGAAACGTCCGGGAGCCTGTCTGGGGTCCGTTCAGCCAGCCTGTGAGATAATCTGCGGATTCGTGGCCGCGCGGCGGCCTGGAGAGTGATGACGATGCGCAAGACGATGACCGTGTTCGTGATGGCCTCGCTGCTGGCCCTGGGCGCCTGCTCGGGCAAGAAGGTAAAGCCGGGTGCCGGCCAGTCCGGCCAGGCGGTGGGTGCGACGCCCAACTCCGGGGCCCAGAGTGCGGGCGCCGGCGGTGACAACGCCACGACGCGCGTGACGGTGGGCGGCGATACGAAGTCCGGCGGTCTTGGTCCTTCGGGCGCGCTCGGATCCCAGCGCATCGTGTATTTCGACTACGACAGCAGCGACGTGCGTCCGGAATTCGTCGATGTCGTCGCCGCGCACGGCCGCTTCCTGAGCGGCAACGCGTCGGTTCGCGTCCGCCTCGAAGGCCACACCGACGAGCGTGGTTCGCCGGAGTACAACATCGGCCTTGGCGAGCGTCGGGCCCAGACCGTGAAGCGTGCGCTGCTGCTGCAGGGCGTAGCCGAATCCCAGATCGCGACGGTGAGCTATGGCGAAGAGCGTGCGGCCGTCTCGGGTAGCGAGGAAACGGCGTATGCGAAGAACCGCCGCGTCGAGATCGTCTATATCAACTGACGGCATGACCATGTCGTGGCGAGCATTGCCGGTCCTGGGTCTCCTGCTTCTCGTGGGCTGCGCGTCCACGCCGGCGGAGGACCCCGGCCAGGGGCGCATCGAGGGGCTCGAAGCGCGCGTGGGACGGATCGACCGCATCCTCGATAACCAGAGCCTGATCCAGTTGTCGCAGCGCGTGGAAGCACTGCAGTCCGAGGTCCGGCAGCTCAACGGCCGGATCGACGAATTGCAGAACGCGAACGAAGGCCTGCGGAAACAGCAGCGGGACCTGTACCAGGATCTCGAGCAACGGTTGAAGGCGACCGAGAGCAGGCCTGCGTCGACCCCGGTCCCACAGGCCGTGGGGCAGTCGCCCCTGCCTTCGCCGGCGGACGAGCCGTCGCAGTACGCCAAGGCCTTCGACACGCTGAAAGCGGGCGAATATGCCGCGGCGGTCGATGCCTTCCGCCAGCTCGCTGCCGCCTTCCCGAATGGGCAGTTGGCCGACAACACGCAGTACTGGCTGGGAGAGGCGTACTACGTGATGCGTGACTACGACCATGCCGCGGCCTGTTTCGAAGCAGTCCTGTCGAACTGGCCTTCCTCGCGGAAGGCGCCGGACGCACTGCTCAAGCTCGGCTACACGCAGTTCGAGCAGAAGAAAGTCGCAGCGGCCCGGGCGACGCTGCAGCAGGTGGGTTCGCGCTACCCCGGCACCGACGCAGCGCGCCTTGCCGCGGAACGCCTGCAGAAGATGACTGCGGACGCGCGCTGAGACCGTGTCGTCCGAGTCTGTCGTGACCCCCGTACCGCCGCGACTGAAGATCGCGGAAATCTTCTATTCGCTGCAGGGCGAATCGGACAGCGTGGGCTGGCCCACGGTATTCGTGCGGCTCACGGGTTGTCCGCTCCGCTGTACGTACTGCGACACGACGTACGCCTTCACCGGCGGTGAGTGGATGTCGGTGGACGCCGTCGTCGAACGGGTGCGCGAGCTTGCGCTGAAGCATGTCTGCGTGACGGGCGGGGAGCCCCTGGCGCAGAAGGCCTGCCTGGGCCTGCTCGAGCGCCTTTGCGACGCAGGGTACACGGTGTCGCTGGAAACGAGCGGTGCGCTCTCGCTGGCCGGGGTGGATCCGCGCGTCGTCAAGGTCGTCGACGTCAAGACACCTGCCTCCGGTGAGTCGGAGCGCAACCTGCTGCCGGAATTGGCACGCCTCGACGCGAAGGATCAGGTCAAGTTCGTGATCTGCAGTCGCGAGGACTACGAGTGGAGTCGGGCGCTCGTTCTGGAACGTGGCCTGGCGGCGTGTTGCGCGGTGTTGTTCTCGCCAAGCGCCACCGAATTGCCCGCGAAGGACCTCGCGGACTGGATCCTCGCTGACCGCCTGCCGGTACGGATGCAGGTCCAGTTGCACAAGTTCCTCTGGGGCAATACCCCGGGCAAGTGATGGTGCAGCCCGAATCCAGACCCGTTGCCGTGGTCCTGCTGTCCGGCGGGCTCGATTCCTCGACGGTGCTGGCCATCGCGCGGGCGCAGGGATTCGATTGCCGCACGCTGGCGGTGGCCTATGGCCAGCGGCATTCCGTCGAGCTTCAGGCCGCGGCCCTGATGTCGAAAACACTGGGCGCCACGGAGCATCGCGTGATGCACGTGGATCTGGGTGGCATCGGGGGCTCGGCACTGACCGATCCCGCTATCGCCGTGCCGGAGGCGGGCGGCGAGGGAATTCCGGTCACATACGTGCCCGCCCGCAACACGATCATGCTGTCGCTCGCGCTGGGCTGGGCCGAGGTGCTGGGTGCACGTGACCTCTTCATCGGCGTGAATGCCGTGGACTACTCCGGCTATCCGGATTGCCGGCCGGAGTTCATACGGGGATTCGAACAGCTCGCGAACCTCGCCACCAAGGCGGGCGTGGAGGGCACGCGTTTCCGCGTCCATACGCCGCTCATCGACTGGCCCAAGGCGCGGATCATCCAGGAAGGCAGGCGCCTGGGCGTGGACTATTCGCGGACGGTGTCCTGCTACCAGGCGAACGCCCTGCTGGAAGCCTGCGGGCGCTGCGATTCGTGCAGGCTGCGGGCGGAAGGATTTGCGGCCGCCGGTGTTCCGGATCCGACGCATTACGCCTGAAATCCGCTATCATTCGCGCCCTCTAGTGGGTCGTTAGCTCAGTCGGTAGAGCAGCTGGCTTTTAACCAGTTGGTCGCGCGTTCGAGTCGCGCACGACCCACCATCCCTTCCTTCCCGAATCGCCCATAGGTGTCCCATGAACGACCAGCCCGAGATGGATGACGAAGACACCCTGGACGACTACGAGGCCGGCTTCCTTGACGGCTGGTTCCATGCCCGGGGCATCGAGAACCCGAGCGAGGAACAACTGGTCGAGGGCTTCCGCGCCCTCGACGCGTTCGTCGAGGCGCATCCGCCAGAGGACAACGAGGAATGATCCGGGTCGTCAGCCCTTCAGGACGCTGACGACGCGCGGTTCCAGGTATTCCTTGAGGCCGAGCACCGAATAGGTCCGGCCCATGCCGGATTCCTTGGCGCCGCCGAATGGCACCGCGGCCAGGGTGGCGCGGTGCTGGTTCACCCAGGCCGTGCCCACTTCGAGGCGTGCAGCGAGGGCCGCAGCCTTTGCGGTGTCCCGGCTCCACACGGAGGCGGACAGCCCATAACGCGTGTCATTGGCGCGGCGGATGGCGTCTTCCACATCGGAAAACTTCATCACCGGGATCACCGGGCCGAACTGTTCCTCGCAGACGATGCGGCTCTGCTCCCCCGGCTCCGCGACGACCAGAGGAGCTACGAAATAGCCGCTTCCCGAAGGCTGGTCGCAACCGGCAAGGATCCGCCCCGGGCCTTTGCGGATGTCCTCGATGAAGCCCTTCACGCGCTCGAACTGCCGTATGTTCTGGATCGGGCCCAGCACGGTGTCGGACTCCAGGCCACTGCCGATCTTCGCCCTGCCGGCCTCTTCGGCCAGCGCGGCGCAGAGCGCGTCGTAGACCTTCTCGTGTGCATAGATGCGCTTGATCGCCATGCAGACCTGGCCGCTGTTCACGGTGGCGGCGAAAAACAGCTTCTTCGCGACGGCCGGGACGTCCACGTCGTCCAGCACGATGGCCGCATCGTTCCCGCCCAGCTCGAGCGTCAGGCGCTTCAGCGTGCCGGCGCAGCTGGCCATGACCTTCTTGCCGGTGGCCACCGAGCCGGTGAAGGAAATCTTGTCGATGCCCGGATGTGCCGTCATGCGCGCACCCAGATCGTCCCCGCCGGCAAGGACGTTCACGACGCCGGCCGGGAAGATGTCGCGCATCAGGTCGCCGATGCGCAGCGTGCACAGCGGGGTGAACGGCGAGGGCTTCAGCACGAGGCAATTGCCCGTGTAGAGCGCGGAGGTCATCGGGCCGATGGCCAGGTTCACCGGCGCATTCCAGGGCGTGATGATGCCGGCGATGCCCAGCGGCGCGTAATGCAGCGTGATGTGGAGCTGCTCGTTGTCGACGAGGACTTCCGGCGCGATGCGGATCTTCGTCATGCCGAGGGACAGGGCGCCTGCGCGA
>JBEEKA010000085.1:0-3734 GCA_041168985.1 Pseudomonadota bacterium | reverse complement strand
GGCGGCGGCGGCCACATCGTCGCCATTCAGCACCGGCTTGATGAGTTCGAGGTACCAGTCGCAGAACTCGTACCAGGTGAACTCGTACAGCGCGGTGGAGGCGTAGTCGAAGCGGTATTCGGCGAAGCCCGTCTCGACGCGCGCGATGGCCTGGCCGAGGCGCGACAGGATCCAGCGGTCCACCACCGAAGCCGGCGGCGCGCCGGCCGGAGCGATGTCCTTGTCCTCCGTGACCATCAGCGCGAAGCGTGCCGCGTTCCACAGCTTGTTGCAGAAATTGCGGTAGCCGCCGACACGGCCGAGGTCGAAACGGATGTCCCGGCTCTGGGTGGCGAGCGCCGCGAAGGTGAAGCGCAGGGCGTCGGTGCCATGGGACTCGATGCCCGCGGGGAACTGTTTCCGGGTGGCCTTCTCGATCGCAGGCTTCAGGTGCGGCTGCATGAGGCCGGTCGTGCGCTTGGCCAGCAGGGCGTCCAGCGTGATGCCATCGACGATGTCGAGCGGATCGAGGACGTTGCCCTTCGACTTCGACATCTTCTGGCCCTCGCCGTCGCGCACGAGGCCGTGGACGTAGACCTCCTTGAAAGGCACGTCGCCCATGAATTTCAGGCCGAACATCATCATGCGGGCGACCCAGAAGAAGATGATGTCGAAGCCCGTCACGAGGACGTTGCCCGGGTAGTAGCGGGCGAGTTCCGGTGTCTTGTCCGGCCAGCCCAGCGTCGAGAAGGGCCACAGCGCGGACGAGAACCAGGTGTCGAGCACGTCCGCATCGCGCGTGAGCGGCACGTCCGCGCCGCGCTTCGCGCGGGCCTGGGACTTCGCTTCCTCCTCGGTGCGCGCGACGTAGACGTTGCCGGCATCGTCGTACCAGGCGGGCACCTGGTGGCCCCACCACAACTGGCGGCTGATGCACCAGTCGCGGATGTTTCGCATCCACTCGAAGTAGGTCTTCGACCAGTTCTCCGGCACGAATTTGACGCGGCCGTTTTCGACGGCCTCGATGGCAGGCTTCGCCAGCGGCTCGATGCGCACGTACCACTGGTCCGTGAGGAAGGGCTCGAGAACCGCGCCGCTTCGATCGCCGCGGGGGACCATCAGCGTGTGCTTGTCCGTGCGCTCGAGAAGGCCGGCGGCCTCGAGCTCCGCGAGCACCGTCGTGCGCGCGACCGTACGTTCGAGTCCGCGCAGGCGTTCCGGCACGTTGTCGTTGAGCTTCGCGTCGGGCGTCAGGATGTTGATCATCGGCAGCTGGTGGCGCTGGCCGACGTCATAGTCGGTGAAATCGTGCGCAGGCGTGATCTTCACGCAGCCGGAGCCGAACTCGCGGTCGACGAAGTCATCGCCGATCACAGGGATCAGCCGGTCCGCGATGGGCAGGCGCACGTGCTTGCCGATCAGGTGCGCGTAACGCTCGTCCTCCGGGTGCACGGCGACGGCGCTGTCGCCCAGCAGGGTTTCCGGGCGCGTCGTCGCGACGACCAGGTGGCCGCTGCCATCCTCGAGCGGATAGCGGATGTGCCAGAGGCTGCCCTGTTCCTCGACCGGCAGGACTTCGAGGTCGGACAGCGCCGTGAGCAGTACGGGGTCCCAGTTGACGAGGCGCTGTCCGCGGTAGATGAGGCCTTCCTCGTACAGGCGCACGAACACTTCCGTGACGGCCTTGGACATCGGTTCGTCCATCGTGAAGCGTTCACGCGTCCAGTCGACCGATGCACCGAGGCGGCGCAGCTGCTGGCAGATGGTGCCGCCGGACTGCTCCTTCCATTCCCAGACGCGCTGCGTGAACGCGTCGCGGCCGAGTTCCTGGCGGTTCGTGCCGGTGGCGTTGAGCTGGCGCTCGACGACCATCTGGGTGGCGATGCCCGCATGGTCCGTGCCGACCTGCCACAACGTGTCATTGCCGCGCATGCGGTGGTACCGCACCAGCGAATCCATGATCGTGTCCTGGAACGCATGGCCCATGTGCAGCGTTCCGGTCACGTTCGGCGGCGGGATCATGATGCAGTAGGGCGTGCCCTTGGCGGAGGGCTTGAACCAGCCGCGCGCCTCCCATTCCTGGTAGAGGCGCTGTTCGATGTCGCGGGGCGTGTAGACCTTATCCATTTCCGATCTGCGATTCGTTTTCAATGTTGTGATGGGTAGGTGCGACACCGCTTTCGCGGTACGCACGGAATCTGTCGCGGCCTTCCTGCCGTCGCCGGGCTTCGCCGTCGATGACCTCGACGATCCGCTCGATTTCCACGGTGTCTGGCACTGCCGCCGCGCGGAGGTTCAGAAGCACGTCGAAGCCGACGGCTCCCGGCGGCGTCCCGTCCGAGGCCGTGATCTGCACCGGCGCATCGGCGGACTCGCCAAGCGGTTCATGCGGCACGAAGCTGCCATCGCCGAAGGTCCAGAGCAGGCTGTCCAGGGCTTCGGCCTCGGCGTCGGTGCCGGCCCATGCGAGCACGCGATGGCCGGCGAGATAGGCCCGTTCCGCCAGCCGGCAGGCCAGGCGCAGCCGCGCCGCGTCCGAGGACTCGCCGATGACGTAGAAGTCGACCTGTCGCGCCATGCCGGTAAGGACTCGCCGTCAGGCGCCCTGGCCGGCGCGGCCGATCAGGAAGTCCGCCAGCAGTGGCAGCGGTCGGCCCGTGCCGCCTTTCTGCGCGCCCGACAGCCAGGCCGTGCCGGCGATGTCGAGGTGCGCCCAGGGGAGCCCCTGCATGAATTTGCCGAGGAAGGCCGCGGCAGTGATGGTGCCGCCATCGCGTCCGCCGACGTTGGCGAGATCGGCGAAGTTGCTCTTGAGTTGTTCGGCGTAATCCTCGGTCAGCGGCAGCTGCCAGGCGCGGTCGTCCGCGCGGCCACCGGCATCGCAGAGTTCCCGCGCGAGCGAGTCGTCATTCGCCAGGACGCCCGTGTGGTGGTGGCCCAGCGCGATGATGCATGCGCCGGTCAGCGTGGCGACATCGACGACGGCGGCGGGCTTGAAGCGACGCGCATAGTGCAGGGCGTCACAGAGGATCAGGCGGCCCTCGGCGTCCGTGTTCAGGATCTCGACGGTGAGTCCCGCGGCACTCGTCACGATGTCGCCGGGCTTCGTCGCGCGGCTGCCGGGCATGTTCTCGACGGCCGGCACCAGTGCGACGATGTTCAGCGGCAGCTTGAGCTGCGCGGCGACCTTCATGGCCGACAGCACGCTGGCCGCGCCGCACATGTCGTATTTCATTTCGTCCATGGCGGCAGGGTCTTTCAGCGAGATGCCGCCGGTGTCGAAAGTTACGCCCTTGCCGACCAGCACGACCGGCGCCGCGCCGGCCTTGCCGCCACGGTGCTCCAGCACGATGAATCGCGGGGGCTGGGCGCTGCCGGCGCTCACCGACAGCAGGCATCCCATTTTCAGGCGACGGATTTCGGCCTCGTCGAGGACCTTGGCGCGCAGCGAGCGGTGTTGGCGGGACAGGTCCTTCGCGACGTTGCCGAGATATCGCGGCGTGCAGATGTTGCCCGGCAGGTTGCCCAGGTCGCGCAGGAGCGCCATGCCCGAGGCAATGGCGTCTCCGTGCTGCAGGCCACGACGCAACGCGGCATCACCGCCTGAACCGTGGGAGGCGACGTGCACGGCGGCGAGCACGTGGGGGCGCGGTTTGCGTCCGGACTTCAGGTCGTTGACCCGATAGAGCGCGGACTGGGTGAGTTCGGCCACGGCGCGACCCAGGTAGTAGTCATCCAGCTGGGTGCCGGCAGGG
>JBEEKA010000084.1:0-3682 GCA_041168985.1 Pseudomonadota bacterium | reverse complement strand
GTGTTGGTCGGCAAACAGGTCAGTCTTGATGGCGCTGCGCTTCTTCATGGTGGTCGGGTCACAGATCAGATGGCGACAATTTTAACTGCGCGGGCTCGGATGAGGTTTTTCGAGGTGCCCTCGTTTTGGAGGTGTGGTGTCATGCCGCTGGAATTTATTCGTGAAACCAAGGTCCGCGAGCGCCTCGGCGGCGTCTCGCGGTCGACGCTGTATCGATGGGTTCGTGCCGGGCTCATCGAGAGGCCTACAAAGCTCGGGCCTAGGATCTCGGCATGGACGCCGTCACAGGTTGAGGCCGCAGCCGCGCGCCTGACGGCCGCCGCGGTTCGGTGCGTAGTGCCTGTGTCGCCTGGACGCCCGCGCAAGCATGAGGTGTCTGTCGGCGCGCGTTTAAAAGTACCCACCGCTGCGCGTTGAATTTTACCCAGGGGCTTCAGCCACTCTTTTGAGCAGTGGCTGGTTGTCAGTGTAATCCAATCGGTCCAATCAGAAGGGCTCAGGCTCAGTCGCCTTCCCCCGCTTGCTCTGCTCCCTGGCCTGGATGCGAGACTTCGCCGTGGCGGTACTCTGGCGGTAACGATACGACTCGTTGCCCGTCTCGACGATGTGGCAGTGATGGGTCAGCCGGTCCAGGAGAGCCGTGGTCATCTTGGCGTCGCCGAACACGCTGGCCCACTCCCCGAAGGTCAGGTTGGTGGTGATCATCACGCTGGTGTGCTCGTAGAGCTTGGACAGGAGGTGGAACAGCAAGGCTCCGCCGGCCTGGCTGAACGGCAGGTAGCCCAGTTCGTCGAGGATCACCAGGTCCATGCGCAGGAGCGAGAAGGCCAGCTTGCCGGCCTTGCCGGCGGCCTTCTCCTGCTCCAGCAAGTTGACCAGGTCGACCGTCGAGTAGAAGCGCACCCGCTTGCCCTGCCGGGTGATCCCGGCCACCCCGAGGGCGGTCGCCAAGTGGGTCTTGCCGGTGCCGGTACCGCCGATCAACACGACGTTGTGTGCCTCTTCAGTGAACGCCAGGGTGGCCAGTTCGTCGATGAAGGGTTTGTCGACCCTCGACTGCTCGAAGTCGAAGCCGGCCAGGTCGCGGTGGATCGGGAACCGGGCCGCATGCATCTGGTAGCGAATCGAGCGGGCATGCCGGTCGGCATGCTCGGCCTGGAGAAGATGCTCGATCAGCCAGCGCGAGGTCTGGACACCCAACGACTCCCCCTGGACCGCAATCTCCTCCCAGGCACCCGCCATGCCATACAGGCGCAGGTCCTTCAGTTCGGCGGCGACGTCACGCATGGTGCACCTCCCCGCGCAGGCGGTCATAGCGGCCCGGATCGGCCACCGGCGTTTCGCTGACCACCAGGCCGGTCTCCACCTGAGGCGGCGGGGGTGGCGACTTCAGGCGGGAGAGTACGTTCTCGATGTGTTCAGGACTCGGGTTGCCAGACTCCAGAACCAACTCGACGGCGACCAGCACGGCCTCTAGCCCGTGCCGGGGTGCCGCGGCCAACACCTTGGCCATGAGCCGGTCGCCACCCTCACGCTTGAGCAGGAGGCCGCGTAACTTCAGGAGTGGCTCCGGCAGGTCGGCGAAGGGGGCGCCATTGCGTAGCGCCCCCGGCTTCCGTTCGATCAGCGGCACGTAGTGCTGCCAGTCGTAGACGGTTTCGTTGCGCCCGAAGCGGCGGCCGTGGCTGGCCACCACGGCGTCCTGGGCGACGAGATCGATCCGCTCCGGATAGACCCGGATGCCCACCACCTGGCCGACCCGCTCGCAGGGCGCCGAGTAGCGGTTGCGGTCGAAGCTGACCAAACCGGTGCTGGAGACCTTGCCCACCGTCTCGACGTAGCCGTCGAAGGGAGTGACCATGGGCATGAGGTGCGGCTGCTCCGCCTCCAACATCTCGGCCAGGGTCAGGTCGTAGTCGGGATGCCTGATCTCCTGCCACAGGCTCCGGCAGCGGGCCAGGAGCCAGAGGTTGAGTTCGGTGTAGGAACCGAACCGCATCCCGGCAGCATCCTGCCAGATGCGCCGGCGGCTATCCTGGACGTTCTTCTCGACCACGCCCTTCTCCCAGCCCGAGGCGACGTTGCAGAAGTCGGGATCGAACAGGTAATGGGAGGCCATGGCCGCGAAGCGGGTGTTGACCACCCGCGCCTTGCCCTTCTTGACCTTGTCCACCGCGGTCTTCATGTTGTCGTAGATACCGCGCCGGGGAATGCCGCCCAGCGCGGCAAAGGCCTTGGTGTGGGCGTCGAACAGCATCTCGTGGCTCTGGGTCGGATACGCCTGAACTACAAAGGCACGACTGTGGCAGAGCTTCAGGTGCGCCACCACGATCTTGCGCCACACCCCGCCGATGACCAGATGCTCCTCGCTCCAGTCGAATTGGTGGGCCTCGCCGGGTTCGAACAGCAGGGGAACAAAGGCCTTGGTCACGGCCAGGCCGCCATCGGATCGCCAGTGCCGGATGAATTCGGTGACGCGGCTGTAGCCACCGTCAAACCCAAGCTTCTTCAGCTCGGCAAAGAGCTTCAGGGCCGTGCGCCGATCCCGTTTCGGACGCCGGGCGTCCGTCTCCAGCATCTTGATCAGCCGCTCGGCATACGGACCGATCTTGGTGTCGCCGGCACGCCGCCGGTACTTCGGCTCCACGCCTTCCGGCGCGTTGAGCCACTTCCGTATCGTCTTCCGCGTCACGCCCGTCCGGCGCTCAATCTCCGTGATCGTCAGTCCGTCACGGTAGTGCAGCCGCCGCACTCTATCCAGCATGTTCATGGTGATCATCTCCTTCATTTCCTGCTCATAAACTGAGCAGATGAGGTTAATCACCCTGGGTAATTTTCAGCGCGCAGAACCTACGAAAAGTGGGAAATTTTCACCGCGCGCCAACAGCACAAGACACACCCATAAAACGGTGTTTTATTAATGAGTTATGTTGTGTTGTTGAAAAATGACTTCATAATTGAGTAGACTTACTCAGTATGGTGGCATGCTCGCCGGAGGATTATGAGCAGGATCGACAAAGACACCCGGCATCGTCTGCTGACGACCCGCCTACCCGCCTTGCCGCAGGTACTGCTGCGCTTGCTGGAACTCTGCCGGCGGGAGGATTCGGGTCTCGATGACATCGCCCACCTGATCGGCCATGAGCCGGCCATGAGCGCGAAGCTGCTCAGCCTGGCCAGTGCCGCCGGCAACCATGGCCGGGCGGCGGCGCCCGGCCTGCTGCAGGCCCTGCTGCAGGTCGGCCTGGAAGCGGCGCGCGTGGCCGTGATCGGCGAGGCGGTGCAACAGGTATTCAGTAGCCTGGTCGACAAGCAGGATGCCGACCTCGGCGCTTTCTGGCGCCATGCCCTGGGCACCGCCATACTGGCCAAACGCCTGGCCAAGGCCGCCCGCTACCCGCATGTCGAGGAGGCCTACCTGGCCGGCCTGTTGCACGACGTCGGCCAGTTGGCCATGGTGGCCACCTTTCCCGCCGACTATCGCCGAGCCCTCGCCGAACCCGAAGACGACACCTGGCTCAGCCGCTGGGAGGAGAGCGTGCTCGGTTTCACCCATGCCGAGGTGGGGGCCTGGCTGGCCGCCCGCTGGGAAATGGACGGCTTCCTGGCCGATGCCCTGCTCTACCACCACGAGGCGGCCAACCAGGTCGCCCAGGCCCATCCGCTGGTGCGCATCGTCTGG
>JBEEKA010000083.1:0-4149 GCA_041168985.1 Pseudomonadota bacterium | reverse complement strand
TCCACGATGCTGGGTACGGCAAGTCGGGCCTGGCCGAAGAACTCCAGGCACACGGTGCGGACATGCTTCGGCATGCGGTGGACGATCCAGCGCGCCGCCGTGACGAGCCCGTCGCAGCCTTCTTTCTGTACACCGGGCAGGCCGCCAAGGAATTTGTCGGTGACGTCCTTGCCCAGCCCTGCCTTGCGGAACAGGGAACCCGGTAACTTCAGCTCCTGGGTTCGCAGGGTTCGCGCACGCGCCGCGGGTTCGCGGCCGTCCTTCCAGGTGAGCTGGAAGGTAACTTCCGGCGCCACATGGATCTTGCCGCGGTTGTGCCCGATACGTTCCACTTCGAGCCAGTTGCCCTCGGGGTCGACCATGCGCCACCAGAGCAGGTTGTCCACGGCAGTGCCCCAGAGCACTGCCTTCTTGCCACCGGCGTTTACGGCAATGTTGCCGCCAACGCAGGAGGCATCCATCGACGTGGGGTCGACCGCGAACACGTATCCGGCGCGCTCGGCGGCCTCGGCCACGCGGCGCGTCACGACGCCCGCTTCGGAGAACACCACCGGCATGGGGCTGGTTTCGCCGGGTAGATTCAGCTGCTCGACCTCTTCGAGCCGCTCCAGCTTTTCGGTGTTGATCACTGCCGACATCGGCGTTAGCGGAATCGCACCGCCCGTGTAGCCGGTGCCACCGCCACGCGGGATCACCGTCAGTCCCAGCTCTATGCAGGCGCGAACCAGTCCAGGAATTTCGTCCTCCGCGTCGGGTGCGATGACGACGAACGGGTACTCGACACGCCAGTCCGTTGCGTCCGTCACATGGGAAACGCGCGCGAAGGCGTCGAACCGTACGGCGTCAGCGCGCACATGTCGCGACAGCAGGCGCCGTGCCCGGTCGCGAAGTCGCGCAGTGGCATCGAAACGCGTCGAGAAGCGGTCCACGGCAGCGTGCGCAGCTTGCAGCAGTGCTTGAACCTTGGCATCGCGCACGGTATCCGAGCGCTCGCGACGCGCCTCGATGTTCTCGAGACGGTGTTGCAGCGCCTGCACCAGCAGCCGGCGACGCTTCGGGTTGTCGAGCAGGTCGTCCTCGAGATAGGGGTTGCGCTCCACGACCCAGATGTCGCCGAGCACTTCGTAAAGCATGCGTGCCGAGCGCCCGGTCCGGCGCTCGTGGCGCAGGCCATCCAGCAGCTGCCAGCAATCCTCCCCCAGCAGTCGGATCACGATCTCGCGATCAGAGAACGACGTGTAGTTGTACGGGATCTCGCGGATCCGCGGGGGGAGCTGAAGGAATTCCGCAGGGTTGGCAGACAAGGGGGCCGTCTCCTCGGCGTCGAACAAGGCCCAACGATGAAATCGTGGTGATACGCGATTCTATTCGATGGGTCTGCCCAGGGGATATGCGCGCCGCGCATCTAGGCATTACCGGGGAATCGGCCTGGATTTCCGCGCACACTACGGACCATGAAAGCTGCATCCCGTCTCGCCAGCCTCTGGCTGCTGGCCTGCTTTGCAGGCGCCTCGATCGCCCAGGAAGCGTCCTCGGTGGATCTTCCGCTCCCGACGGACTCGATCCCGGGGGAGGGACCTTTGCGACAGCACGATTGGTTTCGGGAGCTGTGGAACTCCCGGCGCAGGGCGTGGCTTCAGGCCGTCGAAAAGGACCAGCGGGCCGTCGTATTCCTGGGTGACTCGATCACGCAGGGACTGGGCGATGATCTCGAACGCCGCTTTCCCGGCCTGAAGTCGGTCAACCGGGGAATCAGTGGCGACACGACACGTGGCGTGCTTATCCGCCTGTCGCAGGACGTGATCGCAATCCGCCCCCGCGCTGTCGTGCTGCTGCTGGGAACGAACGATATCGAGGAGGACGTCGCACCGGAGTTGATCGTGGCGAACATGAAGGAAATCATCGCCAGGCTGACAGCTTCCGACCCCTCCCTGAGAATTCTTCTCTGCAAGATCTTTCCCAGTTCGGCCTCGAAGAAGCGGCCGGCGGAAAGAATCCTGCGCGTCAACGAACTGTATGCGGAAGCGGTGGTGGGGGATCGTCAGGTGACGCTCGTCGACACATGGGGCCTCTTTGCGAATGGAGCGGGAGACGCAAAGACCGAGGAGTTTCCTGATCTGTTGCATCCCAACGAAATCGGCTATTCGAAATGGACGGCCTATCTGGCACCACTCCTAATCGGGGCCCTGATGCGTTGACCGCAGGGCAGAACCGGCGCAGCATCCCGGCGTCAGGTGGGAGTAAGACCAGAAGAATTCAAAGGGGAAGAGCCATGAACGATCAGGTGATCGAGTCGGCGCGAGGCTCCAGTATTCCTGTAGAGGCCCGGGAGCGGCGCTTCTTCCTGTATATGGCAATTGTCCTGGCGCTGACCATTCTGGGTGGTTTTGGAGGCTGGTTCCTCAAGGGGAATTCAAGCTTCTCTGCCCCGTGGTGGGTACATGTCCATGCGGTCAGCAACATGGCCTGGATCGCCCTTTTCGTGGCGCAAACCCACTTCATCTCCGGCGGAGACGCCGCGACGCATCGTCGATTCGGCCGATGGGGGTTCCTGCTCGCCATCTGGATGCTATTTCTGGGCGTGGTGCTGACACCCTATGACATCGCAGTCCATCGGTTCCCAACGGCGTTCTTCACGCCTGCGCTGTTCCTGGCCATGGACTGGATGAACATCCTGATGTTCGCGCTGCTGGTGTTGGGCGGATGGATGATGCGCCGGCGGAGTGACTGGCACCGCCGGCTCATGATGTCGGCGACGATCATCATCATCATGCCGGCCTGGGGCCGCCTGCTGATCATGGCGGGATTGCCGGGCACGCTCAGCGCACAGTGCCTGTTGGTTTACTTCATCGTGGCCATGATCGCCGATTGGCGTATCAGGGGGCGAACGCATCCCGCGTGGTACGTCGGCGTCGCAGGGCTGGTACTGATGGTCGTCGGTCTCGTGCTGCTGTCGGAGTTTCCGCCGCTGGTGAGGTATGCGGACGCATTGAACGGCGGTTAGGAATCTGCGTCATGAACCCGCTTGATGCCGCGAGACAGTATCTGGAGGCCTGGAACGCCCGCGACGCAGTCGCGATCGCCAGCTGCTTTGACAGTGGTGGCACCTATACCGATCCAGCCGCCGGAACCATTCCGGGAGCAGGGGTGGGTTCGTATGCGCAGGGCCTGTGGGGAGCCTTCCCGGACCTCGCGTTCGAGGTCGTCAGCCTGGTCGCCACGGAATGCCGCCGACAGGCCGCGTCATTTCGCTTCCGGGCGTCGATGTCATCGATGTCGGTGCCGATGGCATCCGTTCCGTCCAGGGTTACTTCGATACCCGGGCTATCCCGGAACAACTCGGACTGCAGGTGATCTTGCAGCCGTTCACCGCGGGTCCGTTCTCCTTCGGCAATTCGGTGTCGGTCAGTTCGGGAAAGACAACGAAGCCAGGTGCCTTTGCCATCACGACCATCTGGAACCCCGAAGCGCAGACTCCGGAAATCCGCAACCTGACCCGGGCGACGGCCGTGGAAATGCAGGGCATGGAGGGCTTCCTTGGTGTGTCGTTTCTCCGGATCGGCGGTCGTGGCGTGACGATCTCCGCATGGGAAAAGCCGGAGCAGACAAGGCAGTTGTCGCGCGGCGGGGCGCACGCGGAAGCCTTGCGCCGCGTGCGGCTGCGGAGAGCGACTGCCGCAGCACCCGGGATATTTCTAACGCGGCGCGCCGGTTTGCCTGACGAACGTGATCAGCGGGATCCGGTCGCTGATCCGAGGAGTCCTCGGCCCCGCAACCACTTCTCGAGCAGGTCTGGCCAGGCAGTGAGCGCCTGGTCAGATCCGCCCAGACCCACGCCATGCTCGCCTTCCGCGAAAGCATGGAACTCAACCGGCACATGCTTCTCCGCGAGCGCCATGGCGAACCGCATGCTGCCCTGTACCGGGACGAGACCATCGCCGACGGTGTGGAAAATGAACGTGGGTGGCATGTCGGCCGTGACCCGTCGCAGGGGCACGTAGCGGTCATAGTCCTGAGGACGACAGTTGGAACGTGCGAACAGGCAGTACTGTGAGCCGCCCTGGTCATCGATGACCGTGCCCTCCAGCCATGGGTAGCCAAGTACCAGAAAATCGGGGCGACTGCTGACGCGGTTTACGGGGTCGGTAT
>JBEEKA010000082.1:0-13300 GCA_041168985.1 Pseudomonadota bacterium | reverse complement strand
CGAAGGCGCGACGGAACTCGCGGGCGAAATGGTCCTCGCCACGGCGGATCGCCTCGTGGGTGATGGACTTCAGGCGGAAGGGATGCTCGGGACGGAAATCCAGATCGATGCTCATTGAACGCTCCTGTAGTGAGCTATCCGACGACGGCACCCGATTTGTTGCCCAGGAAGGGCCACATCCGCTGCTGCGTACCACCTTGCCCGGGAGGGCAGGTTGGCGTGGGCGTCGGCCCAGCTCTTGATGTCGAGGAGGACTATCCGTCAGCGCATGATCACCGGCAACCGATGTGGTCATGCGCCGAAAATACGGGGATGGCTCATTTCCTGAGCCACCCATCCGTTATTCCCAGACCAATGACTCCTGGCGAATCAACGACGGCGCACTCCGCGGCGAATCCTGCGGGACCATGCGAACGCGCAGTTCCCGATTCATGCGCAGCCCCTTTAGGAGCGAGAGCCGTTTGTCGAAGAGAACCGGCAGCAGCCCATGACTCGCGAACCGCAGATCGTTCGCACTAATTGGTTTGTTGGCGCAATTCCGTCGCGTGAATTGCTCGGCAAAGTGTTCGCAGATGGCCCGACCTGTGGGGAACAGCATGGCCACCTGTCGTGCCAAGGCCTGCAACCGGTGCGAAACCTCAGGCTTTCGTGTTCTGCGGTCGTCCAAAAGAATCCATTTGCGCAACAGATTCGCGTTCACGTCATGCGCCATCGCCATCGCCGCCTTGGCCCGCGCATCGTCCTTGCATCGACCAACCGCGTTCTGGTCCCTGACCAGACCAAGAACCACATCCACCACTCGCCCTGACATGGGCGTTCCCCTTCGAACAGGTGGACACGAGCTCAGCACTCAGACCGACTCAGGCTAGGCGGTCTCGGGATGACACTTGCGATCAAACCACCTCACTCGCACCACCCCGTTACCAGCGTCACGCGTTGGGGGAAATCCGGCGCAAAACAAAAAGGCCACCCTTTTCTGGGTGGCCTTTTGCTTTCATCTGGTGCCGGAGATAGGAATCGAACCTACGACCCCATCATTACGAATGACGTGCTCTACCAACTGAGCTACTCCGGCGAGGCCGCGCATTCTAGGAAAAGTTGCGGCCGAAGGCCAGCCCTTTGGGCGCTTTCACGCCGCATTCCTTTCTGGCCCCGGACAGCCCCTGGCGGCAGGCTCCGCACCTATGCCAATAACTCGCCCTTCGCGCCCCGCGGGGGTCACCCTGGTCGAACTGCTGGTGGTGCTCGCCATCCTGGCACTGCTGGGCGCCCTGTCGCTGCCCTCGCTGCGGGCGCTGCAGGCCCGGGCGGCCGTGGAAGCGTCCGCGAACGCGCTGCTGCTCGCCCTGCACCGGGCACGGGCCGAGGCGCTGGCCACGGGCGCGGCCACCCAGCTCTGCCTGACCGGGCCTCCGACGGACTGCCGGGCCGGCGTGGGGGCGACGGGCTACCGGGTGGGGCCGGTCTCGGGGCGGGACGTACTGCGGGTGGACCTGCCGGGGGCCCTGCGGATCTCGGCCTCGCGCATGCCGGTCGTGTACTGGCCCTGGCCGCGGGCGGGCTCGACGGTCACCTTCACGCTCTGCCACCCGAGGGTGCCGGCGGCCACGCGGCAGGTGGTGGTCAGCCAGACGGGCCGGCCGCGGCTGCAGTCGGCGGCGGGGGTTGCGTGCCTTTGAGGAATCGGGGCCGAACCATGCAGCGCGCCGGTGTCGAGCGCCGTCGCGTCCAGACGGAGTTCATCGCACGTGGCCTGCGCGAACTGCTCATTCCCTTCGGACGCTCGGGCTATGTGGCCCAGTTCGAGATCGAGTCCGCAACGAAGGTGGTAGAGGACCACTACCGAGCGATCAGTCCTCGCCGCCCCAGCACTCCGTCGGGGGCAGTGTCCCGGTGGCGGACTTCGTGCCCTGATGGTCCAGCGTGAGGCTTCCGCAGGCATCACTGACCTGTTCTTCCAGCGGACGGGCAGCAAGCTGCCAGCCGTCCTTCCGCACGCTGCCTTCCACGCGGTATCCGCCCGTCGCCGTCACGACGGGCAGGCTGATCGTGCAGGCCGCGTCGTCATAGACGCCCAGCGACTGCCGGCAGCCTTCCAGCCGCTGCGCGAGCGCGACGAGTTCGCTGTGCGCCTCGACGCGCCGCAGGCTGATGCGGTGCTGTTGCCAGGCCGGCACGGCGAACCAGACTCCCGCGCCCAGCAGTGCGCTGATCACGGCCAGCTCCAGCAAGGTAAGGCCGGCGCCGCGCGCGATCGAAACCAGCAGGCGTCGGACGGTGGATAGGGGCATGGGCGCAATGGTAGCGGCTGGGCGATGGCGAGTGTCTTGCCGCAGGTCACGGCCTGGGGCTGATCCGGTTCGCCTGTCCCCCCAGTCGATTCGTAACGGGGCATTCGAAACCGTTATCCCGTTTTGATCGGCTCGCCACCGATTCACGCATCGCTCCGGCGCGCGCGCCGCCCTAGCCTCCCCTCCCCATCACGGGCTCGAGGAAGAAAGGCCATGGGCAGGGACGCCACGGTGGAACGCGGGGGGCCAGGGACGGCCCCGGGCTGCAGGGGGTGCCTGCGCCAGCAACAGGGGGGCGGGCTGATCGAAGCCCTGATCGCGCTGCTGCTGCTGGCCGCGTCGACCGTGGGGACGCTGTCTGCCTTTGCGGGCGCGGAACGTGGCGGGCATGCCGCCTTGCTGCGAATGGCAGCGGTGGACCTGGCCGCCGATGCGGCCGAGGAACTGCGTGCCCTCCCGGCCCCGATGGACTGGAATCCGGGCCCCTGGCAACAGCTCGCGGCCGCGCGGCTGCCATCCCGTGCGAAGGGCGGCGCATCGCTCGCTGCCCCGGTCGCCCAAGCCGCGCCCGAGGCGGCGGGCTGGCGACTCTCGCTGCGCTGGCTCGATCCCGCGGATGGCGGCATCCAGTCGATCACGCGTCAGGTGGACCTGACGGTCCCGCCATGAACCTCGTCGAACTGATGCTGGGCCTGTTGCTCACGTCGCTGGCGTCGCTCGGCGCCTTCACCGCCTGGACCCAGGGGCGCGCACGTTATGAAACATCGCAGTCGCTGGGACGACTGCAGGAACGCGCGCAGTACGTGTTCTCGACGCTCGAACCGGAACTGCAGCTGGCGGGTTTTTTCGGCGTGCATGGCGCCTCGCTGCTGCCAGAGGCCATCGAACCGGCGTCGGCATCGAACTGTGGCGCGGGACAGGCCACACGACTGCTCGCGCCGGTGGAAACCAGCCGGGGCTACGCCCTCGCCTGCACGCCCCAGCAGCCCGGCGCCCTAGCGGACAGCGCCGTGCTCACGGTCCGCCGTGCGTCCGCGCAGGCAGCCCTGCCCGATGCCGGCCGCATGCAGGTGCTGACCAGCCTCGAACACCCGGCGGCACGCGGCGTGATCATCGACGGCACCTTGCCCGCCGGCGTGACCCTGAAGCCCGGCATCACCGAACTGCGCGACCTCATTGTTCGCAGCTGGTACGTCGCGCGCGAAAGCGATGGCAACGGCGATCCGACCGAACCCGCGCTGCGCGTCAAATCGCTGACACGCGTGGCCGGCCAGCCGCGCTTCGTCGACACCGAGGTCATGCCCGGCATCGAGGGCCTGGGCGTGCAGCTGGGTGCAAGGGACCTTGCGTCACCGGGTGGCGTGCGCTGGATCGACGCGGGCGAATCGCCGCTGGGTGCAGCGGTCGTTGCCGTGCGCGTCACGCTGCATGTCCGGTCCGGCCCCCGGCTACGTCCGGTCCGGCACCTGTCGGTGACGCGCAGCTTCGCGATACGCAATGCCGGGACCGCGTGATGTGGCGTGCTTCGCCGCTCGCGCGTGGATTCGCGCTGCCCATGACGTTGGCGCTGCTCGCGGTGCTGTCGCTTCTGCTGGCCCTGGCACTGGGTGGTGCCGCGGGCGACACGGCGCTGGCAGCAAACCGCCAGTTCCGTTTCGGCGCTTTCGAAGCCGCCGAGAGTGGTCTTGTCGCGGCCCGCTCGGCCTTGCTCGGCACGCCGGCGGTGGCGATCCCGGCCCTTGATCTCCGACTGCCAGACTCGACCGTCGAGGGCGCTGTCACCCTCGTGCGACACGTCGGTGACGGCATGGCACCGGTGGGCTACAGCATGGACCGCTTCGTCCTGCGCCAGTTCGAACTGCGCAGCACGGGACGTTCGGCGCGCAGTGCGACGCTCACGCTGGTGGAGTCGATAGACCGGCTGGATGCGCGCCCATGAGGCGCGCGCTGTCCTGGACCCTTGCGCTGCTGCTGGCGGTTCCGGGCAGTCTGGTCAGCCCGGCATGGTCTGCGCAGGCCGTGGTGCTGGCCTATGCCAACACGGGCCTCTACGCGGACAGCCCCACTCCGGAAAGCTGGCTGCTGCGCGTGGACGGCGCCTACGTCACGGCCGCTGACAGCACGGGCACCCTGCGCTGGTCGATCTCGCCCTCGGGGCGAACGGCACAGGACTGCGAAGGCATCACGCATCTGGCTCTGGACCTGCGTGACGACGATGGCGATGGCCGCATCAATGCGATGAAGGACGAGCGCGCCCGCCTGGTGGTCACTTCCAGTTGGCACCAGGACGGCGGCTGGGACTCGGCGGTGCTGGTGCTCGATGTGGGTCGCCCCGAAACGCCACGCACGCTCTGGCGCAAGGACAGCAGCAACATCGGACAACTCGCGCGCCTCGTCGCAGAACCCGTCGTGGCCAGGCTGGGCGCCACGACGGCGTCATCACGCCAGATCCTCATTGGCGCGGGACTCCCGACACCGGCCACGACGACGCATGGCGCGCGGACCGGGGCTGCGCTACTCGCGCTGGACCTGGAAACCGGCATGACGGCGCCGATCGGAACCACCGCGCGGCTCACCGCAGGCATGTCAGGTGCGATCACCGCGCTGGACCTGGACCGCAATGGGCGCACCGACCGGCTGTATGTCGGCGACGCGCAGGCCACGCTGTGGCGCTTCGATGTGGACGACAGCGCTGCGCCGACTGCATCGCTGGCCGGTGGACCGCTGGCGCGACTCGGCTCCGCATCCGCACCGGATGCCCGCAGCATCATTGCTGCCCCGGATGTCGCGCTGCTTTCGGCACCGGATTCAGGACTCTGGTTCAACATCGCCGTCGGCACGACATACACCGGCGCTGGCCTGTCTCCCGTCGGCCAGGGGTTGTACGTCGTACGCGACACGCAGGCCTTCGAACGCCTGACGCAGGCCCGTTTCGATGCGCTGCCGGTGGCCACGCCGGAGAACCTGCTCGGCGGCTACTCGGTCGGCACCGGGTCGGACGGCATCGTCGCGCGCGCCATGACGGCATCCGGCGTTCTGCTCTACACGCAGGTCGCGGGGGACGCGCTGTCCCGATGCAGTTCCCCCGGAACGCTCATCGTGAAAGCGTCAGCCGTGCAGGCCGATTCGGGCTCGCCCGTGAACGATGCGAAGGACGGCAGCGCGATGACGGGCCGGGTGCTGCGGCGCCAGGACGGCAGCATGCCGTCACCGCTCGATGCGCCGACCCTTTTGCCCGCGGACGGCGGATATCGCTGTGGCATCGGTGATCTGCCCTTCGATGCCTGCCCGCAGATTCCACGCATCAGGCGCCGCGCCTGGCGACGCGAGGATGCAGACTGATGGCACAACGCGGATTCACGCTGATCGAGCTCTGCATCACGACGACGCTCGCCGGCCTGCTCACGGCACTGGGCGTGGCCTCGTATCGGACGGTGCTGCTGCGCGCACACCGGAGCGAGGCGCGCATCGCACTGCTGGACATCCAGGCCGCGCAGGAACGGCATTACCTGAACGCGCTGCGCTACTCTCCCGAGCTGGAAAAGACCCACTCACCCGGTGCGCGATATCGGCTGTCGATCGAAACGGATGATGCCGGCCAGCGGTACACGGCGCGTGCCGTGCCCTCACCGGACAGTTCGCAGGCTGCGGACACAGCCTGCACGGAGTTCACCCTGCGGGAATCGGGCCAGCGCGGTGGCAGCAGCCCCGAATGCTGGCCCTGAGTTTCGACGACCCGCCGTCAGGTCGCGGGCTTGGCGGTGCGCAGTGCCTTGGGCAGGGTGAACACGACATGCTCCTCGCGACCCACCACTTCTTCCGGGGCCGCCCCGCCCCAGGCGACGAGCTGCTCCACGACCTCGCGTACCAGTACCTCCGGCGCCGAGGCTCCCGCGGTCACGCCGACAGCCTTGCACCCTTCGAACCAGGATTGCTCCAGGTTCCCGGCGCCATCCACGAGGAATGAGGGCACATCGGCCCGCTCGCCCAGCTCGCGCAGGCGGTTTGAATTCGAACTGGTGCGCGAACCCACGACGACCAGTGCGTCGCAATCCTCCAGCAGCTTCTTCACGGCGTCCTGGCGGTTCTGGGTCGCGTAACAGATGTCCTCGACGCGCGGTGCCCGCAGCATCGGGAAGCGGGCCCGCAGCGCGTCGACGATCGCCACCGTGTCATCGACCGACAGCGTCGTCTGCGTCACGAAAGCCAGCGACTCCGGCCGTTCGACCTGCAGCGTCGCCACGCCGGCGACGTTTTCGACCAGGTGGATGCGGCCGCCGTGCTGGGCATTGAAACGACCCATGGTGCCTTCGACCTCGGGGTGACCGGCATGGCCGATCAGCACCACATCGCGCGCGTCGCGCGCGTAGCGGCTGACTTCCATGTGCACCTTGGTCACCAGCGGACAGGTGGCATCGAAGACCGTGAACCCGCGCCGCTGCGCTTCCTGCTCCACGGCACTGGACACGCCATGCGCCGAAAAGATCAGCGTCGCGCCATCCGGGACCTCGTCCAGTTCCTCGACGAAGATCGCACCCAGCGCACGCAGCCGGTCCACGACGTGCTTGTTGTGCACGACCTCGTGGCGCACGTGGATCGGGGCACCGAAGAGTTCGATGGCGCGCTCGACGATATCGATGGCGCGATCGACGCCGGCGCAGAATCCGCGCGGATTGGCGAGCAGGATGCGCATCAGCCCGCCCCGTCCTTCGGCGCGGCCTTGCGGCTGTCCAGCAGGGCGTCGAGCAGCAGGAGCCCGGCGCCCACTGTGATGCAGCTGTCGGCGACGTTGAACGCAGGGAAATAATGCGCGTTCCAGTGCACGACGATGAAATCCACCACGTGTCCGAAGCGCACGCGATCGATGACGTTGCCAATGGCACCGCCCATCACCAGCGTCAGCGCGCAGGCCAGCCGCTTCTGGTTCGCGTTATCGAGCCGTCGCAGCCATACACCGATGACGATGCTCACCAGCGCCGCGAACCCGGTGAACAGCCAGCGCTGCCAGCCGCCCGCCCCCGCGAGGAAGCTGAACGCCGCCCCGCGGTTGTGCCAGCGGCTGATGTCGAGCACCGGCAGCAGCGTCAGCGTCTCGAATTCCTCGAAACGGCGGACGATGAGCCATTTGCTCCACTGGTCCGCCACGATCGACACGGCAGCCAGCCACAGCCACGGCAGGGCACTTCGTGCCGCCGATTCGGGCACGGCGGGTTCCGCCGGCGCGGGCCCGCTCACGCGAACCGCCGCGTCTCGGCGAGGCCGAGCAGGTTGCCCGCGCAGCGGGCGCAGACCGGCGGGTGCGCCGGATTGCTGCCCACGTCGTCGCGCAGGTGCCAGCAGCGCACGCACTTGGTGCCCGACGAGGCCGCGACGCGCAGCCAGACCCCATCGATCGGCCCATTGCCGGTATCCGCCGGCACCGCATCCCCGGGCACTTCCCCGGCAGCCGCGGCACTCACCGCATGCACGCGCGCCGCCGACGTGATCATGAAGAAGCGCAGCTCATCGCCAAGGCCCTCGTAACGCGGGCACACGTCG
Source organism: Pseudomonadota bacterium (assembly GCA_041168985.1). GTDB lineage: Bacteria > Pseudomonadota > Gammaproteobacteria > Steroidobacterales > Steroidobacteraceae > ZC4RG30. Next base: position 5,471 of record JBEEKA010000082.1, on the reverse strand, counting down.
TCGCGGCAGTACACATCCAGCTCCGCCTCGAGCGGCGCGCCGATCGCGCCGCCATCGCGCAGGATCTCGAGCTGGCGGCGCACGGCCGTACGCAGCGTGATCAGCGCATCCCAGTCGACGTCCGCCGCCGACAAGGCCGGGAAGTCATGCCAGGTCGTGTGGAAGACCGACTTCGCCTGCGCAGTGGCGCCCGGCAGGTGCTGCCAGATCTCTTCCGCCGTGAAGGACAGGATCGGCGCCAGCCATCGGACCATCGCGTGTGCGATGTGGTACATGGCCGTCTGCGCCGAGCGGCGCGCCGTGCTCCCTGCCGGCGTCGTGTACAGCCGGTCCTTGATGATGTCGAGGTAGAAGCCGCCCAGGTCCACGACGCAGAAGTTGTGCGCCTTCTGGTAGATCTGGTGGAACTGGTAGTCGCGATAGGCCGCGACGATCTCCTCCTGCAGCTGCGCCGCGCGACGGATCGCCCAGGCATCGAGCTGCACGAGTCCGTCGCCGGCCACGGCATCCTTCTCCGGATCGAAGCCGTCGAGGTTCCCCAGCAGGAAGCGGACCGTATTGCGCAGGCGACGGTAGGAATCGGACATGCGCTTGAGGATCTCGTCCGAACAGCTCATCTCGCCCGTGTAGTCCGTGGCCGCCACCCACAGGCGCAGCACGTCCGCGCCGAGCGTCGACATCACCTTTTCCGGCGCGACGACGTTGCCCAGCGACTTGGACATCTTGCGGCCCTTGTCGTCGACGATGAAGCCATGCGTCAGCACGGCCTTGTACGGCGCGCGCGCGTACAGCGCCTCGGACATCAGCAGCGAACTGTGGAACCAGCCGCGATGCTGGTCGGACCCTTCAAGGTACATCTCGACCGGCGCGTTGATTTCCTCGCGCGTGTGGCCGACGCACTCGAAGGACAGGCCCGAGTCGGCCCACACGTCCATGACGTCCTTGACCTTGTCATAGGCGGCGGCGTCGGCCTCGCCGATCAGGGCGGCGGCATCGGTCTCGAACCAATGGTCGATGCCGTCCTTTTCGACGCCCTTCGCGACCTGCTCGATGATCTCGAGCGTGCGCGGATGCAGTTCGCCGGTTTCCTTGTGCACGAACAGCGTGATGGGCACGCCCCAGGTGCGCTGGCGCGAGATGCACCAGTCCGGGCGGCCCTCTATCATCGAATAGATGCGCTGCTGGCCCCACGACGGCACCCACTGCACCGTCGGGATGTCCCGCAGTGCGCCGGCACGCAGCCCGTTCTGTTCCATCGAAATGAACCACTGCGGCGTGGCCCGAAAGATCACCGGCGTCTTGTGGCGCCAGCAGTGCGGATAGCTGTGGTTCAGCGACGCGTGCTTCAGCAGCCGGCCGCTGCCCTGCATTGTCTCGATGAGGAGCTTCGACGCATCGTCGAGTTTCATGCCACCGACCATCGGCGTGTCCGCGAGGAAGCGCCCATCGCCGCCGACCGGATTCACCACGGGCAGGCCATAGCGGCTGCCGACGACGTAGTCATCCTGGCCGTGCGCGGGCGCCGTGTGCACGCAGCCCGTACCGGCTTCCAGCGTCACGTGGTCCCCGAGGATCACCGGCACCTGGCGCGACTGGAAAGGATGGTCGAGCTGCAGGCGCTCGAGCACCTCGCCCTTGAACCGCGCCACTTCACGTGCGCCCTCGATGCCATATCGGGCGAGACAGCCCGCCGCGAGGCCTTCGGCCAGCACGACCCGTTCGGCACCGCCGTCGCGCGGCAGTTCGAGCAGCACGTAATCGAAGTCACCGCGCAGGGAGACGGCTTCGTTCGCAGGCAGCGTCCAGGGCGTGGTCGTCCAGATCACGACCGAAGCCGGCGCCGCCACCGATGGCACGCCGATGCGTTTCGCGAATTCCGCCAGGTCATGGACCTTGAACGCAACGTCGATCGCCGGCGAGGTCTTGTCCTCGTACTCGACTTCCGCTTCGGCCAGCGCCGAACGGCAATCGAGGCACCAGTACACGGGCTTCGCGCCCTTGTAGAGGTGGCCGTTGCGGATGACCTTGCCGAGCGCGCGGACCTGCTGCGCCTCGAACTTCGGATCCATCGTCAGGTACGGACGCTCCCAGTCGCCGAACACGCCGAGGCGACGGAAGTCCCTGCGCTGCAGGTCCACCTGTTCCATCGCATAGCTGCGGCAGGCGGCCCGGAAGGCACGCGCGTCCAGCTTCTGCCCGACGCGGCCGTGCTTCTTCTCGACCTGCAGTTCGATCGGCAGGCCGTGGCAGTCCCAGCCCGGGATGTAGGGCGAGTCGCAGCCGTCGAGCGACCGCGACTTCACGATCATGTCCTTGAGGATCTTGTTCGTGGCGTGGCCGATGTGGATCGCGCCATTCGCGTACGGCGGACCGTCGTGCAGCACGAAACGCGGACGGCCCCTGGCGATCTGGCGCAGGCCGCCGTAGATGTCCTCCCGGTCCCACCAGGCCTGCATGTCGCCTTCGCGCCGCGCCAGGTCCGCCTTCATCGGGAAGTCGGTCTGCGGCAGGTTCACGGTCGTCTTGTAGTCGGTCACTTACTTGCTCCGGAGCACCGCGCGTGCCTCGTCGGCATCGCGGTGGATCTGCGCCACCATCTCGTCCACGCAATCGAAGCGCAGTTCGTCGCGCAGCTTGGCGACGAATTCCACTTCGATCTCGCGACCGTAGAGGTCGCCATTGAAATCGAACACATGGGCTTCGAGCAAAGGCTCGACGCCGTTGACTGTAGGCCGGGTGCCGAGGCTCGCGACACCGGGCAGGCCCCGCCGGCCCTCCGCGTCATCGCGGATGCCGCGCACGCGGACCGCGAAGACGCCCTCGACCGGCGACTTGCGTCGTGCGAGCCGCAGGTTCGCCGTCGGATACCCCAGCTGCCGACCCAGCTGCGCCCCGCGCTGCACGCGCCCGGTCATGGCATAGCCCCGGCCCAGCATCGTCGCAGCCTCATCGAGCCGACCTTCGGCGAGCGCCTCGCGCACGAGTCGGCTGCCCACGCGATGCGCGGCGACCTTCACCGGCTCGACGATTTCCACGTCGAAGCCGAACCGCTTCGGACCTTCGGCAGCGAGCCAGTCGGCCGTGGCCGCAGCATTCCGCGCGGACTTGAAATCATGGCCGATGACCAGCCGTTTCACCCCGCCCCGCTGCAGCAGCGCGGCGAAGTCCTCGGCCTCCACTTCGCGCAGGCGCGTCGTGAAGTGCATCGTGCACAGGACATCGAGCCCCGTGCGGGACAGGAAGCGCACGCGCTCCCTGAGGTTCGTCAGCCGCGCCGGTGGCGACGACTTCGCGAAAAACTCCCGCGGCAAGGGCTCGAAGGTCAGCATCAGGCTGTGCAGGCCGTGTTCCTTCGCCTGCCTGATCGTCCGGTTCAGCAGCTCCTGGTGCCCGACGTGCAACCCGTCATAGCCGCCGATCGTCGCGACGAAACCGGGATGGCCGGCGGGCGGCGGTGGCAGCGTGCGGACCAGTTGCATCGTGGGCGCCACGGATTATATCTCCGAGTGCAGGTGCCGATACCGCAGGCCGGTGGCGTACAGCGTGGCGAAATAGACCCCCGCGCCCGTCGCGATCCCGATCGCGCAGCGCAGGACCCGTCCCATGGCCGGCAGCACCGCCCAGCCCTCGATGTCCCCGGCCAGCAGCACCAGCACGATCCCCATGGCGAGGTTCGCCGCGATCACGCGAAGCAGGAAGACCGGCCAATCCTTCGAGGGATGGAATACGCCATCCTGCCGCAGCCCCCGCCACAGCAGCGTCGTGTTGATCGCCGCGCCGATGCAGGTGGAGGTGGCGAGCAGCACGTGCGGCGCGGGGAACCCCAGACGCGACGCCGGGAACACGACCAGCACGTTGAGCCCCATCGTCACGCCGAGCGCCGTCAGCGCGATGCGCACCGGCTTCTTCGTGTCCTGTCGCGCGTAATAGCCCGGCGCCAGCACCTTCACGAGCGAGAAGCCCAGCAGGCCCCAGGAGTACGCCATGAGCGCATAGCTCGCCATGCGCATGTCGGTCAGGTTGAACTTGCCGTAACCGAAGATCGTGGCCGTGAGCGGCCCTGCGAAGCACAGCAGGCCGACCGCCGCAGGCGAGGCCAGCAGCACCGTCAGGCGCAGCGCCCAGTCGAGCGTGTGGCTGAACGCCTCGCGCGATTGCGCGGCATGGTGGGCCGATAAACCGGGCAGGATCACCGTGGCCAGCGCGATGCTGAACACGCCCAGCGGGAATTCCATCAGCCGGTCCGCGTAATACAGCCAGGCGATGCTGCCGGTGGCCAGGAACGACGCGATCAGCGTGTCGAGCAGCAGGCTCACCTGCGCCGCCGAGGAACCCAGGATGCCGGGAAGCATGAGCCTGCCGATGCGGCGGACGCCGTCCATCGCGGGGCGCCAGCGCGGCACACCGAGCAGGCCCAGTCGCCATACGGCGGGCAGCTGGAACACGAGCTGCACGCTGCCCGCGATGAACACGCCGATCGACATCGTCATGCCCGGGTTGTCACTGCCCGTCGCGGCGACGATCGTGGCCCCGATCAGTACGCAGTTCATGACGACCTGCGTCAGCGCCGGTATCGCGAACCGGCCATAGCTGTTCAGGACACCGGCGAACAGCGACGTCAGCGACACGAAGAACAGGTAAGGGAAGGTCCAGCGCAGCATCGCGACGGCCATCTCGTACTTGCCCTGTTCGGCGGTGAAGCCCGGCGCGAAGAGCAGAATGATGAGCGGCGCGGCGACGACCCCGATCGCGCTCAGCACGAACACGACCAGACCCAGCGTCCCGGCGACGCCATCGACCAGCTCGCACACCTCGTCCTTGCTGCGTTGCACTCGGTACTCGGAAATCACCGGCACGAAGGACTGCGAGAAAGCCCCTTCGGCGAAGAGCCGGCGCAGGAAGTTCGGGATCTTGAAGGCCACCAGGAAGGCGTCCATCAGTGCGCTCGCACCGAAACTGTGGGCGTAGAACATCTCGCGCAGCAGCCCCGTGATCCGGGATGCCAGGGTCCCCAGGCCGACGACACTGGTTTTCTTGAAAATGGAGCGGCTCATGGGGCCGGCCAGAGTACCAGCAGCGATTGACTTTGGGGGGCCTGCTCGGCACACTGCGCGGCTTCCAATTTACCCAGTTTCGGTCGGAGAGACGGCGTGGCGAATACCAAATCGGCGGAAAAGGCAGCTAAGCAGGCGGAAAAGCATCGCGCGCGTAATGTCGCGGCCCGCTCCCGCATGCGTACGGCGATCCGCCGCGTGACCGATGCCCTGGCGGCCGGCAAGTCCGAAGACATCGCCGCGGCGGTCAAGGCCTCGACCCCGGCCATCGACTCGATGGTCAACAAGGGCCTCGTGCACAAGAACAAGGCCGCTCGCCACAAGAGCCGCCTGGCTGCCAAGGTGAAGAAGGCCGCCCAGGCCTAAGCACCTTTCCGGCTACGGAAACGAAACGGCCCGCAGGGGAAACCCTGCGGG
>JBEEKA010000081.1:0-17627 GCA_041168985.1 Pseudomonadota bacterium | reverse complement strand
CGTGTAGGCGGCCAGCAGTCCCGGTGCGCTGCGCGTCGGGGCGCCACGCGGCGAGCGGGGCAGCAGGAAGCCGGCGACCGCCAGCGCGGCGAAGATCGCGCCCTGCGTGGCGTAGGCGGACCGCCAGCCTTCGCTGCCCGCGAAATGGCTGCCGATCAGCATGCCGAGGGATATGCCGACCGGCGTATAAGTGGACCAGAACGCCATGGCCTTGCCGCGCCGCTCGTTGCCGGTCGTCGCCATGATCAGGGCAGGGGCGGATGAATACACGCCGGCCAGGACGAAGCCTTCGATCAGGCGGATTCCCTGGAAAGCCGAGAGGGACGAGGCCTGCCATGCCAGTGCGTTGGCAAGCGCTCCCACCAGCGACGAAGCGATGAGCATGGTCCTTGCCCCGATGCGATCCGCGATCGAACCGCTGACGGTCGCGAAAAGGGCGGGCGGGATCGACAGCAGCGCCATCAAGAGGCCGAACTGCGACGGACTCGCGCCGAGGTGGGTCGCGAAGTCACCCTGCAGAGGGATGACCTTGCTCAACGACGCCGAGCTCAGGACGCCGTAGAGATAGATCAGGAGGACCGAAGGCCAGCTGCCCGCCTTCACAGGCAACCCCTCGTCAGTGCCCACAGGGCGCGGTTCGCCGCTTCGAGGTCCCGTGCGCTGACGCCGTCGGTCAGGTGGACGATGAATTCGCTGATCGGCTTCCGAATGGCCGTATAGCGGCGCCGGCCCGGGGCTGTCAGCGAAAACACCGGGCTCCTGCGGTCCGCGGCATCTTCCCGGCGCCGGACCAGGCCCTTTGCCTCCAGCGAACGCGTCGCACGACTGATCTCGGCGCGGTCCACCGCGGCACCGTCGGCCAGCGAACGCACCGTGCCGGTCGGGACGAGCCCGAGCTGCGCCATGACGCGCCACTCCGGCAGCGACAGGTCGCTGTGCTGGGCCAGCAGCTTCAGGATGGCACGGTCGAAATGCTTGGCGGCCAGCACGATGCGGTAGCCGAAATAGGACCGGCCGCCGATGTCGTAGAAGGGCAGCAGCTGGCGGGCTTCGGTGGCAGGCCGGGCTGCCGGGGAACGGGGCGTGGACTTCTTCTTCATGCGCGACATCGTGGCAGGCTGATGTCAGGTTGACAAATTCTGGGCGATCCGTGACTTTTCAACGAAACGATACGCGGTGTTCCGGTTCTTCGGCCAGCCGCACGGAGGGATGCATGTTGATGGTTCCGGCGCCTCGCCGAATTCCGGTGCGGGATCCCCGTACGGGCCAGGTGGAGTTCGAGCTCGAGGTCGCGGGGCCCGAGTCGGTCGCGTCGGAAGCAGCCCGTTTGCGGCAGGGCCAGCGGGACTGGGCGGCGCTCGCCGTGGACACACGCATCGCGGCGCTGATGCGCTGGGGCGCGCTGCTGGACGGGCCGTGGCGCGAGGCACTGAAGGACGCCGATGGCCGAGACACCGGCGGGGGCCAGATATCCCGCATCGCGCCCGACATGGTTCTGGGATTCATCCGCGGCAATGCCGCCTCGGCCCGGGCGCAGCTGGCTGCGGCCCATCGCGAAGGGGTTTCCCGGGCGGATCCGCGGATTTCCTATCGGACGCTCCTGAAGCCCTATCCGCTGGTCGGCGTCATCAGCCCCTGGAACGCGCCGACGATGCTGTCGATGCTGTCGATGCTGTCGATGCTGTCGATGCTGCGTGCGGTTCCGCCGCTGATCGCCGGCTGCGCCGTGCTCGTGAAACCCTCCGAGGTGACGCCACGCTTCGTCGTGCCCCTGCGCGAAAGGAACAGAAATGGAAATCGTGTTTCCCGACATTCCGCTGTACCAGGGCTGGGGCAAGCCCCTGCGCGTGGAGTCGCACGTCGAAGGCCTGGAACTGGTCGAAGGTCACCTGCCGGTCGGACTGCGGGGTACCTGGTACCGCGCCGGGCCGGACAGGCAGTACCCCTCCATGCTTCCAGACGATGTGTTCATCGATGGCGAGGGCATGGCCCACATGTTCCGCTTCGAAGACGGGCACGTGAGCTATCGCAGCCGCTGGGTGCGCAGCGCGCGCTTCGTTGCCCAGGAGAAGGCCCGGCGTTCGCTGTTCGGCCGGTATCGCAATCCTTTCGATGTCGATGCGGAGGCGGCAGGCGTGAATGGCGGAACCGCCAACACGACGATGGTGTTCCATGCCGGCAGGCTGGTCGTGCTCAAGGAGGACGACCTGCCCTACGCCATGGACCCGGACACGCTGGAGACGCTGGGCCGAACCGATTACGACGGGGCCGTGTCGTCCGTGAGCCTCTCGGCGCATCCCAAGGTCGACTGGCTGACGAATGAATGCATCACGTATTCATTCCAGGCCAGCGGGCCCGGAACGCGGGACATGGCCGTCTATATCTTCGGGTCCGACGGCCGGAAGGTGCATGAATTGTGGTTCGAAGCGCCCTGGGCCGGCGTCGTGCACGATTTCGGCGTCTCCGAACACCACATCGTGATCCCCTTCTTCCCGCACATCACGGACGTCGAGGTGCTGAAGCGGAAAGGGCCGTTCTACCAGTGGCACGACGACAAGCCCGTGCATGTCGCGGTCATCCCAAGGCGCGGCAGCGCGAAGGACATCCGCTGGTTCAGGGGGCCGACGGCCAGTGCCGGGCACATGATGAATGCGGTGACGGAAGGATCACTCGTCCACCTGGACGTCGTGCTGTACGACGGCAACTGTTTTCCGTTCTTCCCGACGCCGGATGGCAGGACCTGCGAGGCGCCGCCGCCAATGCTGACGCGATTCACGATGGACCTCGCGGGTGACGGCGACACCTATACGCAGCAGCGTGTCTGCCAGAGGCCGGGCGAGATGCCGCGCACCGACGACCGTTACCAGGGGCGGCCCTGCCGCAGCGGCTTCATGATCATGGGGCGCAGCCTGGAAGGGGCGAGTTCCGTGGGCCGGGTGGACCTCGTGACCGGGGAGATGGATTACTGGGACCACCGCGAGAAGATCTCGGTGCATGAACCGCAGTTCGTGCCCCGTGCGCCGGACTCGCCGGAAGGCGACGGCTGGTTGCTGGTGATCCTGAACCGGCAGGACCGGGGCCACGGCGAACTCGCGGTCTTCGATGCGAAGCGTGTCGCCGCCGGCCCGATCGCCCGGCTGCACCTGCCGGTGCGCGTCCGTTCCACCTTCCATGGCGTCTGGGTGCCCGAGGAAACGCGGCGCACCGGCCTGTACCGAGCGGAGATCAGCTGATGCAGAACCCGTGGCCAGATGGCCTGCCGGCGTGCTGCACCTGAGACCTGGCGATCGCGTCGTCCTGTCGGGTTCGAGTTGCAGCGTCTGTCCGTCCTGTCGCGACAACCTGCCGAGCTACTGCAGGGAAGTGATCCCGCGGAGCTTCGGAGGCCGGCGGATGGACGGCAGCACGGCGCTCTCCCGGCGGGGTGAACCCCTGCACGGACACTTCTTCGGGCAATCGAGTTTCGCCACCCATGCCGTAGCCGACGCGCTCGGTGCCGTGAAGATCGATCCCGACGTCCCGTTCGACATCGCCGCGCCGCCGCAGCCGCTTTCCGTGCACCTGCCGCTGTTGTTGGGTGGTGGTCGCAGCCTGCGCGGCATCATCGGCGGTGACGCAGCCCCCTCCAGGTCGTAATCCCGATGCGGCTCGAGTTCTGGCGACAGGGGCGCTTTCCGCTGGAACGACTGGTGTCGACCTTCTACTTCACGCGGATCGGGGACGCTTTCGACGCCTTCCGCCGGGGCGAGGTGATCAAACCCGTGCTGAGAATTGAAGTTTCCTGAAAGGCAGCGGACTGGGCATCGCGTCGACCGGGCTTCCTTCCGCAGGGTCAGCGGCCACGCGGTCCTCCCTGCGGGCCGCCCCGGTGCTGCTGCATCTCCCGGAATTGCTGGCGCAGCCGGTGACGTTCCTCGGGCGGCAGCTGCCGGAACTGCTGGTACCGTTCTCGCAGGCGTTCGCGCTGGGCCGGAGGCATCGCGCGGAACTCTGCACGCCGGCTTTCAAGTCGCGTTCTTTGCTCCGCCGTCATGGCATTCCAGCGCTGCAGCCGATCGCGTGCCTGGTCCTGCTGTTCCGTCGACATCGCGCCCCACCGTTGCGCGCCTCGCGCGAGGCGTTCGCGACGCGCATCGGGCAACTGGTCCCAGTCGGCCTCCAGCGGCTTGAGCACGGACTGTTGTTCCGGCGACAGGTCACGCCAGGCGGGTGCCGTCGCAAAACAGGCCGGTGCGGTCATCAGCGAGATCAGCAGGGTCGCGATCCGCAGTCCCATTCGTGTCATGGCGTCGTCCCCCTGGCGTCACGATCCGTCTCGACTTGCCGCCCTCTGCGCGAGCTGTCGCGATCCCCCGGCTTTTCGCCGTCAATCAGTTTTCCCTCGTCCTGCGTCCAGTCGCCGAGGAACTCGATGAGTTCCAGTGGTGGCGGTTCGGCCTTGCGCGGCGGTGTCGCCGCGGCCTGGGCGCTCATCAGCAGCAGGGCCTCAAGCAGCGCCATCATGCCCCCGGTCCAGCCAGCGGTAGAGTTCGAGGTCTTCGTAAAAATCCGCGTCGACGTCATCGGTCAGTACGTCGATGGCCTCGGTCCCGGCCGCGCGCACGCTGTTCTCGGTCGACAGCCCGGCAACCGGCCCTGATGGCTGCAGGACGAGGACCAGTGCGACGGCGGCTGCCGTGGCAAGTCCACCCGAAGCATAGAGCCAGCCAGGGCGGATCGCGGGGCGGTGCGCCGCGGACAGGGCGTGTGCCCTGGCCTCACGCAGTGCCGCCACCGTCTGCCTGTCCAGCCGCGTTTCCTGCTGGCGAAGTCCGGCCTGCAGCGATCCGGCGAGTTGCCGTGTCTGTTCAGGAAGTTCATCGAATCGGGTCATGGCAATTCTCGCTCCGCTGCATCCCGCAGGCTGGCCATGGCACGGGACAGGTGCGTCTTGACGCTGCCTTCCGAACAACCCATCGCGCGGGCCGTGTCGGCGACAGGCAGACCTTCCCAGACACGCAGTTCAAAGGCCTCGCGCTGCCGCGCCGGCAGCTTGTCCAGAGCCGCCATCACCTTCCGCAGCTGTTCGGCCTGTACCAGGGCGGTGGCGCCGTCGACCTGGGCGGGATCGACAATGCCGTCGAGCCGATCCTGGATCTCGTCCTCTCGCGGATCCACCGTGTCGCGCCAGAAGAAGAGTCGGCGCCGCACCGCCTGCCGCCGCTGCCAGTCCCGGATCCGGTTCGTCAGGATCCGCTGGAAGAGGGCCGGCCATTCCCGTCCGGGGCGTGTTTCGTAGTGACGCGACAGCTTCAACATGGCGTCCTGGACCAGGTCGAGCGCCTCGTCCCGATCGCGCGTTGCGCGCAGCGCACGCAGGTAGGCACGCCGTTCCACGCCCGACAGAAAGGCATTCAGATCGACTGGCGACGAGAGGCTGTCGTCGGTCACGAGTTCCTGAAGGGCGGACAGAAGCAAGGCAGTCCTTCGCTCGGGGCTACTGTGCCACTAAACGCGGGTTCTGCCACCGCGTTGACAGTCGTCGAGCCCCTCTCAGCGGGCTGCAAGCGCGGACACCAGCGCGCTGCGCCGGAGCGCCGTGGCGATGTCGAGGGCCTTTACCCTTTCCCGGTTCCGAAGTTCCCGATTTGCGCCTGCGGCAAGCAGTGCGCGCACCACGTCCGTCGAGCCCTCGCGCGCCGCGACCATCAGGGCGGTCTCGCCCCGCAGGTCGACGGCGTCGATCAACGCCCCAGCCTTGATCAGCTGTGCAACCCCTTCGGCATTTCCCGCCGAAGCCGCCTGCATCAGTGCGGTTCCGCCCGTACGGGTACGGGCGTCCACCGGCGCACCGGAGGCCAGCAGCTGGCGCAGCAACTCTCCCTGCGATCGACGCGCGGCAATGCCCAGTGCGGTATCGCCGTCATTGTCAGCGTTCCGGGGCGAGGCGCCGGCCTGAAGCAGGGTGTTGGCGGAGCGAATCTGACCGCCCAGCGCGGCGATCATCACGGCGTCACGGCCGGCGTTATCCCGCAGGCCGGTGGCGGCACGCCTGGACAGCAAGGTCTGCAGGGTGGGCAGGTCATCCCGTCGCGCCGCTTCCATCAGCGCTGTATTGCCACTGCGATCCGTGGCATCCGGCCTGGCGCCCCTGTCGAGCAGCAACTGGACGAGATCAGTCCGGCCGGCGGTGGCGACATCGACCAGATAGGGAACGCCAGCGGCGTCCGCGCCATCCGGCGAGGCGCCACGATCGAGCAGAAGCCGGACCAGATCGACCTGATGGCGCTGTAGGGCGATGCCCAGCGGCGACCGGCGACGGGCGTCGCGTGCGTTGGCGTCCGCGCCCCGGTCCAGCAGCAGTCGCGCAGCATCGAGGGATCCCGATTCGGTTGCGACGTGGAGGGGTGTCGCGCCCTGTGGACCGACGAGACCAGGATTCGCACCGGCCCTGAGCAGTGTTTGCAGGAGGCTGGTTGACCGCCGGCTGGCGGCGACATGCACGTCCGGGTAGCCGGCGTAATGGTCGGTTGCCGACCTGGCGCGCTGGACCTGGGCCAGTGGTTCGGCGTCGCTGGCGGCACGTCGGGTCGGTTCGGCGCCGGCTTTACGCAGGGCTGCGACAATGCCTGCATTGCCGTCGCGCTGTGCGAGGTCAAGCGGGCTCTCGCCTTGCAGGTTCCGCAGGGACGGATTGCTGCCTGCGGCAAGCAGCGCGCCGACACGGCCCGTGTCACCGCTGCGTGCCGCGTAATGAAGGGCGGTGTTGCCCACCGCATCGACCGCATCCAGCGACACACCCGCCTGCAGGATGCCTGGCAGGACCAGCGCCTTCGATGCGCCGGCCGCGATCATCAATGCCGTCATGCCGCGACTGTCGACGTCGTTTCTTGCCGCGCCCTCAGCCAGCAGCCAGGCAGATACCTCATGGGCGTCCGCGGCCGCGGCGCGCGACAGCGGCATGCGACCGAAGCCATCCCGCCTTTGACGAAGCGAGGGGTCCCTGAACCGTTGCACCAGGGCCAGGTCGTCGCGGTCGACCGCATCCAGGAATGCGTCCGCGACGGCATCCGGACCGGGAAGATCCAGTTCCGGCACGAATCGGGAAGGGAGGCGCCCGGCGTCCCGCAATGACCGAGCGCCGGGATAGCCGGCCTTGGCGGCCACCTCGAGCCACCGCTCTGCGGTGGCCGGGTCAGGAGGGGCGTCCGACGCAGCGAGCGATGACAGGGCGAATGCAGCGCGGGCGTCGCCCTTGCCCGCGGCGGATTCCAGCCAGCGTCGCGCAGTCCCGCGGTCGGGCGGGCCGAGGTTGTCCGTCAGGTGGAGGAGTCCGAGGAGATAGGCTGCGTCGACGTCGCCTCGCCGGGCGGCCGTCTCGAAATGGCTGGCCGCATCGCCGAAATCCAGTTCGCGTATGGATTGCTGTGCGGCTTCCAGTTCCGCGCTGTTCCGCAGCGCGGCCGGCGTCGCGGGCTTCGTCGTGCGCGAACGGCTTGCGGCCTGCAGGGGTTGCGCAGCGATGCATGCGGCGGCGAGAAGGATGATCGCGGCCTCAGACCGTGCCATGTTTCGTTTCCGTCTGGATGCCGATCTTCTGGAGCAGTGCCGTGGGCAGCACGCCGCCGGCGCTGATGATGACGGCGTCGTTTTCGATCGTCACGACGCTCTCGCCGCAGTCGACCTGCACGGCATGCTCATCGATCCGGGTCACGTTCGACTTGAGCAGCGCCCGCAACCGGCCGGAGCGGATCGCCGCATCCACGCGCTCGCGGTTCTTTGCTTTGGCGCGCTGGAACGCATCGCCACGGTAGGACAACGTGACCTCGGTGCCCGCGACTTCCGAGATGCTTGCCGCGGCCTCGAGCGCACTGTCGCCTCCGCCGACGACCAGTACCTTCTTGCCCTGGTACTGCTCGGCATCGACGAGGCGATAGACGACCTTCGGCAGTTGCTCGCCATCGACGCCGAGCTTGCGTGGCGTGCCGCGCCGTCCGATCGACAGCAGCACCTTGCGCGTGCGGTGGTCGCCCTTGTCCGTGTGGACGACAAAACCACCGTCGATCCGTTCGATGGATTCCATCTTGGTGTGGTAGTCGATCTTCACGCCGGAGACTTTCTCCGCCTGTTTCCAGAACTCGAGCAATTCTTCCTTGCTCGTGTTCCGGAACCGCACCTTGCCGACGATCGCGAGCTCGGCAGGCTGCGTCATCACGATCTTCCCGCGTGGGTATTGGAAGACAGCGCCTCCGAGCGATTCCTGCTCGATTGCAACGAAGCGCATCTTGCGGGACAACGCGGTCAGCGAGGCCGAAAAACCCGCCGGGCCCGCGCCGACGACGACGAGGTCGAGGAAGTCGGGCGACGGGGGACTGGGATGCTGCGCCATGTACTCGACGGCCTTGCGCCCCTGCTCGACGGCATTGCGTATCAGCCCCATGCCGCCCAGCTCGCCGGCGATATAGATGCCGGGAACACTCGACTCGAACTCCGGTGAGAGCGTGGGAATGTCCACGCCGCGCCGCTCCGTGCCGAACACCAGCGTGATCGCGCTTACCGGGCAGGCCACGCGGCAGGCGCCATGTCCGATGCAGTCGCTGGCATTGATGAGGCTGGCGCGGCCATTGATCAGCCCGAGCACCTTGTGTTCCTTCTGCTCGGGGCAGGCGCGCACGCAGGCGCCGCAGCCGATGCAGAGGCCCTCGTCGATGACCGGGTGAAGCGAAACCGGTTCGGTGAGGCCGGCCTGTGCCGCATCGTCACGCGCGTCGAGGTTCTCCCGCTCGGCACGCTGGCGGCGGCGCAGGTACCACGACCAGATGATCAGCATCGGTATGGCGTATACGGCGAGGGTCAGGTCCATCGGGATATGAGGATCACATGGCAGATGCAAGTTGCTCACGTGCATGGATCACTGGCGACATCAGGAGTTCCAGAATGCGTGAACTGGTCGACAGTTTGACAGGCGTCGCCAACTGGCGACGATGTGTATTGGCGTGGCTTGGCCGTATCATGTCCATGCCGGAATATTCCGTCTCGAAATTAACTTTTTCTTAAGAAGCTTGGTGAATAAGGGTGCCCATGTTTAACACCGGAACATTCTGGTACCTGTTGGGCACGCTAAGCAGCATTGCCGCGGTATTCCTTGTCGTTCCCCTTCTCAAGGGTTCGTCGCAATCACTGCCCCGTCGCGTTGCCATGACGATCGCCTTTTCGCTGGTCCCCATCGTCGGGGCGGTGGCGTTCTACCTGAAGACCGGTTCACCGCGTCTTGCCGGGACGCGGCCGCCGCCAGTTACGGCCACGACGGCATCGGCGCCCCATGGGATGGAAGGTCCCTCGGCTGCTTCCGGCGCTGCCGGTGCGATGGAAGAGGCGGTTTCCCGGCTCGAGGCGCGCGTGGCAGGTGGGGAAGGTGGCGATTCGGACTGGGACCTGCTGGCCCAATCCTATGACTTCCTTGGCAGGGGGGACGACGCAGCGCTCGCCCGTCGGCATGAGTTGCCCCAGGCCGCGCGGATGGCAAAACCGCAGGGTGCGACAATCGCGGTCCCGTCGCCCGCGGTCCCGTCGCCCGCGGTCGCGACGCCGGCCGCCGCGGACACGGCCATCGGCCGGGCCCAGCAGGCCGCTGCCCAGTTGGCGGAGGCCGTGCGCCGCAACCCGAAGGACGCGACGTCGTGGTTCGAACTGGCGCAGGCGCACCGGATCGCGAGGGACTACGAGAAGGCCAACGAGGCCTATGGCAAGGCCCTGGCCCTCGAGCCGCGCAATGCGGATGCCTGGGCAGACTACGCGGATTCACTGGCGTCCACCGGATCGCGGTCCCTTGCCGGAAAGCCTGCGGCGGCCATCGAGCGCGCGCTGGCCCTGAACCCGAACCATGTGAAGGCGCTCTGGCTCGCGGCGAGCCTGTCGCTGGAGCAGAAGCGGTACAAGGATGCGCTTTCGCAGTGGCAGCGTTTGCGGTCCGCGTTGCCGGCCGGATCGCCGGATATCGCCATCATTGATGCCAATATCGGCGAAGCCCGTGGCCTTGCGGGTGCGCCGGCAGCAAAGTCCGCGTCGCCTGCGGCAGGTGTCGCCCCGGGAATCGAAGGCAGCGTGGATCTCGACCCCGCGTTGCGTCAGAAAGTCCAGGGAGGGATGACCCTGTTCATCTACGCCAAGACGGCGGACGGCAAGGGCCCGCCCCTGGCCGTCCTGCGGCAGCCTGTCGGTGAGTGGCCGGTGCGTTTCCGTCTCGATGACAGCATGGCGATGATGCCGGGGCGGACAATTTCCTCCGTCGAACAGGTGCTCGTGGAAGCGCGGGTCTCCCGCTCCGGCAATGCCATTGCCGAAGCCGGCGACCTGCTGGCGCCCGGGTCCGCCCTCAGGGTGCGGGGCGCCGGTCCGGTCCGCCTTGTGATCCGGAAGCCGGTGACCTGATGTCGATGGTCTTCTCCAAGCCACGTTTGCTGAGTCCGATGCTGCTTTTCGCACTCGGCTGCTTCGTCGTGGCCTGGATGGGGTTCAATTCCGGAACGGAGCGCTACCTCTCGCCCGACCGCGGAATCGGCTACGCGCTTGGCATCATCGGCGGCAGCCTGATGCTGCTTCTGTTGCTCTATTCAGCCCGCAAGCGGGCGGCCTGGCTGGGATTCATCGGCACGGTTCCGGGCTGGTTCCAGACACACATGGTGATGGGACTTCTCGGGCCCCTGTTGATCCTGTTCCATTCCAATTTCCAGCTCGGTGCGACCAACAGCAACGTGGCCCTGTACTGCATGCTGGTGGTGTCGGTTTCCGGACTGTTCGGCCGCTATTTTTATGGCCGCATCCATGTCGCGTTCCAGGATCGTCAGGCCACGTTCGCGGGCTTGAGGTCCCAGCTTGATGCGATGGCCAGGTCGGACTCCGAGGCCCCCTGGTTCACCGGCCTGGCATTGCGCTTGAAGTCCGGCGTGACCGAGATGACCGAGGGGCTTGGCTGGGTTCCCGAGGTGCTGAAACCCCCCTTCATCGGGTGGCGGGCATGGCGCCTGAGGCGGGATCTGTCGCGCTTCGCGCGACATGAATCCAGGTCGACCTCTGTTGCGAGGGGACTCGACTCGCGCCTGCAACGCCAGGAGCTGATGATGGCGCGCCGCGTCGCCGCCAGCTACATCGATGCCGCCCGCAAGGTGGTCGAGTTCAAGGCCTATGAGCAGATGTTTTCGCTCTGGCACATGCTCCACCTGCCACTCTTTTTCATGTTGCTGGCAGCGGGGATCGTGCACGTCATCGCGGTGCATGTGTACTGACAATCTGCCATGAGAGTAGGGAGAGCGCTGCTGATGTCATGCCTGGTTTCGCTGGTGGGGTTCGCGCCGTGGACGGTAGTCCGCGCGGCCTCGCTTGAAACCCTGCTTGCGCCAGGAAAACTTTCCAGCGCCCATGCGAAGTCTGACGAGAACTGCACCGCCTGCCATGACCGCACGGACAGGCCGCGCCAGCGCGTGCTTTGCCTGGACTGCCACAAGCCGGTCGCCGAGGACATCCGGGACCATCGTGGCTTCCATGGCAGTCGGGAAGGGGCATCGGAAGCCCAGTGCAGTGCATGCCATACGGAGCATGCGGGTCGGGACGCACGGATCGTGAACCTCCAGCCGTCACGCTTCGATCATGCCGCGACCGATTTCAACCTGGAGGGTGCGCACCAGTCGACGGCCTGCGCATCCTGTCATGTCGCGGACAAGAAGCACCGTGACGCCCCGGGGCGCTGTGTCGATTGCCACAAGTCGCTCGAGCCCCATGAGGGCCGGCTCGGCACGGACTGCGCATCCTGCCATTCAACGCGGTCCTGGGCGGAGGAGACCTTTGATCACGGCAAGACGAAGTTCGCCCTGCAGGCGCGTCACGCCGAGATCACCTGCGCGGCCTGCCATGCCGGCAACCGCTGGAAGGACACGCCGACACAGTGCATAAGCTGCCATGCCGTGGATGACCTTCATCGGGGCCAGCGCGGCATCCAGTGCGGTTCCTGCCACAACCAGAAGGCCTGGGACGACGCACGATTCGATCATGGCAAGGAAACGGGGTTCGCGCTGTCGGGATCGCATTCCAAGGCGGCCTGCCAGTCCTGCCATACCAGCGGCAACCTCAAGGCCAAGATCCCGAAGGACTGCAACGGATGCCATGCCGGGTCCGATGCCCATGCCGGTCGCCTCGGGCAGAAGTGCGAGGCTTGCCATGCGGCAGATGCGCGGCGCTGGAAGCCGGTGAACTTCGACCATGCAAAGGACGGCAAGTACGCCCTCGAGGGCCGGCATGCGAAACTCACGTGCCATGTCTGCCATACCGATTCCGTGGCGAAGCAGAAGCTGGGGCAGGACTGCTACAGCTGCCATCGGTCGCGCGATGTCCATGCGGGGACGCTGGGCCGTGAATGCCGGAACTGCCACGGACTGGACAGCTTCTCGTCGGACATCCGGTTCGACCACGACCTTACCCGCTACCCCCTGCTGGGCCAGCATGTCGCCGTCGCATGCACGCAGTGCCATGCCACGAGGCGCTATCGCGAGACGCCGAAGGACTGCAATGGCTGCCATGCTCCACGTGACCTGCACCGCGGCAGCCTGGGCAAGGATTGCGAGCGGTGCCATGGTCCCGCGGCCTGGAATCGCTGGGAGTTCGACCATGCGAAGGAAAGCGACTTTGCGCTCGACGGCGCCCACGCCAAGGCGTCCTGCAATGCCTGCCATCGGCAGCCTGCCGGCCAGGTGAAGCTGGGCAGGGACTGCGCATCCTGCCATTCAAGGGACGATGTCCACCTGGGCCAATATGGGCGCCAGTGCGACCGATGCCACTCGACGGATGATTTCCGTCATGCGCGAAAATTACTGTAAGGTGCTGACATGCGGAAATTGATCACGCTGCTGTTGGCCATTACCTGCCTGTTGGCAGGTGGTGTTCCTGCCTCCGCCGCAGCACCTTCGCAGCAGGACTTCGACCACCTGACGACCGGCTTCGAGCTGACCGGCCTGCATCGCGACGTGCCTTGCGAGTCCTGCCACGTTGATGCGGTCTTCCGCGGTACGCCCAGGGTCTGTGTCGCCTGCCACTCGACCGGCACCCGCGTCGGTGCGATTGGGCGGCCCGCGACCCATATCCTTTCGACCCCGCGGTGCGAGGTCTGCCACAACACGACGGCATTCAAGCCGGTGCTTAATTTCGACCACGCCGAAGTGCGTGGCAGCTGCACGGCCTGCCACAACAACGCCCAGGCAACCGGAAAGCCACCGGGACATATCGAAACCAACGCCAGCTGCGACATCTGCCATGCGACCACCGGCTGGTTGCCGGTCCGCCGCTTCGACCACACGGGCACCACGTCGAACTGCGCAAGCTGCCACGATGGCCGGAAGGCGACTGGCAAGTCGTCCCGGCACGTGGCGACCACCAATACCTGCGAGGCCTGCCATCGCACGACGTTCTGGTCCCCGGCGTTGCTGCCGATCGACCACTCGCAGGTCATGGGAAGCTGTGCCGCCTGCCACGACGGAGTCAAGGCGACAGGCAAGCACCCCAACCACATCAATTCCTCAGAAAACTGCTCGGCCTGCCATGTGACGACCGTCTGGCGGCCGGCCACGCGCGTGGACCATGCCGAAGTGCAGGGCAGTTGCGTGTCCTGTCATGACGGCGTCACGGCGATCGGCAAGTCGCCCAATCACGTACCGTCGGACAACAACTGCAACTCCTGCCACAGCACGCTCGCTTTCAAGCCCGCGGCCAACTTCGACCACGCCCTTATCACGGTCGGTTGCTCCAGCTGCCACGACGGTTCCCACGCGACGGGCAAGAATTCGCAGCACATCGCCACGACGACGCGATGCGAGGCCTGCCATGTGAACACGGCCTGGAAGCCGGCGCGGCTGCCGCTGGACCACACCCAGGTTCTCGGCGACTGCGTCGGCTGCCATAACGGCACCATTGCCACGGGCAAGTCGAGCAAGCACATCAGTTCGAGCGCGGCCTGCGATGCCTGCCACGTGACGACAGTCTGGAAGCCCGCGATCCTGCCGCTGGACCACAACCAGGTGCTCGGCAGTTGCGCCAGCTGCCATAACGGCACCAATGCCACAGGCAAATCATCCACCCACATCAAGTCGACGACGGCCTGCGAAGCCTGCCATGTCACGACGACCTGGAAGCCGGCGCGATTGCCGATGGACCACACACAGGTCGTCGGCACCTGCATCAGCTGCCACAACGGCGTGATTGCGACAGGCAAGATCGCCGGCCACATCCAGGCGGGCGACAACTGCGAAACCTGCCATTCGACGCTGGCCTGGAAGCCGGCAGTGACTTACGACCACACGGGCATCACGGGCAACTGCGTCAGCTGCCATGACGGGGTGAAGGCCAAGGGCAAGACCACGACGCATATTTCGTCGAGCAATGTCTGCGAGGCCTGTCATGTGACTTTCGGCTTCAAGCCGGCGAAGCTGCCGCTGGACCACACGCAGGTCGTCGGTACCTGCGCCAACTGTCACAACGGCACGGTCGCGACGGGCAAGCCATCGACGCACATCGGCTCCACCAGCAGTTGCGGCAGTTGCCACGTAACGGTCGCCTGGGCGCCGACGAAGCGGCCCGTGGACCACTCCCAGGTCATCGGCAGTTGCGCCGGTTGCCATGACGGGATGACCGCAACGGGCAAGTCGGCGTCCCATATCAGCTCCAGCGCGACCTGCGATGCCTGCCACGTGACCACGGCGTGGAAGCCGGCAAAGCTTCCGCTGGACCACACGCAGGTGAGTGGCACCTGCATCAGCTGCCACAACGGCTCGATCGCGACCGGAAAGTCCTCGTCGCATATCGCTTCGACGACGGCCTGCGAAGCCTGCCATGTGACGACGGCATGGAAACCGGCGATCCTGCCTCTCAACCATACCCAGGTGACCGGCAGCTGCGCGAGCTGCCACAACGGGACCGTCGCGACCGGCAAGTCGACCAGGCACATCAAGTCGACCGCAGTCTGCGAGTCCTGCCACGCGACGACGTCCTGGAAGCCGGCAAAGCTGCCGCTGGACCATACGCAGGTCATCGGTACCTGCATCAGCTGCCACAACGGCACGATCGCGAGCGGAAAGATCGCCGGCCACATCCAGGTGGGCGACAACTGCGAGACCTGCCACTCGACGGCGGCGTGGAAGCCGGCCGTGACCTTCGACCATACGGGCATCACCAGCAACTGCTCGAGCTGCCATAACGGCGTGAAGGCCAAGGGCAAGACGACGACGCATATCTCGTCCAGCAACGTCTGCGAAGCCTGCCACGTGACCTTCGGCTTCAAGCCGGCGAAGCGGCCACTGGACCACACTCAGGTCACCGGTACCTGCGTCAGCTGCCACAACGGCACGACCGCCACCGGAAAGTCCACGACGCATATCAATTCGACGACGAACTGCGCGTCGTGCCACGTGACCGCCGCCTGGAAGCCGGCGAAGCTGCCTCTGGACCACAGCCAGGTGATCGGCAGTTGCGCCGGGTGCCACAACGGGACGACCGCGACGGGCAAGTCCGCCACTCACATCAGCTCCACCGCTGCCTGCGACGCCTGCCATGTCACGGCGGCCTGGAAGCCGGCGAAGTTGCCGCTCGATCACCAGCAGGTGCTGGGGAGCTGTTCCAGCTGTCACAACGGCAGCATAGCGACCGGGAAGAATTCCGCGCATATCAACTCGACTGCGGCCTGCGAAGCCTGCCACCTGACCACCGCCTGGAAGCCGGCCAAGCTGCCGCTCAACCACGCGCAGGTCATCGGCACCTGCACCAGTTGCCACAATGGCACGATCGCGAGCACCAAGTCGGCGTCCCATATCAAGTCGACGACGGCCTGCGAAGCCTGCCATGTGACCACGGCCTGGAGGCCGGCAAAGCTGCCGCTGGACCACACGCAGGTGACCGGCACGTGCATCAGTTGCCACAACGGCACGATCGCGACCGGGAAGATCGCCGGCCACCTCCCGTCGGGCGACAACTGCGCCAGCTGCCACTCGACCATGGCCTGGAAGCCCGCGGTGACCTTCGACCACACGGGTATCACGGGCAACTGCGTCAGCTGCCATAACGGCGTGAAGGCCCTCGGGAAGTCGGCGTCGCACATCACGTCGACGAGTGTCTGCGAAGCCTGCCACCTGACATCCGGCTTCAAGCCGGCGAAGCTGCCGCTGGACCACGCGCAGGTCACAGGAACCTGCGCGGGTTGCCACAACGGCACCATCGCCACTGGCAAGAACGCCACGCATATCGGTTCCACGACCAGTTGCGGCAGTTGCCATGTGACGACGGCATGGAAGCCGACGAAGTTGCCGGTGGACCACACTCAGGTGATCGGCAGCTGCTCCGCCTGCCACAACGGCACCATTGCAACGGGCAAGTCCGCGACCCACATCGCATCGTCAGCGTCCTGCGATGCCTGTCACGTGACGACGGTCTGGAAGCCCGTGAAGCTGCCACTCGACCACACCCAGGTGATGGGCACCTGTGCCAGCTGCCACAACGGCACGAAGGCGACCGGGAAGTCGTCCTCGCACATCAACTCGACGACGAGCTGCGGATCCTGCCACGTGACGACGGCCTGGAAGCCGGCGAAGCTGCCCCTCGACCACACCCAGGTCATCGGCTCGTGCTATGGCTGCCACAACGGCACGATCGCGACTGGCAAGATCGTGAACCACCTGCCGGCCAGCAACACCTGCGACAGCTGCCATTCGACGCAGGCCTGGAGGCCGGCGGTGACTTTCGATCACACCGGCATTTCGAACAACTGCGTCACCTGCCATAACGGGGTCAAGGCCAAGGGCAAGACGACGACGCACATCGCGTCGACCAATGTCTGCGAGGCCTGCCATGCGACGTCCGGCTTCAAGCCGGCGACGCTGCCGCTCGATCACACGCAGGTGAGCGGTACCTGTGCGAGCTGCCACAACGGCACGGTCGCGACGGGCAAGTCGGCGACGCACATCAGTTCGACGACAAGCTGTGGTTCCTGCCACGTGACGACGGCATGGAAGCCGGTGAAGCTGCCGCTGGACCACACGCAGGTGAGCGGCACCTGCGTCAGCTGCCACAACGGCACCAAGGCGACGGGCAAGTCGACCTCGCACATCGGTTCGACGACCAATTGCCAGGCCTGCCATGTGACGACGGCCTGGACGCCCACGATCCGTCCCGTCGACCACACGCAGGTGGTCGGCAGCTGCGCGAGCTGCCACAACGGCACGGTTGCGACCGGCAAGACAACGACCCACATCAATTCCACGACGGCCTGCGAGGCCTGTCACCTGACGACGGTCTGGAAGCCGGCGAAGCTGCCCCTCGACCACAGCCAGGTCGTCGGCACCTGCGTCAGCTGCCACAACGGCACGATCGCGACCGGCAAGATCGCGGGACACGTACCGGCGAGCAATTCCTGCGAGAGCTGCCATTCGACGACAGCCTGGAAGCCGGCGGTGACCTACGACCACACCGGCGTGACGGGGAATTGCTTCAGCTGTCACAACGGCGTGAAGGCGACTGGCAAGACGGCGACGCACATCGCGTCGACCAATGTCTGCGAGGCCTGCCACGTGACGGCCGGCTTCAAGCCGGCGAAGCTGCCGCTCGATCACACGCAG
>JBEEKA010000080.1:0-2968 GCA_041168985.1 Pseudomonadota bacterium | reverse complement strand
GCACAAGTACCAGCCCCCCGATGCCGAGCAACAGGTTCCAGAGTCGCGAGACCCAGTCTTCGATGCCGAAGAGTTTGTAGGCTGCGGCCGTGGCCCAGTACTGCAGGGGCGGCTTCTCGATATACGGCAGTCCATTCAGGTGGGGCA
Organism: Pseudomonadota bacterium; assembly: GCA_041168985.1. GTDB lineage: Bacteria > Pseudomonadota > Gammaproteobacteria > Steroidobacterales > Steroidobacteraceae > ZC4RG30. The sequence continues at coordinate 2,821 of JBEEKA010000080.1, read as the reverse complement.
CCACCCAGTCGCCCGTCACCAGCATCTCGCGCGGGATCTCGGCATAACGCCCCTCGTCGGGCTGCACCAGATCCCTCCAGGCGTTGCTGGCCAGTCCGAGCACGAGGACGAACAACAGGACGAAAACGCGCTGACGCAGTTGCGCGCCCCGTTCAATCGAAGTTTCCGTCTGTTCCATGAATCGCGATTCCGGGCAGGCTGGTATCAGAGGTCGACGAGTTGGACGTCGCGCGGCTCGATGTGCGTCCCCAGGAAAGTGGCCCCGACCCGTGCGAACCGTTCGACGCCGTCGGTGGCCAGAAGTTCAAGCCGCCCGGGTACGGTCGATACCCGACGCAGGCCGTGCCCGTCCAGCACGCGCCCCAAGGTACCGGCCACGGCCTCGCTGGAGTCGACGATCGAGATGTGATCGCCGACCACCTCGCGAATCACCGCACGGAGCACCGGGAAATGCGTGCAGCCCAACACCAGCGTATCGGGCACAGTCATGCTCGGGGCGAACAGGCCGTCAAGATAGCGATGAGCGGCAGCCGCCACGACATCCCCCGTGGTCCACCCCTCTTCGGCCAGCGCGACGAACACCTGGCAGGCACGCGCCGTCACGACGGCATCGGGCCGGAAGCCCGCGATGGCGCGCTGGTAGGCCCCCCCGGCGACCGTGGATTCCGTGGCGATCACGGCAATCCGGCCGGAAACGGAACGTTCGCAGGCCACCCGGGCGCCTGGCTCGACGACCCCGATCACCGGCAGCTGCGGGAACTGCGCGCGCAGCGCCGGCAGGCTCGCCGCAGAAGCGGTGTTGCAGGCGACGACCAGCGCCTTGATGCCGCGCTCCACGAGCTGGCCTGCGGCCCGCGTGGCATAGCGCACGACGGTATCCGCACTTTTCGTGCCATAGGGCAAACGCGCCGTGTCACCGAGGTAACGGAACGACTCCGCCGGCAAGGCGCGGCTCAGCGCACGCAGCACCGTCAGGCCACCAACGCCCGAATCGAAGACGCCGACCGGCAGATCCGATGTGTTCAAGCTTCCGGGCGCACGTGCGGAAACAGCAACACGTCGCGAATGGCGGCCTGGTCGGTGAAGAACATCACCAGTCGGTCGATACCGATGCCAAGTCCCGCCGTTGGCGGCATGCCGTACTCGAGCGCTCGGATGTAGTCGGCGTCATAGAACATCGCCTCCTCGTCGCCTGAACTCTTGCGCGCGGCCTGCGCATGGAAGCGCGCGGCCTGGTCCTCGGGATCGTTGAGTTCCGAAAAACCATTCGCCAGTTCGCGGCCGGCGATGAAGAACTCGAAGCGGTCCGTGATGAACGGGTCTGCATCGTTCGCGCGGGACAAGGGCGAGACCTCCGCCGGGTAGGCGTAGACGAAGGTCGGATCGAGCAGCGAGTGCTCGACCGTCTGGTCGAAGATCTCGACCTGCAGCTTGCCGGCGCCGTCGTGCGGCTCGACCTTGGAACCGAGCTTCCTGCACCACGCACGCAGGTAGTCCTCGTCGCGGATCTTCGTGGCATCGAAGCCCGGGTTGTGCTCGAGGATCAGCTCCTCGATCGTCACGCGACGGAAGTTCCTGCCGAGGTCATACTCGCGGCTCTGGTAGCTGAACGAGCGCGATCCCAGCACGGCATCGGCCAGGCCCCGCATGAGGTCTTCAACCAGCGCCATCAGCTGGTGGTAATCCGCGTACGCCCAGTAGAGCTCCATCATCGTGAACTCGGGGTTGTGCCGCGTGGACAGCCCTTCGTTACGGAAATTCCGGTTGATCTCGTAGACGCGTTCGAAGCCGCCGACGACCAGGCGCTTGAGGTACAGCTCGGGCGCGATGCGCAGGAACATCTGCATGTCGAGCGCATTGTGGTGCGTGACGAAGGGCTTGGCCGAAGCGCCGCCCGGGATGGGCTGCATCATCGGCGTCTCGACTTCCATGAAGTCGCGTCCGTCGAGGAAGTCGCGCAGGAACTTCACCATTCGCGTGCGCGTGCGGAAGACCTGGCGGGACTCTTCGTTGACGATCAGGTCGACGTAGCGCTGGCGGTAACGCGTGTCCGTGTCGGTGAGGCCGTGCCATTTGTCCGGCAGCGGACGCAACGACTTCACGAGCAATCGCACGCTCTCCACCTTCACGGACAGCTCGCCCGTCCGCGTGCGGAACAACGTGCCCGCGGCGCCCAGCACGTCACCGATGTCCCAGCCCTTGAAGGCATCGTAGGACTCGCCCAGTGCCGTGGCCTGCAGGAACAGCTGGATACGGCCACCGCGGTCGGACAAGGTCGCGAAGCTCGCCTTGCCCATGATGCGCTTGGCCATCATGCGACCGCCCACGGTCACGGGCACCGGGTTCGCCTCGAACCAGGCCGCATCCTTGTCGCCGTACTCGGCATGCAGGGTGGCGGCAAGGTCATCGCGGCGGAAGTCGTTCGGGAACGCGTTGCCCTTCTCGCGCAGCAGCGCAAGCTTTGCGCGGCGTTCGGCGATCAGGTGGTTGGCGTCGTCAGCCGTGCTGACGAGCACCGGCGCGGTGCCGGCGGATGCATCCGCGGGCGTCTTCAACTCGTTGGTCATCAAAGTCCCGCCTTGAGGCTCGCTTCGAGGAATTGGTCGAGGTCGCCATCGAGCACCGCCGTCGTGTTCCCCACCTCGACGTTGGTGCGCAGGTCCTTGATGCGGGACTGGTCCAGCACGTAGGAGCGGATCTGGTTGCCCCAGCTCACGTCCGACTTGGAATCCTCGAGCACCTTGGATGCCGCGTTGCGCTTGTTGACCTCAAGTTCGTAGAGCTTGGCCTTCAGCATCTTCATGGCCGTCGCGCGGTTCTT
>JBEEKA010000079.1:0-5871 GCA_041168985.1 Pseudomonadota bacterium | reverse complement strand
GACGGCGACACCCGCCATGATCCCGAGGTTGATGTCGGTGAGGAAGGCCGCCGCGATCAGCACGCCGTCCAGGGCGTTATGCACACCGTCGCCGATCAGCATCATCACGGCCGACGCCCGGTCGCGATGATGGGCATCCGGGACATGCGTTTCGCAATGGTCCTCGTGGCAGTGGCGCCAGAGCACGAGCTTCTCGAGGATGAAGAACAGCGCGATGCCACCGAGCAGCGCGGCGCCGACTCGACCGACACCGCCCTCGCCTGCGTGTTCGACCGCTTCCGGGAGGAGCCCCAGCAGCGCGGCACCCAGCAGCGCGCCCGTGGCGAACGCCACCAGGTACGGCAGGGCATGCGCACGCGTGGATTCCCGCAGCAGCAGGAAGCTGCCGGCGACCAGCGCACTGAAGAGGCCACCCAACAGGGTGAACAGGACGATCCAGCTGAGGGTGTTCAAGGGCGCGAGTGTATCAGGGGCGAGGCTCGATCCAGATCAGGCTGGCCATGCGCCCGGTCCGGCCGCCGTCCCGGCGGTACGAATAGAAGCGGTCCGATTCCGCAACTGTGCAGTGCCCGCCCCCGTGGATCGATGCCACGCCGACGCGCGACAGGGAGCGGCGCGCAAGCGTGTAGAGGTCGCACTGCCAGCGTCCGCGCTCGTTCTCCACGAAGGCGATCTCCGCATCGGGGTCCGGACCTTCGAATGCCTCGACCACCTCGGCACCCACCTCGAAATGGGCCGGTCCGATGGCCGGACCCAGCCAGGCCACGACATCGACACCGGGCGAAGCCGCATCCAGCGCCGCCACGGTCGCTTCCAGCACCCCCGCTGCCAGTCCCCGCCAGCCCGCATGGGCGGCTGCCACGGCGGACCCGTCAACCGCGGCGAACAGCACCGGCAGGCAGTCCGCGGTCTGGATGGCGCAGACCCTGCCCGGCATGCGCGTGAACGCCGCATCGGCCTCGCGGTCACCCGGGCGATCGAGATCCACCACGCGCGACCCGTGGACCTGGACCAGCCAGTGAGGCGCGCCCGGCAGGCCGGCCGCCGTGGTCAGCGTGGCGAGATTCGCGGCCAGCGCATCCGGGGCGTCGCCCACCCGCTGGCCGAAGTTGAAGGCGTCGAAGGGCGGCAGGCTCGCGCCACCCTCCCGAACCGTGCACAGGGCGCGGACACCGGGCAGCCCCGGCCAGTCGGGCGTGATGAAGGGCGGCGACGGCATCAGCGCGGGGATGCGGCCTTGCGCAGCACCTCGAGCAGCTGCGCGAAGTCCGGCGGCGGCGGCACCTCGACGTCGACGGCCTTGCCGCCCGCCGGATGCTCGAATTGCAGCCGCGTGGCGTGCAGGGCCTGCCGCCTGAAGGCCTGCAGGGACGCCCGCGCAACCGGGTCTTCCCCGGCCGTCAGCTGGCGCCGTCCGCCATACGTCGGATCGCCGACCAGCGGGTGGCCGATGTGGGCCATGTGCACCCGGATCTGGTGGGTCCGGCCCGTTTCCAGCTGGATCCGCAGCAGGGTATGGTTCCTGAACCGCTCCGCCACGCGGTAATGGGTGACGGCTTCGCGGCCATCCGCGCGGACGGTCATCTTGACGCGATCCGAACGGTGACGGCCGATGGGCTGGTCCACCGTGCCACCACCGGTCACGCGGCCGACGACCAGCGCGAGGTACTCGCGGCGGATCTCGTGTTCGCGCAGCATCTCGACGAGCGCCGTGTGCGCCTCGAGCGTTCGGGCCACGACGAGAAGGCCGCTCGTGTCCTTGTCGATGCGGTGCACGATCCCGGCACGCGGCAGGTGGGCCAGCTTCCTGTCATGCGCCAGCAGGGCGTTCTGCAGCGTGCGGGCCGGATTTCCCGCGCCGGGGTGCACCACGAGCCCCACCGGCTTGTTGATCACGAACAGATGCTTGTCCGTATAGGCCACGTCCAGCGGGATCTTCTCGGCCTGCACGGTTTCGTCCGCCGGGATCTCCGCGTGGACGAGCACCGTTTCACCGCCGAAGACCAGTTCCTTTGGTTTGACCCGGCGCCCGTTCAGGGTGACGGCGCCGTCCTTGATCCAGCTGGCGAGCCGGGAGCGGGAGTACTGCGGGAGGGCCTCGGCCAAGGCGGCATCGAGGCGGGTCCCCGTCAGGGAGTCGGGCATGACAAGGCTGTGTTCGCGAACTTCCGGGGTCATCAGGGGTCTTTCGGGGTGCCCGCAGGCGCTTTCGCTATACTCTCACGTTCCCACGACCCTGGACTCACCGCCGATGACGCAGACCCATACCGCAGCCCGCGCTCGCCAGAGCACCCGGTGGATCCTGCTGCCAGTCCTCGCGGCCGTGGCACTGGGACTGCTGTCTGGCTGCGCCAGGGACGCCACGCGGTTTGCCCGCATGGCCCCGGACACGCTGTACGAGCGCGCCAGCAAATCCCTGAAGTCCGGCGATTACGGCGAAGCCATCCGCATCTACGAGGCGCTCAACGCGCGCTACCCCTTCACGGACCAGGCCCGCCAGGCCCGCCTCGACATCATCTACGCCTACTACAAGGTCAAGGAGAAGGAATCGGCCAACGATGCCGCCGACACCTTCATCCGCGAGAATCCGGCGCACCCGCGCATCGATTACGCCTGGTACCTGAAGGGATTGGTCGAGTTCGAACGTACGCCGTACCGGATCGAGAAATGGGTGGGCGTGGACATCAACCAGCGCCCGCCGGTTTCGGCCCGGAAGTCCTTCGATGCCTTCAAGGTCGTCGTGGACCGTTATCCGAAGAGTCCGTACGCAGCCGACTCCAAGAAGCGGATGATCTACCTGCGTAACCGCCTTGCGGACTACGAGATCCAGATCGCCCGGTACTACCTGACGCGCGGGGCATGGGTTGCGGCGGCACGCCGTGCCGAACAGTGCGTGGAACAGTTCGACGGTGCGCCCGTCGTGCGCGACGCCCTGCGCATCATGATCGACGCCTACCGCCGGCTCGGTTACGAGGAACTCGCGGCCAACACCGAGAAAGTCTACAAGGAAAACTTCCCCGAGGACGACACCGCCGACCTCGGGAAGAAGCCCTGGTGGAAGATCTGGAGCTGGCGACGCGGGTGATGGTCGGTAACTGACCCGAAGTGGCCGTGCGGGACAACTCGCCGTCGACGCGCTTTGACCTGCTGGCCTGCGCGGCCTACACGCTGCTCTGCCTCGCCTGGACCTGGTGGGCGGGACGGGACCAGAACTGGGACCTCCTGAACTACCACGTCTACGTCGCACAGGCGTGGTGGCAGGAGCGGATCCCAGGGGAATGGCTTGCCGCAGCAGGCCAGAGCTATCTGAACCCGCTGCCACATCTGCCTTTCTACGCGCTGCTGTCCCTGGGCTGGCACAGCCTGCCCATCGGCTCCCTGCTTGCGCTGATCCACAGCATCAACCTGTGGCTGTTGCATGGCATCGCCGTCCGGGTCATCCCGGAAGGGGCGCCGGGACAGCGGCTGTTCGTCGTCGGTGGAGTCCTGCTCGGCGGACTGGCACCGGCCTTCCTGCTGGAGACCGGAACCAGTTTCGTCGATGTCCTGGTAAGCCTGCCTTCGCTGGGCGCCCTGTTGTGTGTGCTGGCGTGGATCCAGCGCCGTGGCTCGGCCGGCAGTGGCGGCTACGGCCCACTGTGGCTGGCTTTCGGACTGGCGGGCCTCGCCATCGGCCTGAAGCCGACGGCGGCGCTGTTCGGCGTCGCGCTTGGACTGGGCACCTTGCTGACGTCCTGGCGGAAATGCGTCGCCATCTGCTGGCGTGCCGCCCTTGCCGCCTCCACAGGCTGGCTGGCGAGCGGTGGAGCCCATGCCTGGAAACTCTGGACCGCCTTTGGAAACCCCGTGTTTCCGATGTTCAACCAGGTATTCCGCTCGCCCTACTTTGTCGGGGAAAGCGTGGCCATCGACCGCTTTCGACCTGCGTCGCTCGCCGACGCCCTGTGCTATCCGCTGGACCTGGCGAATGCTTTCAGGCTCCGGGGACTGGAAGGCATTTCCGTGGACCTTCGTCCTCTGTCGCTGCTCTGCCTGTTGGCGGTGCTGTGCGCGGCAGCATTCTCACGCAGGACGCAGCTTCAGCCCGGGAGGACCACCGTGCTCCTCTCCGTGACGCTGGGAATATCACTGTCCCTCTGGCTGGCGACCAGCGGCAACATCCGCTACTCGATAGAGTCATTCCTGCTCATCGGCCCGATGATTGCCCTGATTGCTTCGAAGGCGGGGGGACCCCTGAAGAAACCCGCACTCGCGGGACTTGCTCTGTTGATCGCGGCACAGGCCACCTATGCCGTGAACCTGAACATGGTGCGTTTCGGCGGATCACAGAACTCGCGTTGGGAGACTGACTGGGTCGCCGTTGACCTGCCCACTCCCCTCGCACGACAGCCCGCCTACTACCTTTCGCTGCAGATACAGAGTTTTTCGCTGCTGGCACGCCATCTGCCACCACAGGCGCGGCTGTCGAATATCGTCGGCCAGGTGACGCTCGATCCACGGAGCGCCACATGGCAGGCCATCCTGGCAGACCGGGATGCACGGCGACTTCCGTGGCGCTCACTCTATGGAATGCCCAGCGTCCAGCGAAACGGATCGATTCCCACCTATGTCCTCGACCACCAGGATGCCCTGCTTTCAACCTACGGACTGCGGGCCCTGCGCGAGGACTGCCAGTTCATCGACCTGAATGGCCGGGACCTGCCCCCCCTTCACTGGGCGGAAGTCAGCAAAGTCTTCAAAGCCGATTCATCGGGGCGCGCCGCGGTCATCAGCTGTGCACTGCAGCCGGCGGCCGCCCTGACGACAGACGAGATCCGCCGACGCGCCATCATGGATGCCCGCATCTCCCGCTGGGAGGATCGCTGCCCAGCCCTCTTCGCACCCAGGACGTCGAGCGAGCAGGGCGTCCAGTCGCGTTCCCGGTTCTACGGCAAGAGTGATACGACGCTTTCCATCACGACAATGACGGGAAAGCTCTACATGCGAAAAGCCACGCTGGGGCTGAGCGTCCAGCTGGAAGATGCGGACGGAAGGGCCCAGGTGGACGGCTGCCCCGACCTGCGCACGGCGAACCAGGACGGAGGACGGTCCCGTTAAGACTCCGGCAGGCCTCTTTGCCGCTGACGCACCTCGCCGACCTCGGCCCCGAGCATCGCGAGAAGGAACGAGGCGCAGATGAGGTTGATCCCCAGGACAATGACGAGCGTCGCCACGAAACCCGGATGCACGCTGCCCTCCATGGAGATGCCCGGAGAACCGAGCCAGATGGACAACAACCTGGCATCCACCGCGAATCCGGCCAGCACCAGCAACCCGCCGACGGACAGTCCGGCCTCCAGTGTGTAGCGATGTGTCGCCAGGCCCACCACTCGCGACGCACGGGCCGTCAGGAAGCAACGACCAATGACCCTGGCGAGCACGCCGAACGTCACGACATTGAAGCCGACGAGCAGCAGGACGCCACCCAGCGCAAGGAAATGCACGCCAAGGTAGTGCCCGCCAACCTCCATCGGGCCGCGGGCCAGCAACGCAACCATGATCAGCCCGAGCAGGAACATGGCGCCGCCCGGCAGGAAATAGAGCAGGTCCGGCGCGTACAGCAAGATGAACCGGAGGTGCCGCCAGCCATCGCGGAAGCTGCGCAGGTGAGGCGGCCGGTCCCGGCCGTCCTTCACTAGCGTCGTCGGGACTTCGCGGATGCGAAGTCCCGCCTGCACGGCATTGACGATCATTTCTGTTGCGAATTCCATTCCTGGGGTCGACAGACCCAGTCGCACCAGCGCTTCGCGCCGCAGGCCCCGCATGCCGCAATGGAAATCGCCGACCGGAGCGTGATGGATCAGCCGCGCGGCCCATGACAACACCGGGTTG
>JBEEKA010000078.1:0-16945 GCA_041168985.1 Pseudomonadota bacterium | reverse complement strand
AGCCGGTGGCCTGCGAAGACGTGTTCCATTCGGTGTCGAAGGCACGCGTGCCATCGACCTGGATCGCGACCACGCTTTTCGCGATGCGTTCCAGCGTGGCGGCCCAGGTGGCGTCTTCCTTGCCCGGCGTCTGTGCAACGGCGGGCGGCATGCCGAACAGGGCCAGGGCGATGCCACACCAGGCGACCAGCCGATGCCGCATGACGGTCACCACAGCACCAGCACCCAGGTGACGACGAGCCAGGCCAGCGACAGCAGGACGGCCGCCGACCCCAGGTCCTTCGCGAGTCCCGACAGGACGTGGTGTTCGAGCCCGATGCGGTCGACCGTCGCCTCGATCGCGCTGTTGAGGAGTTCGATCACCAGCACCAGCAGCATGGGGGCCACCAGCAGGGCCCGCTCGACGCCGTTATTCCCCAGGTACAGCCCCAGGGGAACCACGATCACCGCGAGCCACAGCTCCTGCCGGAAGGCGGCCTCCTCGCGGTAAGCGCCCAGGAAACCTTTGCGGCTCGATTCAAGGGCCCGGAACAGGCGTGAGAATCCCTGGGGCTTGGGTCGGTCCATGCGGAAAATCCGTCGCGTGTGCAAGTGGGTTCGGGCGCAGTCTAGCAATACAATGCCAGACACCATGAGCTTCCAGCGCCGCCAGACCGCCCTCGTCCGCGTGGGCCATATCCGAATCGGCAGTGACGCGCCGATCGTCGTCCAGTCGATGACCAACACCGATACGGCCGACGTCGACGGCACGGTCGCGCAGGTCCGCGCACTGGCCACCGCAGGTTCCGAACTCGTGCGCGTCACGGTGAACAGCGCGGAAGCCGCCGCGGCCGTTCCGCGGATCCGGGACGCGCTGGATGCCGCCGGCGTCTCGGTGCCGCTCATCGGTGATTTCCACTTCAATGGCCACAAGCTGCTGCGCGAGTACCCGGACTGCGCCAGGGCCCTCGCGAAGTACCGCATCAACCCCGGCAACGTCGGGCGCGGCAGCAAGCGCGATTCGCAGTTCGCCGAGATGGTCGAGATCGCCTGCCGCGAGGACAAGCCGGTGCGCATCGGCGTGAACTGGGGCAGCCTCGACCAGGATCTGCTGGCACGGCTGATGGACGAGAACAACGCGCTGACCACGCCCGCCACCGCGCAGACGGTCATGCGCGAGGCGATCGTTCGTTCCGCCCTCGACTCGGCCGCGCTCGCCGAAGAGGTGGGCCTGCCGCATGACCGCATCATCCTGTCGGCGAAGGTCAGCGCGGTGCAGGACCTGCTGGCCGTCTATCGCCTGCTCGCGGGACGCTGCGACTATCCGCTGCACCTCGGCCTCACCGAAGCCGGCATGGGCTCCAAGGGCATCGTCGCTTCCACCGCCGGCATCGGCGTTCTGCTCGCGGACGGCATCGGCGACACCATCCGCGTATCGCTGACACCGGAACCGGGCGGCGACCGCACGCAGGAAGTCATCGTCGCGCAGGAAATCCTGCAGACCATGGGCCTGCGTGCCTTCCTGCCGATGGTCATCGCCTGCCCCGGCTGCGGCCGCACCACGAGCACCTATTTCCAGGAACTGGCGCAACGGATCCAGTCGCACATCCGGCATCGCATGCCGGCCTGGCGCTCATCGCATGTCGGTGTCGAAGACATGACCGTGGCCGTGATGGGCTGTGTCGTGAACGGGCCGGGGGAAAGCCGCCATGCGAGCCTCGGCATCAGCCTGCCGGGCACCGGGGAGCGGCCCGTCGCACCGGTCTACGAAGACGGCGAGAAGACGGTCACGCTGAAGGGCGACCGCATTGCCGAGGAATTCCAGGAACTCATCGAGCGCTACGTGGAACGCAAATACCCGCGGAGGGACGCCCCATGAAAAGCCTCGCCGAACGCCGCTGCGTGCCCTGTGAAGGGGGCGTCGCGCCGTTGACGCGCGCTGCCGCCGAAGAGGTGCTGCAGAACCTGCACGAAGACTGGCAGCTCGCCCCGGAAGGCACGCACATCCAGCGCGAATTCCGCTTCAAGGATTTCTACCGGACGATGAGCTTCGTGAATGCCGTCGCGCATGTCGCGAACATCGAGGACCACCATCCTGACCTCGAGGTGGGTTACAACCACTGCCGCGTTCGCTACCTGACGCACGCGATCCACGGCCTGTCGGAAAACGACTTCATCTGCGCGGCGAAGATCGACGCGCTGCCCCTGGCCTGAACCCGGAAGGCGGCCGTTCAGCCGCTGGCGTAACGCGGCAGGTCGCCGGCCAGCCCCAGCGCCTGCCTTGCCAGGACCCCGCGCAGCAGGTCGGACCGGGCCGCGATTCCCAGGCCTTCGCGGGCCAGTCGCCCTCCCAGGCCGGGACTGCCGCGGAACGCCTCGTCCAGCTGGTCCATCAGCGCACCCACCACGGCGTTGCCGGCACGTCGCCGACGCTCATAGCGTCGCAGCAGTCGCGGCGCCGCGGGATCCTCGCGTGGCGGACGATCCGCGATGGCTTCGCACAGCGCAGCCGCGTCCAGCAAGCCCTGGTTCACGCCCTGCCCGGCCAGCGGATGGATCGTGTGGGCCGCGTCGCCCACGAGGACGCAGCGCCCGGACACGAAATGGTCTGCCGTCATCCGCCGCAAGGGAAAGGCACGACGTTCACTGGCCAGACGGAGCGCGCCCAGTGCACGGGCGCTGGCACGCGACAGCACCGCATTGAATGCCGCCTCATCGAGCGCCAGCAATCGGTCCGCCTCGGCATCCACGGCAGACCAGACGATCGAACAGCGACCGTCGGCCAGTGGCAGCAGTGCCAATGGACCGGTGGGCAGGAACACCTGCCATGCCGTCGACTGGTGCGGCAGTTCGCAGTCCACGGTCGCAACGATCGCCCGTTCGCCATACGACCGGGCCTGTGCCTCGATACCCGCCGCCTCCCGCACGCGGGATGCCGCGCCGTCCGCTCCCACGACGAGCCGTGCGTGGATCGAAGGGCCGCTGGTCTCCAGCGTCACCCTGCCGGCCTGCGGCACGATGCGGCGGAGGGATTCGCGCAGCAGGTGACCTCCGCTCCGCTCGAAGGCCTGCAGCGCCGCCACCTGCAGGTTCCGGTTCTCGATGATCGCCCCGAGATCCCGTTCCGCCAGCGTCGCCGCATCGAAACGCAGGACGTCGCGGCCATCCGGCGCTCCACCTTCATGCCAGACGCGCATCGACTGGTAGGGCGACACCCGGGCTGCGTCCAGCAGTTCCCAGGCACGCGCGGCGGACAGGATCCGCTCGCTGGCCCGCGATATCGCCGAGACGCGCAGGTCGAACGCGTCGCCCGGCAACGCTGGCACCGGCTGCTCGCGTTCGACGACGACGACGCGCGACGGATCAAGCCGCGCATGCCGGACCAGCAGGGCACCCAGGGTGGCGCCGACCATTCCGCCACCCACGATGGCAACGTCGGCGTCGCATACCGCCGCATCCGTCACAACGGCAATCCCCGCGTGAGGCGGGGGCTCTCCCCACCGAATCCGAAACTGATCCGGCTGAGCGCCCGCTTCGCCGGCGGCAGCAGGTCGAAGACAAGCAGGCCGAGATTACGCAGCGCCGCCCGGCCTGGGCGCGCATCGGAAAAGCCGCGCACGAGGCGGTCCGTGAACCGCACCACGCCGTCCCGATCGACGCCACGCTGAGCCGCGTAACGCGCCAGCAGTCCCTGGCTGCCGAAGTCTTCGCCCCGACGCGTGGCATCGGCCAGCAACTCGGCCAATGCGGCGGCATCACGCAGCCCCAGGTTGAATCCCTGCCCGGCCACCGGATGAAGGGACTGCGACGCGTTTCCGAGCAGCACGGCTCGCCGGGCAATCCCTTCACCCGCGCGCACGAGTGCCAGCGGATAGGCCACCCTCCGTCCGACCTGCAGGGCGCGGCCCGCGCGCCAGCCGAACGCGTCCTGCCAGCGCCGGAGGAAATCCGCCTCGTCGAGCGACATCAGTGCTTCGGCTTCTTCGGGTCGCGCCGCCCAGACCATCGCGCGCCAGTGTCCCGCGCCGGGTGCCCTAAGGGGCAGCACCGCCATCGGGCCCGCGCTGGTGAAGCGCTCATAAGCAGTTCCGTCGTCCGGTGCATCGGTTCGAACCGGCGCGATGATCGCCGTCTGGTCGTACTCGTCCCGTGTCGCGTCTATGCCCGCCGCGGTACGGACCAGCGACTGCGCGCCATCCGCGGCAACCAGCAGCCGTGCAACGGCCGTGCGGGTCTCACCACCCTGTTCGAAAACGAGAGTGGCCGCGTCGCCATCCAGGACGATCCGCGAAGCCTTCGCGGGCAGGCAGACCTCGACGCCAGTCGCCGAGCGCAGGGCTGCCCAGAGTTCGCGGCCGATGACCCGGTTCGGAATGACATAGCCCAGGGCCGCCTGGCCGAATTCCTCCGCATCGAGGCGCGCAAATCCGAAACGGCCCGCATCGGAAACATGAATGCGGCGGATGGGCGCCGCTTCCGGCAGCAGTTTTCGCCAGAGCCCGAGCGCCTCGAAGACCTGCCGACTTCCATTGCCGAGCGCCGTCGTGCGTTCGTCGAAGCTCGGCTGGTCGACGGACCCGGGTTCGACGGCTTCGATGACCAGCAGGCGCAGGCCGCTGGAAGCGAGGGCGAGCGCGAGACTCGCCCCGACCATGCCGCCGCCGACGATCACCACGTCATGAGTGAAATCCTTGGCGGCAGACTGCTCCATCCGGGAACTCAGGCCACCGCGGCTGCGGCCATCAGGGCCTCGATCTCGTCGGCCGACTTGGGTACGCCGTGGGTCAGGACCTCGGCGGCCTCGCGCGTGACGGCGACGTCATCCTCGATGCGGATGCCGATATTGGCGTACCGCTTAGGCACTCCCTTCATCCCGGCGGGTATGTAGATCCCGGGCTCGACGGTCATCACCATTCCCGGCTCCAGCACGCGCCACTCGTCGCCGACCTTGTAGTCGCCGACATCGTGCACGTCGAGCCCGAGCCAGTGGCCCGTGCGGTGCATGAAGAACTTCCGGTACGACCCGTCCTTGATGAGCGACGAAACCTTGCCCTTGAGCAGGCCGGCGCGGACGAGTCCCCGCGTGATGACCTCGACGGCGGCATCGTGCGGCGCGTTCCAGTGGTTTCCCGGGTAGACCTGGGCGATCGCGGCAAGCTGGGCATCCAGCACGATGTCGTAGATCTCGCGCTGCGGCGGGGAATAACGGCCATTGACCGGCCAGGTCCGCGTGATGTCCGAGGCATAGCAGCCGACCTCGCAGCCGGCATCGACCAGCAGGAGGTCGCCGTCGACCAGCGGCTGGTCGTTCTCGCGGTAATGCAGGATGCAGCTGTTCGCGCCACCGCCGACGATGGGCTCGTAGGACGTGTCGGCGTTGTGTCGGCGGAATTCGTGCAGGAGCTCCGCGACGATGCCGAACTCCGTGCCTCCCGGGCGCGTGTGGCGCATGGCCCGCACGTGGGCCGCAGCGGCGATTTCAGCCGCCGTACGCATGATCTGCAGTTCACCACGGCTCTTGTAGAGCCGCATGTCATGCAGGACATGGTCCAGTGCCACCATTTCCTGGGGCGGATGCCGGCCGTGGCGGGCCTGGGCACGCAGCGTGTTCACCCAGCCGACGACGCGCTGGTCGAACTCGGGGTGCGTCCCCATCGCGTAGTAGACCTTCTCCCGGTTCTCCATCAGCCCCGGCAGGATCTCGTCGATGTCAGTGATCGGAAAGGCATCATCCGCACCGAAGCGTTCGACGGCACCGGCCGGACCGGCACGGCGACCATCCCAGGTCTCACGCAAGGGATCACGATCCCGGACGAACAGGATGTATTCGCCATGGGGGCGACCCGGGACGAGCACCGCAACCGACTCCGGCTCCCCGAAGCCGGTCAGGTACTGGAAATCACTGTCCTGGCGATAGGGGTATTCGACATCGCTGTTGCGGTGCCTGACCGGCGCCGCGGGGACGATCGCGATGCAGTCGCGGCCCATGATGCGCATCAACTGACGTCGCCTGCGCACGAACTCGTCCGCCTTCAGACGTTCTACCCGAGCCATCCCTTACCCCTGTTTCAATGCAGCGACGCGCCGTCCGGTCGCGGCACGTCCCGCAACGGCTCCAGCTGCTCGTAGACCAGCTGCACGCCGACGCGCACGAATTCGACGAGCTGCGCGTAGTCCTCTTCACTGGACTCGCTGCCTTCGTCGCCTTCCAGCGTCACGTGGGTGATCTCGGTGAAGTCGCGCAGCACCTCGCCCACCTCTCCGCCCGCCGACTCGAGGTCCCGCAGCTGGCCCGTGCCGAGGCCATACAGGAAGCCGTGGCACCACTCGCCCAGGGCCGTTACGCGGTCGCCGAGATGGTCCTCGTCGTCCGGAATCAAGGGCTGGAACTCCATCTGCTGCCCCTGCAGGGCATCGACCGTGGCATCGAACACGCCGCGCAAGGCGTCCGCGACGGTTTCCGCAGCGCGACCATCCGGGAGGATTTCGGCAAGCCAGTCTTCGAAGGTATACGGCGAGGCGGCGCACAGCGCCCCGGCAAGCGTGCCATGCGCCTCGGCGGCATCGGACACTGCGTGGGCCTGCGCCAGGAGGCGCTGCAACCCGGGATAGGAAATAAGATGGTTCACGAGAGGATTATGCCTCAACGACCGGATGGCCGATTGCCCCGGCGTGGGCGGCGACCTATAGTTTTCGGCATGGCTGAACACCCCCCCCAACAGGTCGAACTCGAACTGCGCCGGCTCGAACAGCGCATCGACGATCTCGTGACCACCGTGATGCAACTCAAGGACGAAAACCGCGCGCTGCGGCAGCGGCAGGATGCGTTCGCCACGGAACGCGCCACGCTGCTGCAGAAGAACGAGCAGGTGCGCGCCCGTGTCGAAGCGATGATTGGTCGCCTCCGCACCCTGGAGCAGGGCGCATGAACGGCGGCGACACGATCACCCGCGTCAACGTGCGGCTGCTGGACAAGGAATATCCGATCGCCTGCCCACCGGAACAGCGGGAAGAACTGCTGGAAAGCGCCGCCTTCCTCAATGCCAAGATGCGGGAGATCCGTGACGGCGGCAAAGTACTGGGCACCGACCGGATCGCGGTGATGGTGGCGCTCAACCTCGCCAACGAACTGGTCAAGCTCAAGGGCCGGTCGCAGCATCTCGAAGGAGATGTCGGACTTCGCCTGAAACACCTGCGCGAACGGGTGGAAATCGCCCTCGAGAACGGTCGCCAACTCGAACTGTAGTACCATGGTCCCGGGCGCCACCTGCGGTGTTCGACAAAGCGGATCGGGTTACCTCGGACCCTAATTGAAACACCCCGGAGTCATGCTCCAAGACAGCATTGTGCATGTCCGCCACGTGCGGGAAGCCTTACCTGTCGGAGCCGGCTCCACCTGTTGCTCCGGTTCGAGAGCAACGGTTCGCACCGGCACAGGCGGGTGGCGTCCCACCCCTCCCTGATGCCCGCGACGCCACCCACCTCACCGGAAGACCTCCGCGCCCTGCGACGGGAATTGCGCGCGCGCCGGCGCGCCGTGCCCGCCGGCGAACGACGCCGCGCCGCGCATCGACTGGCATCGCGCGTCGAACGCGCCGGCTGGCTGTCCCGCGGACTGCGGATCGCCCTGTTCCTGTCCCTGCCCGAAGAAATCGACACCGCGCCGCTGATCGCCCGCGCCGGACAGCGGGGGTGTCGCATCCATCTGCCGCGCGTGACCGATTACCAGCGCAGCCGGATGCAGTTTTTCCGGCTCCGCGCCGGGCTGGTCCGCGGCCGTTACGGCATCCTCGAACCACGTCCGGGTTTGCCGACACGCGTGTCGCAACTGGATGTCGTATTGATGCCACTGGTCGGTTTCGACCTGCGTGGCAACCGCATCGGGATGGGCAAGGGTTACTACGACCGTGCGCTGGGTTTCCGGCGCACGTCGGTCAGGACGCGGCAGCCACTGCTCGTCGGACTCGCCTACGAATGCCAGCGCGTCGACGCACTGCCTGTCCGTACGCACGACGTGCCGCTCGACCGACTCGTCACCGAAAGGGTGACTCGCCGCTTCCGCTGATCACACGAACCTGGAACCCCGATGAACCATTGGCTGTTGAAATCCGAACCGTCCGTCTTCTCGATCGATGATCTCGTTGCCGCGCCGAGGAAGACCACCGGTTGGGAGGGTGTGAGGAATTACCAGGCACGCAACATGATCCGCGACGACATGCAGAAGGGTGACCTGGCTTTCTTCTACCACTCGTCCTGTCCGGAACCGGGAATCGCCGGCATCGTCGAGATCGCCAGGGCCGGCTATCCGGATCCATCCGCATGGGACACTCGGAGCGAGTACTTCGACGAGAAAAGCCCTAAAAAAAAGCCACTTTGGTACAGCTTCGACGTGAAGCTCGTGCGCAGGATGAAGTCGCCCATCCCGCTCACCGCCTTGCGCGAACATGCCCAAGGAAGTCTCGATGGCTTGCTGCTGCTACGTCGTGGCAACCGTCTGTCGGTGACACCTGTCGATGAAGCGCACTGGAAGTTCATCCTTGCGATGGAGTGATGGCGGATTTTTTTGCCATACCTGCTTGCTTGTATTCCGGCAACGCGTGTATATACTCGGACCCCGGACTAACCATTAACCGGAGAACTGTCATGGCGAAAGCCAAGAAGAAGGCCGCTAAGAAAAAGGCCGCCAAGAAGAAGTAACTTCGGGGTGGCGGCGGGTTGTCCGAGTGGCGACCCGCCCACACCTTCAAAGTCTTCTCACTGTGCCCGCGAAAGCGGGCACAGTCGTTTTCGGAGCGTGTTTTGCCGGGACTTTTGCATGAGTACTTCCACGACGGATCGACAACAACTGAAGAAGCAGCGCGTCGCCGCGGCAGCAATCGCGCAGTTGCGCGAAGGCATGGTCCTGGGCGTGGGCACCGGCTCGACCGTGAATGCCTTCATCGAACAGCTGGGTCCGTGGGTCGGTCGGCTCGCCGGTGCCGTCTCCAGTTCCGAGGCGTCGACGGCGCGACTCAAGACGCTGGGCATACCGCTCGTCGAGCTGAACGACGTCGACGGCCTCTCCCTTTACATCGACGGAGCCGACGAGTCGAACGATCGCCTCGAGCTCATCAAGGGTGGCGGCGGCGCGCTGACGCGGGAGAAGATCGTTGCCGCGGCGTCCGAGCGGTTCGTCTGCATCGTCGACGAGAGCAAACTGGTGAAACGGCTCGGTGCGTTCCCTTTACCGGTCGAGGTCATTCCGATGGCGCGACGACTCGTCGCGAAGGCGCTCTCTGACCTGGGCGGCCGCCCGGTACTGCGCCGGGGATTCATTACGGACAACGGCAACGAGATCCTCGATGTCCACGGCCTCGTCATCGAAGACGCCTGCCGGCTCGAGCAGCACATCAACCAGATCACCGGCGTCGTGACCGTTGGACTGTTCGCTTCCCGCCCGGCCGACTTGCTGCTGGTCGGGACGGAAGACGGTGTGCGCGAGATGCGCCGCCCCGGGTGACGGTCGTCGGGGCCGCGGCGGCCGGCCCCTTGCCGATGTTCGAGCCACCCTGCTAGATTCGAACCATGCGTCACCAGCAGTACCTGATCGTTCGACCCGCCTGCGGCGACGATCTGCTGCGTGCGCGCCTGCACCTGCGTCGCCCGACGCACTGACAAGACCGCCCGCGTCCCGCCGGGACGCAACCCCAACTTTCCCGATCCACATCCGCCCCTTGCGGGCCGCGCGGCGTTGACTGCGCGTCCGCCGCCGGAGAGTTCCATGCTCAACGATCCCTCGACCAAGTACCGACCCTTCACGATCCCCGCCTTCCCGGGACGACGCTGGCCGGACGCCCGGATCGCCGCCGCGCCACGCTGGTGCAGCGTCGACCTTCGCGACGGCAACCAGGCCCTGATCGAACCCATGGACGCGGCGCGCAAGCGCCGGTTCTTCGAACTTCTGGTCGCGACCGGCTTCAAGGAAATCGAAGTCGGATTTCCTTCCGCGTCGCAGACGGACTTCGATTTCGTCCGTTCGCTCATTGACGATCGCCTTGTTCCGGAGGACGTGACCATCCAGGTGCTGACGCCCGCAAGACCGGAACTGATCCGCCGGACTTTCGAGTCGCTGCGTGGCGCAAAGCGCGCCATCGTCCACTTCTACAATGCCACCGCGCCGGTCTTCCGCCGCGTCGTGTTCCAGCAGGACCGAGCTGCCACGGTGAAACTTGCCGTGGATGCCGCCGCCCTGATCCGTGGATTGGCCGCCGCGCAGCCGGATACGGAATGGCGCTTCGAGTACTCCCCGGAGGCCTTCTCCGCGACAGAGCAGGATTTCGCGCTGGAAGCCTGCGAGGCCGTGCTCGAGGCCTGGGATCCGACGCCCGAACAACCGGCGATCCTGAATCTTCCCGCAACCGTCGAGGTTTCCACCCCGAACACCTACGCCGATCAGGTGGAATGGTTCTGCCGGCACCTCAAACGCCGCGACAGCGTGATCATCAGCCTGCACCCCCACAACGACCGCGGCACGGGCGTCGCCGCCGCGGAGCTCGGGCTCATGGCCGGGGCGGATCGAATCGAGGGCACATTGTTCGGCAACGGGGAGCGCACGGGGAACGTGGACATCGTCACGCTCGCCCTGAACCTCTACACCCAGGGCGTCCACCCGGAACTCGATTTCTCGAATATCAATGAAGCTGCACGCACCGTCGAACACTGCAACCAGCTCCCGATCCACCCGCGCCATCCCTATGTCGGCGACCTCGTGTTCACTGCGTTTTCGGGCTCCCATCAGGATGCGATCCGCAAAGGCTTCGCGCAGCAGAAGGATGGCGAAGCCTGGGAGATTCCCTATCTGCCGATCGATCCGCGCGACGTCGGACGCAGTTATGAATCGGTAATCCGCGTGAACAGCCAGTCGGGCAAGGGTGGCATGGCCTGGCTGCTCGAACGGGACTATGGACTCGCGCTGCCCCGTCGGCTGCAGATCGAGTTCAGCCCCGTGGTGCAGTCGCTGACCGACAGCAGCGGCAAGGAGATCGGTGCGGCGGAGATCTGGTCCCTGTTCGAGCGGGAATACCTCGGCACGCAGGGCGACTTCCAGTACCGCGGGCACCATCTGGTTACGGCCTCCGATGGCAGCGACGGCGAAACGCTCTCGCTGGAACTGGTCCATCGAGGGGTCCTGCGGAACTATTCAGGTCGCGGTAATGGACCTATCGATGCAATGGTCCATGCACTGGGACTGTCGTTCGACGTCCTGTCTTTCGAGGAAAAATCGATGGGTTCGGGAAGCGAGGCGAAAGCCGTCGCCTTCGTGGAGATCACCACGCCGTCCCGGGTCACCCTGTTCGGCGTGGGTGTCCACGCGAACACCATCACGGCTTCCTTGATGGCCGTGCTGTCGGCGGTGCGCCGGGCGTACAGCCGGGGGTTGCTTGAATCCGCGGCATAAAAAAGGGCGTCGCTTCTGGCGACGCCCTTGATCTGGCTGGGGGACTAGGATTCGAACCTAGGTTGACGGAGTCAGAGTCCGTAGTCCTACCGCTGGACGATCCCCCAATAAGCGAGGGGTTCCTTCGATCTAGCCGGCAAGGCACGAAGCACTTGCCGGCAGGTTCGGGGGAAACCCCGAAAGCGCTATTAGCGCTTCGAGTACTGCGGACCGCGACGGGCCTTGCGGCGACCGACCTTCTTGCGCTCGACCTCACGGGCATCGCGCGTCACGAAGCCGGCCTTGCGCAGCGGCGAACGCAGCGTCTCATCGTATTCGATGAGGGCGCGCGTGATGCCGTGGCGGATGGCGCCGGCCTGGCCGGTGATGCCACCGCCCGCGACCGTCACGTTGATGTCGAAACGATCGGCAAGCTGCGCGACTTCGAGCGGCTGGCGGACGATCATGCGACCGGTTTCGCGACCGAAGAACTCGTCAAGCGAGCGGTCGTTGACCGTGATCTTGCCGGTGCCGGACGTGAGGTACACGCGGGCGGTCGACGTCTTGCGACGACCGGTGCCGTAATTGCTGGTGACTGCCATCTGGATTCCTGGAACTTACAGTTCGAGCGTCTTGGGCTGCTGGGCCTGGTGCGGATGCGTCGCGCCCGCGAACACGTGGAGCTTGCGGAACATCATCCGGCCCAGCGTGTTCTTCGGCAGCATCCCCTTCACGGCGAACTGGATCGCGCGCTCCGGGTGCTCCTTCAGCAGTTTGCCCAGCGAAATGGACTTCAGATTGCCCACATAGCCGGTGTGGTGGTAGTACATCTTGTCATCGAGCTTGTCGCCCGTGACCTTGACCTTGCCGGCGTTCAGCACGATGAGGTTGTCGCCCATGTCGACGTGGGGGCTGTAATCCGTCTTGTGCTTGCCGCGCAGGCGGTGGGCGAGCTCCGTCGCCAGACGACCCAGGGTCTTGCCCGTGGCGTCGATGACGAACCAGTCGCTCCGGACCTCGGCGGGCTTCGCAAATACAGTGCTCATCGTGATGTCCGCATATGACGTGTCGGAAAAAAGGCGCAGCAGTTTATCGAAGCCGGGGCCCGAATGCAAAGCCTGCTGCCAGTGCCCGCCACCGCGCGCCGGCAAACCGGAACCGCGGAACGGGGGCGACGTTATATATTGTGGCGATGGCTAATACCAGTCCCCCTGCAACTCCTGACCTGGCCGACGAGCTCTTGTGCGCTGCGGACCGGGCACTCCGGGCCCTGTTCGCCCCGGCGCCTGCAGCCCGCCCTGTCCCCGGCCCCGCTGCCGTGCCGCTCGATGAACCGGACCGGCGGGAAGTGGCTGCGCTGATGCGGATCAACCACGCCGGCGAAATCGCCGCACAGGGTCTCTACCATGGGCAGGCTCTCGCGGCCCGCGATCCGGCCGTCCGGCGGATGCTGCTGGACGCCGGCCGGGAAGAGACGGACCACCTTTCCTGGTGCGAAACGCGGCTCGCCGAGCTGGGCGACCGGGCCAGCCGCCTAGATCCCCTTTGGTATCTCGGTTCGCTTGGCATCGGTTTCGCTGCCGGCATGGCGAGCGACCAGGTCAGCCTGGGCTTCGTGGCCGAGACCGAGGCCCAGGTCGAGAAGCACATCGATGGCCACCTGGACCGCCTTCCCCGGCAGGACGCGCGCAGCAGCGCCATCCTGAAACAGATGCGGGACGACGAGGTGCGCCACGGCCGACAGGCGTTCGATGCAGGTGGAATCACCCTGCCGGCACCGGTACGGGGGCTCATGCGACTGACCGGCCGCATCATGACGACGACGGCCCGCCTGATCTGATCACAGAGGCGGTTTCCATCGCACCGCGGTTGCGGGCGCCGAGCCTTATGTAATACAAAGGCGGGCAGCCCTATTCCTCCAAACAGGACCGACATGCGAATGGATGACGCGGCGAAGCCCCTGAGCGACATTCCGGCCATCAACCGGTTCCTGAGCTACTGCCGCATCCGAACGGTGCCGTCCAAGACGGTGCTCATCCATGCGGGCGATCTGCCTGATGTCCTGTACTACATCATCAGCGGCTCGGTCGAGGTGATGATCGAGGACGAGGAAGGCAACGAAATGGTGCTGGCCTACCTCAACAAGGGCCAGTTCTTCGGTGAAATGGGCCTGTTCCACGAGGAGCCGACGCGAAGCGCCTGGGTCCGTACGCGCAACGCCTGCGAGCTCGCGGAGATGACCTACCCGCGCTTCCGGCAGATTGCCGCCGAATCACCGGGTCTTATTTTCGAACTGGCGACGCAACTGGCGTCCCGCCTCGACCGGACAAATCGCAAGCTGGGCGACCTGGCCTTCGTGGACGTCACCGGCCGCGTGGCGCACGCGATCATGGACCTCTGCGGCGAGCCGGATGCCATGACGCATCCGGAAGGCATGCAGATCAAGGTGTCGCGCCAGGAACTCTCGCGCCTCGTGGGCTGCTCGCGCGAAATGGCCGGCCGGGTGCTGAAGGCGCTCGAGGACCAGGGCCTGCTGCGCGCGACTGGCAAGACGATCGTCGTCTTCAACGCCCGCCCGAAGATGAAGACGCGCCCGGTCACCGTGCCGGTCCAGGGCGCGGACAAGGCGCGCGCCAAGGCGCCGGCCCGCCGTGTCGAAGTAGACGATGAAGACGAGGACGACGACGATTTCTAGCCGTGCGCGGCGGCGATGTTGGCGCGCATCGCGCCGATGACGCCCGCGTAGTCCTTCGCACCGAAAATCGCCGAGCCGGCCACGAAAGTGTCGGCACCGGCGGCCGCGATGGCGCCGATGTTTTCGGTCTTCACCCCGCCGTCGATCTCAAGCCGGACTTCGCGTCCCGACGCATCGATGCGTCGGCGCACTTCGCGCAGTTTGCCCAGTGCGCCCGGGATGAAACTCTGTCCGCCGAAACCCGGGTTCACCGACATCAGCAGCACCATGTCCAGCTTGTCGAGCGTGTAATCCAGCACGTTGAGCGGCGTCGCCGGGTTGAACACCAGACCGGGCCTGCAGCCCAGGTCGCGGATCAGCCCGATCGTCCGGTCGATGTGCTCGCTCGCCTCCGGATGGAAGGTGATGTAGGTCGCGCCGGCCTTGGCGAAGTCCGGAATGATCCGGTCGACCGGCTTCACCATCAGGTGGACGTCGATGGGCGCCGTGACCCCGTGCTTCCGCAGGGCTTCGCATACCAGGGGCCCGATCGTGAGGTTAGGGACGTAGTGGTTGTCCATCACGTCGAAATGGACGATGTCGGCGCCAGCCGCGAGCACGGCATCCACTTCCGCGCCGAGTTTCGCGAAGTCCGCGGACAGGATGGAGGGGGCGATCCAAGGGGTTTGCATGCCCCGGAGTCTACTACGCGATACCGCGGCGCTCCCGCAGGAACTCGTAGGCCTCGCGGATCTGCTGCGTGCGTTCCTTCGCGTGTTCCAGCATCGAATCCGGCAGGCCGTTGGCCTTCAGCTTGTCGGGATGGTGACGGCTCATCTGGCGGCGGTAGGCCTTCACGAGTTCCGCATCGGATACGGTCGGCTCGACCTCCAGCACGCCATAGGCGTCCACCGTGCGCGATTCCATGCTGGCCTGTGAATCGGCGGGACGGAACCCCTGCCGGCCGCCGCGCAGCGCCGCCGCGAGACTCATGATCATGGGCTCGCTGTAACCCAGCAGGCGTCCGATACGGACCACGCGCTCGCGCACGGGCCCCGAGAGGTCGTTGCCCGACAGGGCGAATCGCAACTGGATCTCGAGGAAGGTCTGGAGCAGTTCCGGATAGCCGCCACAGGAGGCGCGGACCTGGGCCATTTCAGCGTCGAGACTGAAGTCCGGCTGCTTGCCCGCCGTGAACAGCGCGATGGCTTCGCGGACCTGCGCCTCGTTCAGGCGCAGGGCCTGCATGATCCCGCGCGCCGCGCTGATCTCCCTTTCCGTGACCCGGCCGTCCGCCTTCGCGACATGGCCCATGACCCGGAACGTCGAAACGAAGAACTGCGGACCGCTGCCACCCGGCCCTGCGCCCGCAGCGACGCCACCCGCCGACTTGACGTCGTACTGGTGACCCAGGAAGGCGCCCAGCGCGATGCCGAAGGGCCCGAGGCCCAGGAACGCGCCGACAACGCCGCCAATCAGTTTGCCGGTCCACTGCATGCAGGAAGGTCCATCACCCGGGCTGCTTGACCCCGCTCCGGGCGGGGCCGCAAGATTCGCGCCCTCCCCACTAGCGTCACGCGCGTCGGCCCCGGGGCCGCAACGCGCGGGCTATGGTACCAAGCCTTGGCCACATCCTCGCCCGTCGTCTTCGATACCCAGATCCACAGCCTCGAGCGGCTGCACCGCGGCAAGGTCCGCGATGTCTATGCCATCGATGCGGACAGCCTGCTCATCGTCACGACCGACCGATTGTCGGCCTTCGACGTGGTGCTGCCGGATCCGATCCCGGGCAAGGGCCGCGTGTTGAACCGCATCTCGAACTTCTGGTTCGCGCGCACCGGGCACATCATCAAGAACCACCTGATCGACCGCCCGCTGGCCGAGGTGCTGCCGGATCCGGTCGAACGCGCGCAGGCCGAGGGCCGCTGCGTGATCGCGCGTCGCCTGAAGGCCCTGCCGGTGGAAGCTGTCGTGCGCGGCTACCTGATCGGCAGCGGCTGGAAGGACTACCAGAAAACGGGGGCGGTCTGCGGCATCACGCTGCCCGAGGGGCTGCGCCAGGCCGAGCGGCTGCCGCAGCCGATCTTCACGCCAGCAACAAAGGCCGCCGTGGGCGACCACGACGAGAACATCTCCTTCGCCGAAGTGGAGAAGCTCATCGGCCCGCAGCTCGCCGCGAAGGTGCGCGACACGGCGCTCGCTCTGTATGCGCACGCGGTGGACTACGCGCGCGAGCGCGGCATCCTCATCGCGGACACGAAATTCGAATTCGGCCTGGCGCCTGACGGCGAGCTGATCCTCATCGACGAGGCGCTGACGCCGGATTCCTCGCGCTTCTGGCCGGCGGACACCTATGCCGTCGGCACGAGCCCGCCGTCCTTCGACAAGCAGTACGTGCGCGATTACCTCGAGACGCTGGACTGGAACAAGGCCGCGCCGGGCCCGAAGCTGCCCGCCGACGTGATCGAACGCACCAGCGCGAAATACCACGAGGCGCTTGAGCGGCTGACCGGCCTTTCCGCCTGAGGCCGGGCCACCCGCGCGAACTCCCGCGATGTGGCAATGGCTCTGGCAGGCGATCGAACCGCGGCTCTATGTCCCCGCCGCCCGCGGCCGTGGCCTGCTGGCGTGGCTCCTGCGAGGCCTGAGGTACCCCGTCGCCGTACTGCGTGACCTGGCCAGTGGACAGATCAACCTGCGCGCGATGGGGCTGGTCTACACGACGCTGCTGGCACTCATCCCCGCCGTCGCGCTTTCCTTCCTGGTCCTGCGTGCATTCGGGCTGCATCGTGGCCTGGAGCCCCTGCTGCTCGAATTCCTGTCGCCGCTCGGCGCAGGCGCTAAGGACCTGACGCATCGCGTGATGCGCTCCGCAC
>JBEEKA010000077.1:0-2952 GCA_041168985.1 Pseudomonadota bacterium | reverse complement strand
CTCCCCCTGACCGCGCGTGAGGCGCTGGATCACCGCCTGGTCCGGGTGACCGACACGATGTCCCCGTGTAACATAGCGATGCGGGAGGGGAGGATCAGCCTCTATGCCGTCTTCGAGGAGGCCGACGGCAGGTTCCTGGGAATCGTGACGGGCGCGAATTGCGTCGGTTTTCCCATGCGGATCTTTGCGGATCTGCTGCACAACACGCGGTCCGGGCTGGTGGCGGCGAAAACCCCGGCCGAAGAGGTCTTGCAACGGATGGAGGGGGCGGGGATGGAGGCCTTGCCTGTTTGTGATGATGAGGGCCAATTTCTTGGCGCCGTCAGCCGACAGAGTCTCCTGGAAGCCCTGTTGCAGCGTGAGCGGGAACAGTTTACCGAACTGACGCACGCTCGCGACCGGCTTCGCGCGATGTCCTGGAGACTCATGGAGGTGCAGGAGAACGAGCGCCGCCATCTCTCGCGCGAGCTGCACGATGAGATCGGCCAGATCCTGACCGGGCTCAAACTAACCATCGCGGGCGGTGCGGGCGGATCCGCCGACCAGGCCAAGGTCAGTCTGGACAAGGCCCAGGGGCTGGTCAGCGACCTGATGGTGCGGGTACGCGAGCTGTCGCTCGGTCTGCGCCCGTCGATGCTGGACGACATGGGCCTGCTGGCGGCCCTGCTGTGGCACTTCGAGCGGTATACCGTTCAGACTCAGGTGCGGGTGGTCTTCGAACATGGGGGATTGAGGGGACGCTTCGCGCCGGAGATTGAAACGGCCGCCTATCGGATTGTGCAGGAGGCGCTGACCAACGTCGCTCGCCACGCCGGCGTGGACGAGGTGACGGTCTCCTGCCGGTCCGACTCCGACGTGCTTCACATTCAGATCCAGGACCGGGGCGCAGGCTTCGAACCCGGAAAGGTTCTGGCAACGCAAAGTACCAGCGGTCTGGCCGGGATGCGCGAACGGGCGGAACTGCTGGGCGGCCGACTGACGCTGGAGTCGGCCCCTGGGAAGGGCGCCTGCGTAACCGTCGAATTGCCCTTGCGGGGAAGGCTTTCGTGACGCACGCATAGGTGAGAGACGTGACCACGATCGTGCTGGCGGATGACCACCCGGTTGTGCGGCAGGGCATGCGGGCCTTGCTGGAGGCCGAGCCGGATTTGCGTGTGATCGGCGAGGCGGGCGATGGCCTGGAGGCGGCGGCGCTGGTCGAACGGCTGCAACCGGATGTGCTGGTACTCGACCTGATGATGCCAGGCCTGAGCGGCCTGGAGACCGCGCGACACGTCCAGAAGCGCGCCCCTCGGACCCGGGTCGTGATCCTCTCCATGCATGCCGATGAATCGTATGTGCTCGAGGCGCTGCGTCACGGCGCACTGGGCTACCTCCTCAAAACGTCCAACCCAACCGACCTGGTCCTGGCCGTGCGCGAGGTGACCGCGGGCCGGCGCTACCTGGGCCCACCGTTGTCCGAGCGCGCCATCGAGGCGTACATCGAGAAGACGGGGGAGACCCCGCCGGACCCGTATGAGACGCTGACGGCTCGTGAGCGGGAGGTGCTGCACCTGGCAGCGTTAGGCGACAGCAATGCCGCCATTGCAGATCGCCTGGGGATCAGCCCGCGCACCGTCGAGACGCACCGCGCCCACGTGATGGATAAACTGAACCTGCGCAACCAGGCCGACCTGATCGGCTACGCCATCCGACGCCGGATTATTGTGATGGAGGGATAAGGATGCCATCCGCGATGTCTGATAACCTGGTCGAAATTCTGCTGGTCGAGGACAACCCGTTCGACGTGGAGGCGACGCTGAACGCCCTGGCGAGGCATAACCTCGGCAAAGCAGTGAAGGTCGTCCGTGATGGAGAAGAGGCTCTGGAGTTCCTGTTCTGTGCCGGCGTCTATGCCGACCGTCGAATCGACAATACCCCCGGCGTGGTGCTGCTTGACCTGAAACTGCCGAAGATGGACGGGCTGGAGGTGCTGCGGCGGATCAGGGCCGATCCGCGCACACGGAAGATCCCCGTGGTCGTGCTTACGACAAACGAGGATGAGCGGCAGATTGCGGCAAGCTACGCACTGGGCGTCAACAGCTACGTCGTCAAGCCGACGGACTTTGAGCAGTTCTGCGAGGTGATGCGGCAGGTGGGGACGTACTGGGTGCTGGTGAACGAGCCGTCGAGGCTGTAGGGCGCGGCAGCCGGCCCTTCGACAAGCTCAGGACGAACGGTTGGCGTGTCGGAGAACTCAGGGCGAACGGAATAGGTCACGAGGCATAAGACGCATGACACTGACTCGTACGGAGGAGAGCCCATGGCGACGAATGCACCAAACCCCATTGTGGACATCCTGACCCGTCACGAAACCACGCTACTGGAGGACTGGCTGCGCGAGCAGTTGGCCGCCGTCACCGCGCGCCGGGACCTGATGCCCGAAGCCGATCTGCGCCGGCAGTCAGCCGAATTCCTCGCACTGCTCACCCCGGCCTGCCGAACCGGCAACTTCACGGAGATCGGCGCGCCGGAGTGGAAGCCGGTCTGCGACTTCCTGACCGGCATCTCCAGGAGCCGCGCTATCCAAGGCTTTTCGCCCTCGGAAACCGCCACGTTTATCTTTTCGCTCAAGCAGCCGCTTTTCACCTATCTTCGGCAGGCGTTGAGCACGGACACGGCGGCGCTGACCGAGGCGATGTGGACCGCCACCATACTGCTGGACAAGCTTGGTCTCTACACCGCCGAGGTGTATCAGAAGAGCCGCGAGGAGGTGATCAGGCGCCAGCAACTGGAAATGCTCGAACTGTCTACACCCGTCGTGAAGTTGTGGGAGGGTATTCTGGCCGTGCCGCTGATCGGCACGCTCGACAGCGCCCGCACACAGGTGGTCATGGAAAATCTCCTGCAGACCATCGTCGCCTCCGGCAGCAGCGTCGCCATCGTGGACATCACCGGCGTGCCGGCGGTGGA
>JBEEKA010000076.1:0-3654 GCA_041168985.1 Pseudomonadota bacterium | reverse complement strand
CGCGGGCACCACGGTGACCAGCGGCCAGATCCTGGCCCTGTTCGAGGCCGGTGCCGCGGCGGCCCCGGCCGCCAAGGCGGAGGCGGCACCGGCCGCCGCAACGTCGGCGGCCGCAGCGGTGGCTGACGTCAAGGCGGCACCTGCCGCGCGTCGCGTGGCGGCAGAGACCGGCGTGGATCTGGCCGGCGTGCCGGGCAGCGGCCTGGGTGGCGCCGTGACGAAGCAGGATGTCGTGGCGGCTGCCGCGAAGCCCGCGCCGTCCGCATCGAAGGCGGCGGCTCCGGCCGGTGCACGCAACGAGCAGCGGGTGCCGATGACGCGCCTGCGCGCGCGCATCGCCGAACGCCTCGTGTCGGCCCAGCACACGCAGGCGCTGCTCACGACGTTCAATGAAGTGGACCTGACGGCCGTGCAGGACCTGCGCGCCCGTTACAAGGACGGTTTCGAGAAGAAGCACGGCGTGAAGCTCGGCTTCTCGTCCTTCTTCGTGCGCGCAGCCGTGGAAGCACTGAAGAAGTTCCCGGTGATCAATGCCTCGGTCGACGGCGCTGACATCCTGTACCACGATTACTACGACATCGGCGTCGCCGTTTCGACCGACCGCGGTCTCGTAGTGCCGGTCCTCCGTGATGCGGACCAGTTGTCCTTCGCGGACATCGAAAAGGGCGTGGGTGACTTTGCCGCACGGGCCCGCAAGGGCGGCCTGACGATGGAAGACCTCACCGGCGGCACGTTCAGCATCACCAACGGCGGCGTCTTCGGCTCGCTGCTTTCGACGCCGATCGTCAACGCGCCGCAGAGCGCGATCCTTGGCATGCACAAGATCCAGGATCGTCCGATGGCCGTGAAGGGCCAGGTGCTCATCCGGCCAATGATGTATCTCGCGCTGACCTACGACCATCGCATCATCGATGGCAAGGAGGCGGTGCAGTTCCTCGTGTCCATGAAGGATGCGCTGGAAGATCCGGGCCGCCTCCTGCTCGGGGTCTGAAGCGATGTCCGATACGTTTGACGTCATCGTCATCGGCGGCGGTCCGGCCGGCTATCCGGCTGCGATCCGCGCAGGCCAGAACAAGCTCAGTGTCGCCTGCATCGATGGCTGGAAGAACCGCGACGGCGGCTATGCCTTCGGTGGCACCTGCCTCAACGCGGGCTGCATCCCGTCGAAGGCACTGCTCGAGTCCTCCGAGCTGTTCCACCGCGCGCAACACGAATTCAAGGTGCACGGAATTTCCGTTGGCGACCTGAAGGTCGACATCGCCGCCATGCAAAAGCGCAAGGCGACGATCGTGAAAGGCATGACAGGCGGCATCGCCGGTCTGCTCAAGGCCAATGGCGTCACGGCGCTGCAGGGACGAGGCAGGCTGTTGCCCGGACGGCGGGTGGAGTTCACGGCTGCCGATGGCAGCGTGCGGAAGCTAACGGCGACGAAGGCCGTCATCCTTGCCAGCGGGTCGATTCCGACAGAACTCAGATCCCTGCCATTCGATGGCCAGTACATCGTGGATTCCTGGGGCGCCCTGGAATTCGACGCGGTGCCGGCGCGCCTCGGCGTGATCGGCGCCGGTGTCATCGGCCTCGAGCTCGGCTCGGTCTGGTCGCGCCTCGGCGCGAAGGTCACCGTCCTGGAAGCCGCCGACAGTTTCCTCGCGATGGCGGACCGTCAGCTCGCGAACGAAGCTCTGAAGCAGTTCACGAAGCAGGGGCTCGAGGTCCGGCTCGGCGCGAAGGTGTCGGCCGCGAAAGTCTCGGGTAAGTCGGTTACCGTGAGCTACACGGATGCCAAGGGCGAGCAGACGGCCGAGTTCGATCGACTGGTCGTCGCGGTGGGTCGCCGGCCGTACACCGAAGGCCTGCTGGCCGACGACACGGGCGTGACGATCGATGCGCGCGGGTTCATCGAAGTCGATGGCCACTGCAAGACGGCTGCCGACGGCGTGTATGCAGTCGGTGACTGCGTGCGCGGTCCGATGTTGGCCCACAAGGCCAAGGAAGAAGGCGTGATGGTCGCGGACCAGCTCGCCGGCCTCTATGGCCACATGAACTACGACGTGATCCCGTCGGTGATCTACACGGCGCCGGAAATGGGCTGGGTCGGAAAGTCCGAAGACCAGGCCAGGGCCGAAGGCATCACCGTGAAGGTGGGCGTGTTCCCCTTCATGGCAAGCGGTCGAGCCCGGGCGATGGAGGCTTCGGGAGGCTTCGCGAAGATCGTCGCCTGTGCGCAGACGGACCGGGTGCTCGGCGTGCACATCATCGGCCCCATGGCTGGCGAACTCATCGCCGAAGCCGTCCTGACGCTGGAGTACGGCGGCAGCTGCGAGGACCTGCAGCGGACGATCCATGCGCACCCGACCTTGTCGGAAGCCGTCCACGAAGCGGCGCTTGCGGCCGACAAGCGGGCGATCGACATGCCGAACCGCTGATGCGGTTGGCCGCCGCCATCGTCCCTCGCGGGGTGATGGCGGTCAGCGGGCGCGTCGGACGGCGAAGACGTTCGGGATGCGCTCGAGTTTCCGGATCAGCCGCGACAACGCTCCGGTGTCCGGCACACCCAGCCTCACTTCGAACCGTGCGACCTTGTCCCACGGGTCCGTATTGCTGCTGACGCCTTCGATGGACAGCCGCTGCTCGGCGATCACGTCCGATATGTCCCGCAGCAGGCCGCGACGGTCGAAGGCTTCCAGCAGGACGCGTACGGACTGCAGGTCCTGCGCGCCGCCGGCCCATTCCACGTTGAACTGCCGTTCGGGTTTTGCCTTCAACATGCGGACCAGGCTCGCGCAGCCCGCGCGATGGATCGTCACGCCGCGCCCCAGCGTGAAGTAGCCGCTGATCGCCTCCGGACGCACGGGGCCGCAGCAACGGGCCAGTGTTATCGGCAAGTCACCGACCCCTTCGATCTCGACCGGCGACCGTCCGCTGCCCACCAGCTTGCGGGTCCGGGGAGGGGGTTCCGGCGGAGCGGGCGGGGCAACGGGTTCCGGCGCAGCGGCAGGCTGTGACGCGGCAGTCTGCGCTTCGTCGATGCGCCGGAAGTAGGCGCGGAGTTTGTTCCGGCTTCTGCTGGATGCGAGGTAACCACGTTCCGGGACGAGCCAGTCGCGGCTCGGCGTGGCGTTCTTCGCAGTCAGGATCTCCACGACGTCACCGTTGCCGAGCTGGTGGTCGAGCGTGACGATCCGGCCATTCACCTTGGCCCCCCGGCATCGCTGGCCCAGGTCGCTGTGCACATGGAAAGCAAAATCCAGCGGCGTTCCGCCGCGGGGCAGGTCCACGACCTCGCCTTTGGGCGTCATCGCATAGATCCGGTCGTTGAACAGCCCCGAGCTCGCGCGGCTGAAGGCCTCGGGGTCGTCCGCATGCGGGCCGCGTGGCTGCAGCAGTTCGCGCACGGCATGGATCTTCTGCTCGTACTGTCGGGCCTGCCCGGCGCCTTCCTTGTAGACCCAGTGCGCGGCGACGCCGAGTTCCGCCTGGTCCTGCATTTCCTGGGTGCGGATCTGTACCTCGAGGGAACGCCCATCCGGTCCGTTCACGGCCGTATGGATCGACCGGTAATTGTTTTCCTTCGGCGTGGCGATGTAGTCATCGAACTCGCCCGGAATGAATGGCCAGAGCGCGTGGACGATGCCCAGCGCGGCGTAACAGTCC
>JBEEKA010000075.1:0-4527 GCA_041168985.1 Pseudomonadota bacterium | reverse complement strand
ACGCTCGCGGGCGAGGGCCTGCAGCACCAGGACGGCCACAGCCAGATCGTCGCGACGACGGTGCCGAACTGCCGCGCCTACGACCCGGCCTACGTCTACGAACTGACCGTCATCATCCATGACGGCCTGCAGAAGATGTACGTCGAGCAGCAGAACATCTTCTATTACCTCTCGGTGATGAACGAAAACTACCTGCAGCCGGCGATGCCCGCGGGTGCCGAGAAGGGCATCCTGAAGGGCGGTTACCTGCTGAAGGAAGGCGGCAAGGGCAAGCTGCGGACGACGCTGCTCGGCTCGGGCACGATCCTGCGTGAAGTGCTGGCCGCGGCCGAAATCCTCGAGAAGGATTACAAGGTCGCCGCCGACGTCTTCTCGATCACCAGCTTCAGCGAACTGCGCCGCGACGCCCTCGAGGTCGAGCGCCACAATCTGCTCAAGCCGGCCGAAAAGCCGCAGACGCCGTACGTGCGGGAACTCTTCGCCGGTCGCGATGCGCCGGTGATCGCCGCGACGGACAACATGCGACTGGTGCCGGACCAGATCCGCCAGTGGATCGACCCTCGGTACGTGACGCTCGGAACGGACGGCTTCGGCCGCAGCGACGGCCGCACCGCGCTGCGCGACCACTTCGAGGTCGACCGCCGCTACGTCGTCATCGCCGCGCTCAAGGCGCTGGTCGACGAAGGCAAGCTCGACAAGGGTGTCGTCGCCCAGGCCATCGGCAAGCTCGGCATCAATGCCGACAAGGCCGATCCGCTGAACAGTTAAAGGACCGACCTCGTGGCGCAAATCGAAGTAGTCGTGCCCGACATGGGCAATTTCGCCGAAGTCGGCGTGATCGAGGTGCTGGTCAAGCCGGGCGATCGCGTCGAGGTCGACACGCCGCTCGTCACCCTCGAAACCGAGAAGGCGACGATGGACGTGCCATCGACTGCCGCCGGTATCGTCGAGTCGGTGCACGTGCAGGCCGGTGGCCGCATTTCGGCCGGCGGCCTCGTGGTCACGCTGAAGGGTGAGGGCGGGGCCGAGGCCCCGGCCGCTGCTGCTGCGCCCGCGGAGGCGTCTGCCGCAGCCGCTGCGCCGGCTGCCGCGCCACAGTCGCTTGAGGTGCGGGTGCCCGACATGGGCAACTTCGCCGAAGTCGGCGTCGTCGAAGTGCTCGTCAAGGTGGGTGACACGGTCGCGATCGATTCGCCCCTCGTCACGCTGGAAACCGAGAAGGCCACGATGGACGTGCCGTCGACCGCCGCGGGCGTCGTCGAGGCGATCCACGTCGAGAAGGGCGGGCGCGTGTCCGCCGGTGGCCTTGTCGCCACCGTGAAGGGCGTTGCCACGGCTGCTGCGGCATCGGCCGCTCCGGCGCCTGCCCCGACCCCGGTTGCAGCTGCGCCGGCTCCGGCGCCTGTCAGGGCGGCCGCGCCTGCGCCGGCCCCGGTGGCACCGGTGGCCATCAACGAAGCCGGGTTCTCGAAGGCCCACGCCGGTCCCTCGGTACGCAAGCTGGCGCGCGAACTGGGCGTCGACCTCGCGCAGGTCAAGGGATCCGGCCCGAAGAGCCGCATCACCCACGAAGACGTGAAGGCCTGGGTGAAGCAGGCGCTGTCCGGCGGAGGCGCGCGTGCAGGCGGCGGTGCCGGCCTGCCGGCCATACCGGCGGTGGATTTCGCGCAGTTCGGTGCGGTCGAGGTCAAGCCGCTGAACCGCGTGCAGAAGATCTCCGGTCCGCGTTTGCATGCGAGCTGGGTCAACCTGCCGCATGTCACGCAGTTCGACGAGGCTGATACAACCGACCTCGAAGCCACTCGCCAGAAGCTCAAGGACAAGGCCGCCGAGGAGGGCGTCAAGCTCACGCCGCTGGCCTTCATCATCCGGGCCTGCGTGCTGGCCCTGCAGGAATTCCCGACCTTCAATGCCTCGCTGGATGCTTCCGGCCAGAACCTGGTGTTGAAGAAATACGTGCACATCGGCTTCGCGGCCGATACGCCCAACGGCCTGCTGGTCCCGGTGATCCGCGACGCGGACCGCAAGGACGTCTACGAAATCGCCCGCTCGCTCGCGGATCTTTCCGATCGCGCCCGCAAAGGCAAGCTCCAGGGCAGTGAGATGCAGGGCGGCTGCTTCACCGTGTCCAGCCTCGGCGGCATCGGTGGTACGGCCTTCACGCCGATCATCAATGCGCCCGAAGTCGCCATCCTCGGGGTGTCGCGCACGCAGATGAAGCCTGTCTGGAAGGATGGGGCCTTCGTGCCGCGCCAGATGCTCCCGCTGTCCTTGTCGTATGACCACCGCGTCATCGATGGTGCGAATGGCGCCCGCTTCTCGACCTACCTCGCGCAGGTTCTCGCGAACCCGTCGAAGCTGCTCGAGGCCGTGCCGTGAGCGCGCTGGATATCGCGGTTCCCGACCTCGGCAATTTCGACGAGGTCGGCGTTGTCGACGTGCTCGTGAAGCCGGGCGATGCCATCGAGGTCGACACCCCGCTGATCACGCTCGAAACCGAGAAGGCGACGATGGACGTGCCGTCCCCGTCTGCCGGCACCGTCGCAGAAATCCTCGTGAAGGCAGGTGACAAAGTCCGCAAGGGCAGCGTCATCGCCCGCGTCAACGCATCGGGCGCGGCGCCTGCCGCAGCCCCTGCGGCTGCGCCCGCCGCTGCCGCCGAAACGGCAAAGGCCCCCGTGGCCGCGCCGGCGGCAGTCGCGCTGCCGCCGGATGAGAAGGCCGATCGCCAGGTTCCGTTGCTGGTGCTGGGCGCGGGTCCCGGCGGCTATTCCGCGGCCTTCCGCGCGGCCGACCTCGGGATGCAGGTCGTGCTGGTGGAACGCTGGCCGGTGCTCGGTGGCGTCTGCCTCAACGTCGGCTGCATTCCTTCGAAGGCGCTGCTGCATGCGGCCAAGGTGATCGACGAAGCGCATTCGATGGCGGCGCATGGCGTCAGCTTCGGTGCGCCGCAGGTCGATATCGACAAGCTGCGCGGCTGGAAGGAAAGCGTCATCAAGAAGCTGACCGGCGGCCTCGCGGGGCTCGCCAAGCAGCGCAAGGTCGAGATCGTCCGCGGCACGGGCCGATTCGTCAGCCCGCATGTCGTCGAAGTGACGGCGGAAGACGGCAGCACGACGCGCATCGGCTTCGAGAAAGTCATCATCTCCGCCGGTTCCGAACCGGTGAAACTGCCGTTCATCCCGGAGGACCCGCGCATCATCGACTCGACCGGTGCGCTGGAACTGCAGGGCATCCCCAAGAAGATGCTCGTCATCGGCGGCGGCATCATCGGCCTCGAGATGGCGACGGTGTACGACGCGCTGGGCGCGAAGGTCAGCGTGGTCGAACTCACCGACCAGTTGATGCCGGGTGCGGACATCGATCTCGTGCGTCCGCTCGAAAAGCGCCTGAAGGCGCGTTACGAGCAGATCCTGCTCGGCACCAAGGTCGTGAAGGTCGAGGCGCTGAAGGAAGGCATCAAGGTCACCTTCGAAGCCGGCGGGAAGAATTTCGACGCGAGCTATGACCGCGTGCTGGTCGCCGTGGGCCGCGTGCCCAACGGCAAGCGCATCAATGCGGAAGCGGCCGGCGTCACGGTCAACGATCGCGGCTTCATTCCCGTCGACAAACAGCTGCGCACGAACGTGCCGCATGTCTTTGCGATCGGCGACATCGTCGGCCAGCCGATGCTGGCCCACAAGGCGGTGCACGAGGCCCATGTGGCGGCGGAAGTGGCTTCCGGCCACAAGGCCTTCTTCGATGCGCGCGTGATTCCTTCCGTGGCCTACACCGATCCGGAGATCGCCTGGGTCGGCCTCACGGAAGGCCAGGCGAAGGCGCAGGGCATCCAGATCCGCAAGGCGGCTTTCCCCTGGGCGGCCAGCGGCCGTTCGCTGTCGATCGGTCGCGATGAAGGCTTTACGAAGCTCATCGTCGACGCGAAGACGGATCGCGTCCTGGGCGGCGGCATCGTCGGCACGAATGCCGGCGAACTCATTTCCGAGGTCGCGCTGGCGATCGAACTGGGGGCGGACGCGGCCGATGTGGGCCTGACCATCCACCCGCACCCGACCCTGTCGGAAACGGTGGGCATGGCGGCCGAAGCCCTGGAAGGCACGCTGACCGACCTGTACATGCCGAAGAAGCCCTGACGGTCGGGGCTTCGGGGTGGTCCGGCTGCGTACCGCATTCCTGGCCTGCGTCGGACTCGCCGTGTCGGCCGTTGCGGCCGGCGCTGCTTTCCCTCCGGCCCGCAACCAGCCCTACCTGGGTTTCATCCGCGTCGAGGCGGACGTCACCGACATCCAGCATCGACTGATCCGGGTGAAGGAGCAGCTGCCGGTACTGCCGGGTCGACTCACGCTGCTTTATCCGGAATGGCTGCCCGGCAACCACGCGCCCCGCGGTCCGATAGACCAGCTTTCCGGACTCGTCATCCGCGGCGGCGGCCGTGTGTTGTCCTGGCGCCGTGAACCGACCGATGTCTACGCCTTCCATGTCGACGTGCCGCTTGGCGTGACCGAGCTGGATATCCAGTTCGACGTG
>JBEEKA010000074.1:0-8981 GCA_041168985.1 Pseudomonadota bacterium | reverse complement strand
CCGACGCCCCAGAGGGACTGTAGATCGCCGTATTGATGCCGATGAGTCGCCCCGCCGAATCGAGCAGCGGACCGCCGGAATTGCCCGGATTGATCGCGGCATCGGTCTGGATCAGGTGCTCGATATTCTGCCCGGCCGCCTCGTCCGGCAGCGACCGGTCGAGCGCGGACACGATGCCGGCGGTCAGCGTCCAGTCGAGTCCGAAGGGATTGCCGATGGCAAATACCTTCTGGCCTACCTTGAGATCCGCGCTTGTACCCACGGGGACCGGGGGAGGACGCTTGAACCCCACGCCGATTCGAAGCACCGCGATGTCATGCGCGGGACTGGTTCCCACCAGGGCCGCCTGGTAGTCACGACCATCCGACAGCCGCACCGTGGCCTGCGAGGCACCGCGAATCACGTGGTAATTCGTGACCACATGGCCTGCGTCATCCCAGATGAAACCTGACCCGGAGCCCCGCGGCACCTCCGACACATCGCGGGTCCAGGCATCACGCACCAGCTGCGAGGTACTGATGAACACGACCGAGTCCCGGGCCTTCTCGAACAGCTCGATCGTGGATTTCTCGTCGGCCGCCAGATCCCCGCGCGCCGTCACGGTCCTGCCGCCCTTGCCCGCGGGCTGGAACTGCGCCTCGATCAGCGGCAGCGCACGCCACAGGACCATGAGGATGCCCACGCAGGTGGTGAGCCACAGGACGTTGCGGGTAAATCGGTCGTACATGGCTGGATGATCCGCAACCGCCATGCGCTTGTCATCCCGTCCTGTCCGGAATCCAGCAAGCCGCACCCCGTGCGCTGCTGGATCCGACCCAGCAGTGCTGGATTCCGCGCAGCGACTACGGGCTGGAAGCCTCCTATCGACTCCCGCGGAGGCCAAGGCAGTTGGCACGGTTTCTGCTTTTCCTGTTCACCCCGACACATCGCCGGACGCACCGAACAGGAGTTCACGTTTCATGACTGCCCGCACCATCCCCGCCGCCGTCGCCGCCGCCCTTGCCCTTTCCGCGACCTACTGCTGCGACCCCGTGCAGGCACAGGACGCCCCCGCGGCTGATGAACTCGACACGATCGTCGTCACCGCGCGCAAGCGCGTGGAGAGCGCACAGGACGTGCCGATCGCCCTGTCGGTGATAGGCCGCGATGATCTGGCACGCCAGGGCACCTACACCATCCAGCAAGTGTCGCAACAGGCGCCCACGCTGCAGTACACCTCGTCGAATCCCCGCAACACCGCGCTGACGATACGCGGACTCGGTGTCTCGTTCGGCCTTGCGAACGACGGCCTCGAACAGGGTGTCGGCTTCTATGTGGACCAGGTCTACAACAGCCGTCCGGCCGCCGCGGCCTTCGACCTCATCGACATCGAACGCGTGGAAGTGCTGCGTGGCCCGCAGGGCACGCTCTTCGGCAAGAATACGACGGCCGGCGCACTGAACATCTCCACGCGCCTGCCCACCTTCGCGCCAGAAGGCCTCTTCGAAGCCTCGGTCGGCACGCACGGCTTCGTGCAGACCAAGGCCTCTATCGCCGGGCCGCTGTCCGACACCTGGGCGGGCCGCGTGACGATCGGCAAGTCCGTGCGCGACGGCTACACGTTCAGCACGGCCACCGGCCGCAACGTGAACGACCAGGACAACCTCGGCCTGCGGGGCCAGTTGCTGTGGAAGCCGAATGACAAGCTCAGCCTCCGCTTCTCCGCGGACTACGCGCTGTCGGACGCCGACTGCTGCACGCAGGTCTTCGTGGGCGTGGGCACGTCCCTGCGCGCCGCGAACCGCCAGTACCCGTTCCTGGCAAATGAGTTGGGCTACGCACCGCCCAGCACGAACCCCTACGACCGCATCGCCGATGTGAACGGAAGGATACAGGCCTATTCCGAAATCGGTGGTGGTTCCATGATCGGTGAATACGACTTCGGCCCGGCGACGATCACGACGGTGAGCGCCTGGCGCTTCTGGAACTGGAAGCCGGCGAACGACCGCGACTACACGAGCCTCGACATCCTGCGCCAGTCGGCGAACCCGGTGCAGCAGGACCAGTGGTCGCAGGAACTGCGCCTTTCCTCCAACGGCCACGAACGCATCGACTACACGGCCGGCCTCTACGGCTTCTACCAGACCCTGCACGGCCAGAACGTGACGGAGTGGGGCAGTATCGCCGCGCCCTGGCTCATCGGATCGACCGTGCCTTCGAACCTGTTGACCGGCTACATGACGCGTTCGAGTGCCGTGTCGACGATCCGCAGCTACGCGGCTTTCGCGCAGGTGAACTGGAACATCACCGATGACTGGCAGCTGACGCCGGGCCTGCGTTACACGCGCGAACACAAGACGGCGGACTATGCTTCGACGGTCGGTGGCGGCCTATTCTCCGTCGAGACGTCGCTGCTGAATGCGCAGCTGTCGATTGCCCGCCCGCAGGCCTACCGGGCCGACTTCACGGATGGCCAGCTGACCGGCGACGTTTCCCTGAACTGGAAGCCTGCCAGGGGATGGCTCGTCTACACGAGCTATTCGCGAGGCTTCAAATCCGGGGGCATAAACCTCGCCGGCCTGCCCTTCAACGCAGCGAACAATCCGGCGCTGGACCGCGCCGTCGTGAGCCCCGAACGATCGATAAACTACGAAGCGGGCGTGAAGACAGACCTGCTGGACCGCCGGCTGCTGGCCAACGTCGCACTGTTCCGTGCCGACGTGGAGGATTTCCAGGCCAATGTCGTCGACACCGGCCCAGGCGCATTGCGCGGCTATCTCGCGAACATCGACAAGGTCCACTCACAGGGCGTGGAAGTCGACCTGACACTGGCGCCCTTGAATGGATTCTCCGGATACCTGCGCGGTGCGTACACGGATGCGATTTATGCGTCCTTCCCGAACGCCCCCTGCCCGCTCGAGAAGCAGGCCTCGGGCACGTCGGTCTGCAACCTGTCCGGCGTCGCGCTGCCCGGCAGTTCGAAGTGGGCCGCGGCGGCAGGCGTGGAATACCGCCGCCCCACGGTCCGTCGCGGCGATGCCTACATCGGTCTGGACACGAACTACCGCTCGCACTACTTCGCAGACTCCTCGTCGTCAAAGTACCTGGTGATCGGCAGCTATACCGTCACCAACCTTCGGATCGGATTTGCGTCGCAAGACGGCTGGGAAGTCTTCGGCCTGGTCCGCAACGTCTTCGACAAGGAGTACCTGCAGCTGCTGACGCCCCAGTCCGGCAACTCAGGGCTCATCTCGGGATTGCCGGGCGATCCGCGCAGCTATCAGCTGACGGCACGCTACAGCTTCGGGCCCTGAAGAACACCGGCCAGGAGATCCGGATTATGCAGATACATCTTCGTTATCTCAGCATGAGCCACAAACCCGAGTCCTTGGCCGATACTTCCCTCATGCGAAACGACAGCAACGCCGTCCTCGTCCACCCGAATGCGCAATCCAACGTCCTGTCGGTGCGCGCGAAGGCGATGATCTTTGCCGACGCGCAGTCCCAGTCCTTGCTGGACCAGGTCGAACGCTTCGCGCCCTCGGATGCAACCGTCCTGATCATCGGCGAGACGGGAACCGGCAAGGAACTCATCGCCCGCCACCTGCACACTCGCAGCGGACGCCGGGGCGATTTCGTCGCCGTGAACTGCGGCGCCCTCTCGCAGACCCTGGCCGAAGCAGAGCTGTTCGGCCACCAGGCCGGCTCCTTCACCGGTGCCACGCAGACCCGTGCGGGCTGGTTCGAAGCAGCCAACGGCGGCACGCTCTTCCTCGACGAGATCGGCGACCTGCCGTTTGCCCTGCAGGTGAAGCTGTTGCGAGTGATCCAGGAACGGGAAGTCGTCCGCGTCGGCGCACGCCGGCCAATCCCGCTGGATGTCCGCGTCGTCGCGGCCACCAACCTCGACCTGCCGGCGGCCGTCGAAGCCGGTCGCTTCCGTGCTGACCTGTACTACCGCCTGAACGTCGTCACGCTGCAGGTGCCGACGCTGGCCGAACGCCCTGGCGACATCCTGCCCCTCGCCGGCCATTTCCTGCGCATGTACAGCGATCGGCTGGGCGTGGAGCAGCCGGAAGTGCTGCCGGAAACCAAGGATGCGCTGTTGCATTACAGTTGGCCGGGCAACATCCGCGAACTGGAAAACGTCGTGCATGCGGCCTTGCTCACGTCGCGCAACGGCGTGATCCGCCCGGAGAACCTGCGCTTCGCGGCCATGCCGGGCAGTAGCACGCCAACACCCGTGCCGTCGCCATCCGCGCGGGATGATTCAGGTTTCGAAACGATCCGTGCGGCACTGCGCGGCCTGCTCGACTCACAGACGCCGGACCTCTACGACAGGCTGGAGAATCTGGTTGTGAAGGAAACCTTCGCGAACTCTGGCGACAACCAGGTGCGCTCCGCGAAGCTGCTCGGCATCAGCCGCAACAACCTGCGGACGCTGCTCAAACGCCACGGCCTACTGGGCGCTTGAGGCAGCTTCCCGGCAACCGCGCCGAGACCGACTTTCCGGCATCAGCGATACGTCGCCCCGGCCGCAGGATGGGTGCCGGCCCTGGCACCGAACAGGCCGAAGCGCCGCGGCCGCAGGCGCAGGGTCTGCCCCACGCGCGCGTCGACGGCATCCAGCGCCCAGCGAGGTAGTTCTGCTTCCACTTCCTGGCCGCCCTCAAGCCGGGCAATGACCTGCGCACTACCGCCGGTAACACCAATATGGGCCACGATGCCCGGGAATCCGCCGCCGGCCGA
This sequence comes from Pseudomonadota bacterium, assembly GCA_041168985.1. Lineage (GTDB taxonomy): Bacteria > Pseudomonadota > Gammaproteobacteria > Steroidobacterales > Steroidobacteraceae > ZC4RG30. The sequence goes on along the minus strand of JBEEKA010000074.1, from coordinate 4,253 downwards.
TAACGGCAGCACTTCGAGGTCATGCGCACGAACGCAGAGGACGGCGCTTTCGTCGTCCGGTGCCTCGACACGCCCCATCCATTGCTCGCCGACGAAAGCCTGCCCATCCCGGACGCGGCAGCGCACGCGGTTCGCGCCGCCCAGGAAGTCATACACCGAGGGCGATGAAGGCTGGTCATAGACTTCGCGCGGCGCGCCGACCTGCAGGATCTCGCCGTGTTCCATTACCGCCACCCGATCAGCCAGCTCCAGCGCCTCGTCCTGATCATGCGTGACGAATACGCTGGTCAGTCGAATGCGTTGCTGCAATTCGCGCAGCCAACGACGCATTTCCTTGCGCACGCGTGCGTCCAGCGCGCCGAAAGGCTCGTCGAGCAGCAGGATGCGCGGTTCGATCGCCAGAGCGCGGGCCAAAGCCACGCGCTGCCGCTGGCCACCGGACAACTGATCCGGATAACGGTCGCCAAAACCGGAAAGCTGCACGAGCTCGAGCAACTCTCCAACCTTGCGGCGGATCTCGGTCTCCGGCGGCCGCTGCGCCCGAGGACGCACGCGCAGACCGAAGGCCACGTTCTCGAAGATCGTCATGTGGCGGAACAGCGCATAGTGCTGGAACACGAAGCCGACCTGGCGGTCCCTGGCGTTGCGATGGAGCACATCCTCGCCATCGAAGGTCAGCGTACCCGAATCAGGGAATTCGAGGCCTGCGATGATCCGCAGCAAGGTCGTCTTGCCAGAGCCCGAGGGACCGAGCAAGGCGCACAACTCGCCTTCCCTGACGTCGAGCTCGATGTTGTCGAGCACGCGCGTGGCACCGAAGGACTTTGCTAGCGAACGGATCTGGACCTGCATGGAATTTCCGACTGTCAGTGGTGGGCCAGCTCGCGGGCGAATCGCCACTCGAGCAGCGCCTTGATCGCGAGCGTGAGCAACGCGAACATCGCCAGCACCGAGGCGACCGTAAATGCGGCCTGGAAGCTGTATTCGTTGTAGAGGATCTCGACCTGCAAGGGCATCGTGTTCGTCTGCCCGCGGATGTGGCCGGAGACGACGGACACCGCGCCGAACTCACCGAGCGCACGGGCGCCACAGAGCAGCGCGCCGTACATCAGCGCCCACTTGATGTTCGGCAGCGTCACGCGCAGGAACATCTGCAGACCCGAGGCCCCCAAGGTGCGCGCGGCGTGCTCCTCGTCGGTGCCCTGCTGCTCCATCAGCGGAATCAGTTCGCGCGCGACGAAGGGGAAGGTCACGAACACGGTCGCGAGCACCAGGCCGGGCAGCGCGAAAATGACCTGGATGTCATGTTCCCGCAGCCAGGGCCCGAAGAAACCCTGCGCACCGAATAGCAGCACGTAGACCAGGCCTGAAATGACCGGCGACACCGAGAACGGCAGGTCGATCAGCGTGACCAGAAGGCTGCGTCCCGGAAAGCGGAACTTCGCGACGGTCCACGCCGCGAACAGGCCGAAGGCGAGGTTCATCGGAACGGCCAGACCCACGACCTGGAGCGAAAGCTTCAGCGCGGCCACCGCGTCCGGCTCCCGGATGGCTTCGAGGTATTTCGCCACGCCGAGCCGGAAGGCCTCGACGAAGACCACGACGAGCGGCAGCAACAGGAACAGCGCGAGGAACAGCAGCGCCACCGCCGTCAGGACGATGCGGATCCCTGCTGACTCGGTCAGCGCGGCGTTGCGGTGCTTCATCGGCGCCCCCGCTGCGACCAGCGCTGCAGGATATTCAGCAGCAACAGGAACGCGAAGGAGATGAGCAGCATGGCCGTGCCGATGGCCGCCGCACCGACGTAATCGTATTGCTCGAGCTTGATGACGATCAGCAACGGCGTGATCTCGGACAGCATCGGCATGTTGCCGGCGATGAAGATCACGGAGCCATATTCGCCCACCGCGCGCGCAAGGGCCATCGTGAACCCCGTCAGCAGGGCCGGCAGCAGCGTCGGCAGCAACACGCGAAGAAAGGTCTGGCCCCGCGTGGCGCCCAGAGAGGCCGCGGCCTCTTCGAATTCCTCATCCAGGTCCTGCAGCACCGGTTGCACGGTACGGACGATGAACGGCAATCCGACGAACACAAGCGCGACGAACACACCGAGCCGCGTGAAGGCGACCTGGACACCGTGCGGCTCCAGGTACTGTCCCACCCAGCCGTTGCCGGCGTAGATCGTGGCCAGCGTGATGCCGGCCACGGCGGTCGGCAACGCGAACGGCAGGTCGATCAGCGCGTCGACGATGCGCCGGCCCGGGAAGCGGTAGCGCACCAGGACCCAGGCGACGAGCGTGCCGAAGACCATGTCCATCGCGGCCGCGGCGAAGGATGCCCCGAAGCTCAACTCGAGGGCGGCCAGCACGCGCGGTGCGCTGATCGTGTTCCACCAGTATTCCGCGCCCTTGCCGAAGGAACGGATGGCCAGTGCCGACAAGGGCACGAGCACGATCAGGCTGAGCCAGGTGAGCGTGACGCCCATCGACAGCCCGAAGCCCGGCAGGGTCCGGCGTTGCTGTGCCAGTGTCGCCATCGACGGCTACCGCAGGTAGATCGTGTCGAACACGCCGCCATCGTCGAAGTGGCGCGTCTGGGCCCTCGCCCAGCCACCGAAGTCGCGGATGGTGACGAGCGTGCCGATCTTCGGGAACTGCGCCGCATAACGCGCCGCGATCTTCTCGTTCGTCGGCCGGTAATAGTTGCGCCCGGCGGCCTCCTGGCCTGCGTCGCTGTACAGGAACTCCAGGTAGGCCTTGGCCACCGCTTCATTGCCGTGGGCCTTCGCGTTGGCATCGACGACGGCCACGGGCGGCTCGGCAAGGATGCTGACCGTCGGCACGACGATGTCGAACTTGCCGGCGCCGAATTCCTTCTGCGCGAGGAAGGCTTCGTTCTCCCACGAGAGCAGCACGTCTCCCTGCCCTCGCTGCGCGAAGGTCACGGTCGAGGCACGCGCACCGCTGTCGAGCACCGGCACGTTGCGATACAGCTGCTGCACGAAGGCCTGCGCCGTGGCGTCGCTGCCACCGGGCTGCCTCAGCGCCCAGCCCCAGGCCGCGAGGTAATTCCATCGCGCGCCGCCGGAGGTCTTCGGGCTCGGGGTGATGACCTTGATGCCCGGCTTCACGAGATCGCCCCAGTCCTTGATGCCCTTCGGGTTGCCCTTGCGGACAAGGAACACGATCGTGGACGTGTAGGGCGAACTGTTATTGGGCAGGCGCGAAGCCCAGTTCGCCGGCAGCAGCTTGCCCCTTTCGGAGATGGCGTCGATGTCACCGGCCAGGGCCAGCGTCACCACGTCCGCCTGCAAACCATCGATGACGGAGCGGGCCTGCTTGCCGGAGCCGCCGTGAGACTGGCGGACCACGAGCCTGTCGCCCGTCTTCTTCTGCCAGGCCTCCGCGAACTGCTTGTTCACGTCGGCGTACAACTCCCGCGTCGGGTCGTAGGAGGCGTTGAGGAGCTGGATGTCCCGCGCCAGGACCGGCTGGCAGCAGGCGGCAACCGTCACCGCGGTGGCGAGCAGGACGGACTTCAGGCGAGGCAGGGACTTCATGGAACAACTCCGTGTTCAGGTGAAGAAGGACACCCGCGATAGAGCAATACCCATGCCAGCCCCGGGTTTGACCCGGAGGGGCTGCAGCGGCGATCCTGCCGACAGCCCTGCTTGATTTCCAACACTTCAGCACCGGCGCTGCTGCATTTCAAGCAGTTCCGGTGCTGGATTTCAACCTCAGGACGATTTGCCCTGCGAGGCGAGGTATTCGTCGTAGCTGCCGCGGAACTCCACGATGCCACCGCCCGGTTGCAGTTCGATGATCCGCGTCGCGAGGCCGCTGACGAACTCGCGGTCGTGCGAAACGAAGAGCAGCGTGCCGGGGAACTTCTCGAGGCCGATCTGCAGCGACTCGATCGTTTCCATGTCCATGTGGTTCGTCGGCTCGTCCATCAGCATGACGTTCGGCCGGGTCAAAAGCAGCTTGCCGTACATCATGCGGCCCTTCTCGCCGCCCGACAGCACCTGCACGGACTTCTTCGTTTCGTCACCGGAGAACAGCAGGCGACCCAGCGTGGCGCGCACGATCTGCTCGTCGTCCGCCTTGCCCGACCACTGCTGCATCCACTCGAAGAGGCTCGTCTTCTCGGCGAATTCGGCCTGCGGGTCCTGCGGCATGTAGCCCGGCTGGGCGTTCTCGACCCACTCGATCTCGCCGGAGGTCGGCTTGTACACGCCGGCGAGGCACTGCATCAGC
>JBEEKA010000073.1:0-5075 GCA_041168985.1 Pseudomonadota bacterium | reverse complement strand
TATCGGCGATGCGGATCCGCCAAGCACGACGACCGCAAGCCGGGCGGTGAGGCACCGCACCTCTATCGGCGCCAGCTGGGCCGGGTTGCTCACGGATCGGATCGGTGCCCGCGTTTCGATCGCCAAGGGCCACGGGTACGAATCGCAGCCCTACGGCAACACCACCTTGTCCGTCGCGCTGTACACGCGGTGGTAAGGCCGGTATCGGCCGTCGCCCTCGCGCTGGCCGCATTGGCCGCACTGGGAAGCCTTGCACCAGGCATCAGTGAGGCAGACGAGGTCCGCCGGGAGAAGGCGGTCTGGGTCTGGGAACAGGACAGCCTGTCCCTGCTGCAGGATCGCGGCGCGGCCGATGAAGCGATCCGATTCGCGAAATCGCAGCGGATCACGAAGGTCTATCTCTATGCGGATGCATTCAACGGCAGGAACCTGCTGACCGAGGAACCTTGGCGCTGGCACGACCTGCTGCGGCGACTGCACCGAGAAGGCCTCCGGGCCGAAGCCCTGCTGGGCTCGGCCTACCTGCACACCGAACACTACGTGGAACCCGAGCGCCGGGACGCCGCCCTCGACATGTTCCGCCGCATCCACCGGTTCAATGCCGCGACGGACTCCGCGGAGGAACGGTTCGACGGCATCCATTACGACATCGAGCCGCACCTGCTTCCGCAGTGGGAGGACCAGCGCGACCTCCTGCTGATGGGCTACCTCGATCTTGGCCGGGCCATCGTGGACCTGCGTCGCGACGTCGGGCAGGACCTGCCGATCACGCCGGACATTCCGTTCTGGCTCGACACGGTCGTGCTGGAATGGGAAGGCGCGACCCGCAGCGTGGCCGAGCACGTCATCCGACTGTTCGAAACCGTGGCGCTGATGGATTACCGGAATTTCGCGCGGGGCAGCGACGGGATCATCGCGCACGCGACGCTGGAAATGGACATCGCGGCTCGGCTGGGGCGCCGCGTGGTCATCGGCCTGGAGATCGCCGAGGGCGAGCCGAAGAAAATCAGTTTCGCCTCGCTGACGCCTGCCGACCTCGCGCGCGAACTCGCCGCGACGGAGTCGGCATTCCAGGATTCATCCGCCTTCGGCGGCTTCGCCATCCACCACTTTTCGGCCTGGAAGGCCTGGCTGGAACGCGCCCGCCAATGAAAAAGGCCTCCCCGTTTCCGGGGAGGCCTTCTGACTCAACTCAGTCCTTGGGTCCCGTAGGGATTTAGAACTTCGCGGTCACGCCGACGTAGAAGCGGCGACCGTTGATGTCGTAAAGCACATCGTTGATCGCGCCACCCGCCATCTGGCCCGCTGCCGGGGCGCTGTTCACGCCCGCGATCGGCGGTGCCTTGTCCAGCAGGTTGTCGATGCCGGCACGGATCGACAGGTCCTTGCTGAACGCGTAGCTGCCGCTCAGGCCGAACATGTCGTAAGCCGCCGCACCCTTGATGTTCTTCAGGCCGAAGAGGACTTCCTCCGCCGACTTGAGCTCCGGCGTGTGCTGCCACTGCAGCGAAGCCGTCCACGAACCGGTTGAGTAACCGATCGTGTTGAACATCTTCCAGCGGAACTGGCCCGGGTTCAGGCCGTTCTGGTTCGGGCCAAGCGAGCCCGCGTACTCGATCATCTTGTCGGACGCGAGCTCCGACGACTTCATGCTGATCAGGTACGTGAACAGCGAGTTCACGAAGACCTTGCCCGGGCCCACGTTCAGGGACCAGTCGATCTGCGTGTCCACGCCTTCCGTCAGGAAGCGGCCGTTGTTGAAGAACGTCGTGATGATGTTGCCCAGGGCACCATCGTTCGCGACGCGGTTGATGCCCGCGCAGTACGGCGAATTCACGCTGTACGTGGGGTTGTAGGCCGGGTCGAAGCACTGGCGCTGGGCGACGTCAACCGACTGCGCGCCCAGGGCGTCCTGTACCTTGACCTGGTACCAGTCGACCGACACGCGCAGGTTACGCAGCGCCTCGGCTTCGAACGGCGAGGTGAAGGCCGCGCCGATGGTCCACGTGCTGGCCTGTTCCGGCTTCACGTTGCCGTTGCCCTGCAGGGTCGGGAACGCGAAGGAACCGCCCACGGCGTTCGCGTAGTTCGGGTTGTTGTAGAACGTGTCGGACGTGCCCGGGACCTTGTCCATGAGCGCCTTGCACAGCGCCAGGGCCTGGGCCGCGTTCGAGTTCTTGGCCGGGTTGGCCGAGAAACGCGACGCATTCGCCAGCGAGCAGAGGTCACCCGAGGCGTTGAACACGAAGGTCTGCTGCGGGGCGAGGTACAGCTCGGCGATGTTCGGCGAACGCTCGGCCTTGTTGTAGCCGCCACGGAAGCGGATGAAGTCGGCCGCCTGCCAGCTGGCCAGCGCCTTCCACGTCGTGCTGCTGCCCGTCGTGTTGTAGTCCGACTTGCGGATGCCCAGTTCCAGCTCGAGTTTCTTCACGAACGGCAGGTCGCTGAGGACCGGCACGAGCGCTTCCGCATAGATTTCCTTGGCGGAGATCTTGCCGCGCGAGTTGCCGCTCGGGTAGATGCCGATCGACTGGTCGAGGAAGGAACGGCCCTGGGTCGTCAGGGTGTCGTTCAGGAACTCGTAGCTGACCTCACGGTTCGAGGCACCGACGGCCGCACGGGCATCACCGGCCGGCAGCGTGAACAGCTTGCCCTGCGCGTTGACTTCCTGGACGTCCTGCTTCAGGACCGCGCGGCCCTTGAGGTCGGCCGAGATCGCGTCCTTGCAGTCCTGCGTGACGACGAGCGTCGAATCGAAAGGATTCAGGCCGCTGGTGCAGGTCGCCGTCGAGGCGCCGAAGCCGAAGCCGCCGTTCGGCGTGTTGTTGCCGCGCTGGATGAAGTTCTTGCCCCAGTTCGGCGCACCGATCACGGCGCGATAGCGCTCGAGCGAGGCCACGCCCGTCAGCAGCGAACTCGTCTCCGACTGGCCGGTCGAGACGTAAGCCTCGTAGGTCCAGTCCGTGCCCGGGATGCGGCCATCGATGCCGCCCTGCATGTTGTACGTGAACACGTCGACGCGCGACTCGCGGTTGCCGAGCACGTTGTCGAGGTAGTCCACCAGCTTCCACGCGCCGGTCGGGTTCGGACGGCTGGCCAGCAGCGCGGCCAGCGGCGCCGGGAGGGCACGACCGTCGACGGGGATCTCGGCACCCCAGCCGTTCACCGACGGCGACGGCTGCTGGACCGTGCGCGTCGTCACGCGGCTGAACATGCCCTGCGCGGTGAAGTTCACGTAGTCGTTGATCTCGTACGTGCCGCGGGTCATGAAGTTGTCACGGTGGAGCGGCAGGACGGCGAGGGCATCCTGGAAGCTCTGGCTCAGCTGGCCATCGGCCGTCTTCTTCCAGACGCCGCCGGTCGTGCTGCCCTTGAACGCGGCCACGCCGGCGCCCGTCGGGTCATAGCTCTGGAAGAAGCCGAGGAACGGCGTTCCGTCCGTGTTGAAGTAGTAGCGGAAATTCGTCGCCGCGTTCACGCCACCCGGCGTGAAGTACTGGTTCACGACCGCCTGGCTCGGCGAGTTGCCGCCCAGCACGTCGTAACCGGAGAAGGTCGGGAAGAACTCGCGGTCGTTGCCGTAGGTGTTCGGGTTCTTGTTCAGTGCCTCGAACCACGGACGGTCGATGTGCTTGGCGGCCTTGCGGTCGTTGACCGAGAAGGCCAGCATCACGTTGCCACGGCCGTCGGCCAGGTTCGCACCCAGCACGCCGCCGACCTGGTATTCCTCTCCGTCGCCGCGCTGCGAAACGCCGTACTGGGCGTCCATCTGCAGGCCTTCGAACTTCTTGCGCAGGATGAAGTTGACGACACCGCCCACGGCGTCGGCACCGTAGGTCGCCGAGGCGCCACCGGTGATCGTTTCGACGCGCTCGATGGCCATCGACGGGATCGTGTTGATGTCCACGACCTGCGAGGCATTGCCCGGGGTGGCGCGACGGCCATCGAGCAGGATCAGGTTGCGGTTCGTGCCCAGGCCGCGCAGCGAGATCGTCGCGGCGCCCGGGGTGTTCGTGGCGGTCGGCTGGATGTCGCCGCCCTGCGCCGGCGTCTGCACGGCGTGGAACTGCGGCAGCTTGGCCAGGTTCGTTTCGATGGCGGCCGTGCCCGAGTTCTTCAGGAGCGACTCATCAACGGTGGTGATCGGACTGTTGGCTTCGTAGTCACGGCGCTGGATGCGCGAACCGGTGACGACGACGGTCTCGAGCGCGTCGGCCGACGTTTCGGCGGCGTAGGCGCCCTGCGCGCACAGCGCACTGACCATCAGGGACACGCTGCTGACACTCAGCAGGGACGCCTTGGCCAGACCCTTGTGGGTTGAAGACATGTTGAACTCTCCTGGGATCGATTACTTGGAGTTGATGATCGAACGCAACACTTGCGTTACCCGAGGTGGCGGAATTCTTCCGTTGCGTTGCCAACGGGCAACAATTTTCCGCCCGAGGGAAGTCTCCATAGCAAAGACCCCCGATATTCCCGAGCGGGAGCGACGGTACGCGCCCCTATCAAGCGTTGTCAATTCGATACAGGCAAACTGGTTTTACAGACACCAGTTGTTGCTTTTCAGCAAAAAATGCCAACGATTGCGCTGCCGGGCCGGTCGCCCGCGACGGCAATCAGGCGGTACCGGGCCCAGTCGGCCCGGCGCGCGGAGAAGCAGGAATCGCTACTGGAGCTTCCCGTGGCACTGCTTGAATTTCCGGCCGGAACCACAGGGGCAGGGATCGTTGCGTCCCACCTTGGCGTCCTGCCGGACGAACGGGGCCTCTGCGTCGAGGACGGGTTCGCCACCCTCCTCCGGCGCCAGCAGGGACTGGGCATCGGCATGCCGGGCCTGCAGGGCGCGCATCAGTCGCTCGCGCTGCTCGGCTTCCTCGCGATCCACTTCTTCCTGCGTGCGGATCTCGACCTTCGAGAGCAGCGAGGACGCCTCGTGCTTCACGCGTTCCAGCATGGCCTGGAAGAGTTCGAAGGATTCGCGCTTGTACTCGTTGGGGTTGTCCTTCTGCGCATAGCCGCGCATATGGTTGCCCTGGCGATGTTAGTCCTTCGCCGCTTTATGGTCGCGCCTGTGC
>JBEEKA010000072.1:0-5000 GCA_041168985.1 Pseudomonadota bacterium | reverse complement strand
ACCCAGGAAGTGCGTGGCGATGGCGTCGTCGGCGAACAGCCCGAGCTCAAGCCCGGCCAGGGATTCCGCTATACAAGCGGTGCCGTGCTCGAGACGCCGGTCGGCACGATGCAGGGCAGCTACGAGATGGAAGACGACACCGGCGAGAGATTCGAGGCCCCCATCGCGCCCTTCAGGCTCGCGATGCCAGGCCTGCTGCACTGACGCGCCATGGCGCGCTACGCCATCGGCGATATCCAGGGTTGCCATGACGAGCTGCGCGAACTGCTGCGCCAGCTGAAATTCAAGCCCGACCGCGACGAACTGCTCTTCGCCGGCGACCTCGTGAACCGGGGGCCGGACTCGCTCGGCGTGCTGCGCCTCGTAAGGGCCCTGGGCGCCAATGCCACCGTCGTCCTCGGCAACCACGACCTGCACCTGCTCGCGCACTGCGTGGACCCTGAACGGCCGCTGCGACCGGGCGACACCCTGCAGCAGGTGCTCGACGCGCCCGACCGCGACACGCTCGCCGGGTGGCTGCTGGACCTGCCGCTCGCCATCCACGATGCGCGGCGCGATGAACTGCTGCTGCATGCCGGCCTCGTGCCGCAATGGACCGCCACGGAGGCCGTCGCTGCAGCAGCGGAAGTGTCCCTGGCGCTGCGTACGGACCCGAAGGGCTTCCTGTCCCGGATGTACGGCAACGAACCGAATCGCTGGCGCGATGACCTGGACCGCAGCGAGCGACTGCGATTCACGGTCAACATGCTCACGCGGCTGCGTTTCTGCACGGCGCAGGGCGAGGTCGCACTGAAGCTCAAGTGCGCGCCTGCCGATGCACCGGCGCCTTACGCGCCGTGGTTCAGCCATGCCGGACGCGCGGCGGCCGGTACGCGCATCGTTTTCGGCCACTGGTCCGCGCTGGGCTACCTGCGGACCGACAACCTCCTCTGCCTGGACACCGGCTGCGTCTGGGGCGGCGCGCTCACCGCGCTGGACCTCGACGATCCGGACGCCGCGCCCGTTAGACTTCCCTGCCCCGCCTACCAGGCGATCGGCGCCGACTGATTCCCCTACCCACAGGTACTGCCATGAGCATTTCGATGTATTCCGCCTCCGTTCCTGTCTACCAGCGCGTGCTGCGCGGCCTTGATGCGATCCTGGACAAGGCCGAGGCCTGGGCTGGCGAGCGCAAGATCGATCCGGAAGCCCTGCTGAAGGCGCGCATCGCACCGGACATGTTCCACCTCATCCGCCAGGTGCAGATCGCCACCGACATGGCCAAGGGCACCTGCGCGCGCCTCGCCGGCATCGAGCCGCCGCGCTTCGAGGACAACGAGGCGACGTTCGCGGACCTGAAGGCCCGCCTCGCGAAGACGCTGGACTTCCTCGCCACACTGAAGGCCGAGCAGTTCGAGGGCGCCGAAACGCGCCAGATCACGCTGAAGCTCGGTCCGCCGACGAACCAGCGCACGGTCGAGTTCGTCGGGCTCGATTACCTGCTTGGCTTCGGCACGCCGAACGTTTATTTCCACTACTCGATGGTCTACGCGATCCTGCGTGGCAACGGCCTCGCGATCGGCAAGAACGATTTCATCGCCTGACATTCGTCCATGAAAAAGCCGCGGTGGATCGCTCCACCGCGGCCTTCGCAACACCACGCGGCCCGGGCAGACCGGGCCGCCAGCAGGCTTAGAACAGACCTTCGATCTGGCCCTGCTCGTTCAGCTTGATGTGGTTGGCCGACGGCACCTTCGGCAGGCCCGGCATCGTCATGATCTCGCCGCAGACGACGACGATGAACTCGGCGCCCGCCGACAGGCGGACGTCGCGGATGTTCAGCGTGTGCCCCGTGGGCGCGCCCTTCAGTGCCGGATCCGTCGAGAAGCTGTACTGCGTCTTGGCGATGCAGACCGGGTAGTTGCCGAAACCGCCTTCCTGGAACTCCTTGAAGAGGTCGCGGACCTTCTGGTCGGCACTGATGTCGTCGGCGCGGTAGATCTCCCTGGCGATCGTGCGCACCTTCTCGATCAGCGGCAGTTCGTCGGCGTACAGCGGCTTGTACTTGGCGACGCCGCTCTCGGCGATCTTCACGACTTCGTGGGCCAGCTCGATCGTGCCCTTGCTGCCGTCGGCCCAGTGCGAGCAGAGGATGGCCTTCGAACCGACAGCCGCGCAGAGCTCCTTGATCAGGTCGTGCTCGGCCTGCGTGTCGGCGATGAACTTGTTGATCGCGACAACCGACGGCACGCCGAACTTGGCGACGTTCTGGATGTGGCGCTCGAGGTTCGCGAAGCCCTTGCGCAGCGCGACGAGGTCTTCCTTGCCCAGCTGGTCCTTGGCGACGCCGCCGTGCATCTTGAGCGCACGCACGGTCGCGACGATGACCACGGCATCCGGCGCGAGGCCCGCCTTGCGGCACTTGATGTCGAGGAACTTCTCGGCGCCGAGGTCGGCGCCGAAACCGGCTTCCGTGACCGTGTAGTCACCGAGGCGCAGGCCGGTCTGCGTCGCCATCACGGTGTTGCAGCCGTGGGCGATGTTGGCGAACGGGCCGCCGTGCACGAAGGCCGGGTTGCCTTCCAGCGTCTGCACGAGGTTCGGCATGAGCGCGTCCTTCAGCAGGACCGTCATGGCGCCGTCGGCGCAGAGTTCCTTCGCGCGGATCGGCTTCTTGTCGCGCGTACGGGCGACGATGATGTTGCCGAGGCGGCGGGACAGGTCGTCCAGGTCCGTCGCGAGGCAGAAGATCGCCATGACTTCCGAGGCGACGACGATGTCGAAGCCGTCTTCGCGCGGGTAGCCATTGCCCGGGCCGCCCAGCGAGTTTGTGATCTGGCGCAGAGCACGGTCGTTCATGTCGACGACGCGCTTCCAGGACACGCGGCGGACGTCGATGCCCAGCTCGTTGCCCCAGTAGATGTGGTTGTCGACCATCGCGGCCAGCAGGTTGTTCGCCGCGGCGATGGCGTGGAAGTCACCCGTGAAGTGCAGGTTGATGTCTTCCATCGGGACGATCTGCGCGTAACCGCCGCCGGCCGCACCGCCCTTCACGCCGAAGCAGGGGCCCAGCGAAGGCTCGCGCAGGCAGATGATGGCCTTCTTGCCGATCGCGTTGAGGCCGTCGCCCAGGCCGACGGTCGTCGTCGTCTTGCCTTCGCCGGCCGGCGTCGGGTTGATCGCGGTGACGAGGATGAGCTTGCCCGGCTTGCGCTTGCCGATGTCCTTCACGGCTTCCAGCGACAGCTTTGCCTTGTGCGGACCGTACTGCAGCAGCTGGTCGCGCGAAATGCCGATCTTGGCGGCGACTTCTTCGATGGGCCGCATCTTGGCCTGGCGGGCAATTTCGATATCACTCATCGGCATGGTCAAGCCCCCGGGGGAGTTGTGGTTTTGAAAGGTCGGCAATCATGGCCCATGCCACACAGCCCCGCCACTGGAACTCGAGTGCCGAAAGTCGCATTTGTTGCCTTTTAGCAACGCCACGGTGCGCTATCCTCCGCCCCCTAGAACGTTCAACAGGGACGCCCATGGGCCGCATATTCGAAGTTCGCAAGCACACGATGTTCGCTCGGTGGAACCGCATGGCGAAGCAGTTCGCCAAGATCGGCAAGGACATCACCATCGCGGTGAAGTCCGGCGGCACGGACCCCGCCAGCAACCCGGCGCTGCGCCGCGTGATCCAGAATGCCCGTTCGGTGAACATGCCGAAGGACAAGGTCGAAGCCGCCATCAAGCGTGCCGCCGGCCGCGATGCGACCAACTACAGCGAGATCATCTACGAAGGGTATGCGCCGCATGGCGTCGCCGTGCTGGTTGAAGCGGCAACGGACAATCCGACCCGCACGGTGGCCGGCGTCCGCAATGTCTTCTCCAAGCACGGGGGCAACCTGGCCGCGAACGGCAGCGTGAGCTTCCTGTTCCGCAAGATGGGCGTGTTCCGGCTGAATCCGGAAGGCATCGACCACGATGACCTCGAGCTCTACCTGATGGACCACGGGCTCGACGAGATGGGCGAGACCACCGGTGAGAACGGCGAGCCGCAACTGCTCATCCGCTGTGCGTTCGAGGAGTTCGGCAACCTGCAGAAGGCGCTTGAAGCCCGGCACATCAATCCGATCTCGGCCGAGCACGAATACATCCCGACCACGCCGACCGAGCTGCCGGAAGAGCAGGCGAAGGAAGTGATGGAACTGCTCGACAAGATGGAGCAGGACGACGACGTGCAAAAGGTGTACCACACCCTCGCCTGATGTCGGCGCAGCGCCCGGCCCCGACCTGCCGGGCGCCACTCAGGGTCGCGTCAGCGACCCTGCGTATACGCCACTTCGAGGAACAGCGTGCGGCGGCGCCCCGGGAAATACCGGTAAGTGCCGAAGGCGAAGTCCGCACGGTCCGCGTAAGCCTCGTCCAGCACGTTGTCCAGTCGCGCGGCGACCTTCCAGGCCGGCGATAACCGCCAGCTGCCCCGCAGGTCGAGCACGTCGTGTCCCGCGTAGGCATGGGCATTCGCGGCGTCGGTCCAGTAACTGCCGACGTGCTGCCACTCCAGTTCCAGCGTCGCCTTTTCCACCGGCCGCCAGGCCACGCGTGCATTGCGCACGTCGCGCGGCGACGTATCGATGTCCTTGCCCGTGACGATCGTCTCGCCGCCATCGATGCTGCGGCTGAAATCGTAGGCGTGCTTGGCGTAGGTGCCGTCCAGCGACAGGCTCAGCGTCGGTGAAACCGCCCAGCCGATCTCATACTCCACGCCCTTGTGGCGCGTCTTGCCATTGCTGAAATTGAAGCCCGCCGAGTCGCGGAAGATGGCGTTTTCCTTCTTCATCGTGAAGGCAGCCAGCACGTAACGCACCGGGCCCGCGCTGCCGCGCCAGCCGACTTCGAGGCTGTCGACCCGCTCGGGGCCGAGTTCCGCGATGACCTGCTGCCGCTGCAGCCGGTACAGCTCGCTGGTGTCCGGCGCTCGGTAACCCCGCGACAGATTCAGGTATCCCATGTCGGAGTCGGTGAAGTCGTGG
>JBEEKA010000071.1:0-22153 GCA_041168985.1 Pseudomonadota bacterium | reverse complement strand
GCAAGTACCAGTTGCGCGTCGGCGTCGACAACCTGCTCGACAAGGCGCCGCCGGTCGTGGGCGCCAACCCGGCCGCGAAGGACACGAACAGCAACCAGACGAACGCGCAGTTCTACGACGTGCTGGGTCGCCGTTTCTACGTCGGCGTGAAGGCGAAGTTCTGATCAGCTGAAAGTCCGATGGCGTGAAAACGCGGGGCGGTGGATCGCGGGATCCACCGCCCTTTTTTTTGTCAGCGCGTTTTACGGCTGCGGACGAACTGCGTGATGATCCACTTCTCGCCGCGGCTCGTCGGCGTGCCGGCGTGCATCGTCCGGAGGTCCGGCGACATGTCGGGCAGGGCGTTCACGAAGAACAGCCCATCGCCCGTGCGGCCGCGGTTCCGGATGCCCAGGTCCGGGAAGTCCGTGGTGCCGCCGTCGTAGTCATCGTTCAGGTAGGCCAGGAAGGTCACGACCCGCTGGCCGTTGCGCGCGATCTCGCCGGCGTAATCAGGCGTCGACTTGGGATCGACGAAATCATAGTGGTCGCGGATCTCTTCGCCCGGTGCGTAGTGCAGTACTGACGGGGCCTCCATCTGCCGTTCGCCGACGCCACAGGCGGCCGCCATCCGGGCCTGCAACAGCACGTGTCCCAGTTCGATGGTGTCCACGTTGAATGTCGCGAGCGTGTTGCTGCGATGGGCGGCGACGATCTCCCGGCGGTTGACCGGGTCATAGACGAGCGCTCGTTCGAGGCGGCCCGGCGCGAGCGATATGAAGAACCCGCACAATGCCGGTGGCAACAGTCCGGGTACCCGGACGATGCGTGGTCCTTCGCTCAGGACTTCCAGTGGCACCGCCTCCTTCCAGTTTTCAGGCTGGATGCCGGCCGCGATGCGTTGCCAGTCCGCGGGGCGGCCGACCGGCGAGGCGGCGAGTGCCGCGTCGTCGCACAAGGCGCGGAGCTGCCGCTGCGCAGGCTCCCAGCCCAGTTCGGCGGACCTGGCAAGCCACATCACGGCAAGCCCGTGATCCGGCGGAATGTGGACACCCAGGGCCAGCACGCCAGCTGCGCGTGCTGCGGCTTCCGGCAGCCCGGACTCCGCCGCCTCGCCGAGGAAACGCAGGCCTTCCTGGGGCAGCAGCGGGGACCGGTCTCCCGTCAGGAGTCGCAGGCCCAGCAGTCGCGTGCAGTGCGGGTCCCGTGCCTGCGTGCCCAGCGCGAGTTCGTTGATTGCATCGTCGTGCCGGCCGCTCGCATCGAATGCGACGGCCTGCCTGAAATGGTCTGAAGGCGACTCTGGCTGCAAGCGGTTCCCCGGGACTTGTTGCCTCGGATGGGCTATGCAAGGGTAGCCGGATGTCGGTGCACCCTCCAGAAGTCCTGCGCGTCGTGGCAGCCGTGCTCGTCGATCGCACGGGGCGCCTGCTGATCGCCCAGCGTCCGCCCGGCAAATGGCAGGCCGGTCGCTGGGAGTTCCCGGGCGGCAAGATCGAAGCGGGCGAGAGCGCCGACCAGGCGGTGGTTCGCGAGCTTGCCGAGGAACTCGGCGTGCGGGTCGATGCAAGCCGGCACCTGGCGGACTTCCGCCACGATTACGCGGATCGTTCGGTCGAGATCGGGCTCTGGCTGGTCCTGCGGCACGAGGGCGAGCCGCGCGGTATGGATGGCCAGGCGCTGCGCTGGGTGGCGGTTGCCGAACTCGATCGCTGCGACCTGCTTGAGGCGGACCTTCCGATGGTGCCGGTCCTAAGGCAGGCACTCGGTCCCGCCGAACAGGGTTAAGATCGCGGGCCTGATCCACTGCACGGCCGGCCCGACCGGCTCCGGAACGCATGATGTCCAATGAATCCAACCTGCCCGACATTTCCTTCGACGGCGCGAACCTGTACCGCGAGGAACTCTTCACTGATCGCACGGCCGGCACCATCCGCCGCCTGTCGCCGATCACGACCGACGGTCATCCGGATCCTGCGCGCAAGATCCTGTTCAGCGGCCAGACGCAGCTGCTGACCCCGGGTGGCGTCCTGCCTCTCGGCTTC
The DNA here is from genome assembly GCA_041168985.1 of Pseudomonadota bacterium. Lineage (GTDB taxonomy): Bacteria > Pseudomonadota > Gammaproteobacteria > Steroidobacterales > Steroidobacteraceae > ZC4RG30. The sequence goes on along the minus strand of JBEEKA010000071.1, from coordinate 20,129 downwards.
GAAATGGAAGTCGAGACACTGGCTGAAGCCATCGCCCAGTTCCCCCAGGCCGTGCGCCAGGCCCTTGAACAGGCCATCGAAGAGGCCCGCGAGATGCGCCGCGAGGCGCAGTCCCGCATCGTCGTTCCGGGGGCGGGCGGCGACATGGGTGGCCTGGGCGGTATGGGTGGCATGGGCGGCGGCGGCCGCATCAAGCTGTAACGCCATGAGGGGCGGCGTGGCAGGACTGCGGGCAATTCTTCTCGCGGCCCTGCTGCCGCTCACGGCCTTCGCCGCCGGGGTGACGGATAACCGCCTTCGACAGGCGGATGCCGAACCGGGCAGCTGGCTTGCCGTCGGACGGACCCAAGACGAACAGCGCTTCAGTCCGCTGACGCAGATCACGCCGGCGAACGTTTCGAAACTCGGGCTTGCCTGGTTCGCGGATTTCGACACCAACCGCGGGCAGGAAGCCTCGCCGCTCGTAATCGACGGCGTGCTCTACGTCACCACGGCCTGGAGCAAGGTCTACGCCTTCGATGCGAAGACCGGCCGGCGCCTCTGGACCTTCGACCCGAAGGTGCCCGGCGCGACGGGCATCAAGGGCTGCTGCGATGTCGTGAACCGCGGGCTCGCCGCCTGGGGCGATCTGCTTTACGTCGGTTCCTATGATGGTCGGCTCATTGCGCTCGACGCGAAGACCGGGCGCAGGCGCTGGGAAGTTCTGACGGTCGATCCCACGCGGCCCTACACCAGCACCGGGGCGCCGCGCGTGGCCAACGGAAAGGTGTTCATCGGCAATGGCGGCTCGGAGATCGGTGTTCGCGGCTACATCTCGGCCTACGACGCGAAGGACGGTCACCTGCTGTGGCGTTTCTTCACCATTCCCGGCGATCCGTCGAAGCCGCATGAAAACGTGCAGATGGAAGCTGCGGCGAAAACCTGGAACGGCGACCTCTACTGGAAGCTCGGGGGCGGCACCGTCTGGGACGGCATCGCCTACGACCCCACGACCAACCTCGTGTATTTCGGCACCGCGAACGGCACGCCCTGGGTCGCCGAGGCGCGGTCCCCCGGCGGTGGTGACAACCTGTTCCTGAATTCGCTGATCGCCGTGGATGCGGACACCGGGGTATATGCCTGGCATTACCAGACCGTGCCAGCAGAGACCTGGGACTTCGATGCGACCAGCCCGGTGATGCTCGCCGATCTCGATCTGCCGACCGGCACCCGTCGCGTGCTGATGCAGGAATCGAAGAACGGTTTCTTCTACGTGCTAGACGCGAAAAACGGCCAGCTGCTGTCCGCCGATCCTTACACGACGGTCACCTGGGCCACGCATGTCGACCTGAAAACCGGTCGGCCCGTTGAGGTGCCCGCGGCGCGATTCGGCAAGACCGGCAAGCCTGCGATCGTGCAGCCGGGTGGCCAGGGCGCGCACAGCTGGCACCCGTATTCCTTCAGCCGCAGGACGAAGCTTGTGTACATGCCCGTCGTCGAGACGAGCACTGCCTTCGCCCCGAATCCGGAATACGTTCCGCGGGAGAACGTCGCGAACGCCGGCATCGGCCGCGTGTCGCCGACGATCTACAACGACCTGCATTCGGATGCCCCGAAGCAGTCGCGGGCCTTCCTGGTGGCCTGGGATCCGGTCGCGCGCAGGGAAGTCTGGCGCAGCGGGAATCGCGGCACGATCGCCTCGGGCGTGCTGAGCACGGCGGGCGGCCTCGTGTTCCAGGGTGCGCAGAAAGGCGAGTTCAGCGCATTCGATGACACCACCGGCGAGAAGCTCTGGTCCGCCGACCCGCAGACCGGCGTGGTCGCGGCGCCGATCGCCTACAGCGTCGATGGCGTGCAGTACATCGCGCAGCTCGCGGGTTACGGCACGCGCGACTACTACACGCCGAACCGGTCGCGCCTGCTGGTGTACAGGCTCGGGGGCAAGCTGAACCTGCCGCCGGTCCCGCCGCTGCCGCCGGCGCGGACGTTCAATCCGCCGGCTGCATTCGGCGACGTCGCGCTGCTCGCGAAGGGCGCGGCCGTCTATCAGGCGCAATGCGCGATGTGCCACGAGACCCAGTTCGGCAACCGGGGGCTGTTCCCGGACCTGCGCGTCTCGCCGATGATCAACTCGTCGGAGGCTTTCCGAACGGTGGTGCTCGACGGCGCGCTCGAGTCACGCGGCATGGTGTCCTTCCGCGACCGCATCGGTGCCGACGATGTGGAAGCCCTCCGCGCCCACCTCGTGAAGCGCGCGATCGACGCCAAGGCCGCGGCGGTACCCGTCGCGGCCCGCGCGCCGGCCTATGGTCCGCAGTACGCGGCGGACCGCGCCGAGATCGAGGATCTGCAGGCGCGGTACATCTTCGCGCTCGACTGGCAGGATGCGGATGCCTATGCGGCCACCTTCGCGCCGGACGGCGTGCTCGACTGGGCCGGCGGTATCGTGCGAGGACGCGAGGCGATCCGCACAGAAGTGCGCAACATGCGCGCCGCCTTCGCGAAAAAGGAAGCAGCCGACGCGCCGCGCCGGCCCGCGCGACTGCGGCACTTCACGACGAACGCCGTCCTGGCGATCGACGGCGACAGGGCCACGCACATCTCCTACTGGTTCGAGATGGACAACGATGGCCGTGAGCGCTGGCCCTACGTCGGTGGCTATGGCCACTACGAGGACGAGTTGCGGAAGGTCGAGGGCCGCTGGCTCTACACGCGACGCAAGATCTTCAACGAGGTGATGGACTCGCGTGCCGCAGGGCCGGAGAACCCGATCCGGTGACGAACGCTGCGCGAGAGTGCTGGGCACTGCTGGCGCGACTGGCCCGACCCTATCGCTGGCGCTTTGCCTCGGTTGCGGTGCTGGCCCTGCTCGCGACGGGCACGGACCTGCTCTCGCCGATCATCTATCGCGAGGCGATCAACGACATTGCCGGCTTGTATGTCGGCATGCCTGGCGAAACCGCCATCGACCTGCTGAAGGACGAGGAGGCCGTTTCCGGCCCGGAAGCCTCACCGCCGGAAAGCGGCGCGGATGGAACCAGTCCGGCGCCTGTTGAACACGATGTCGATCAGGGCGCGGCCGATGGGGCGGTGCCGGTGGATGAATCGCCGGACCACCATGCCGGACACGTCGCGCCTCGCACCATGGAGCAGACGCTTCGCACCCTGCTGTGGGGCGCGGCACTGCTGTTCGCCATCAACGTGCTGTCGCACCTTTTCTCCCTGCTGTCGGACCAGCAGACCGTCTGGCTGTCGAGTCGCATCGAGGCAGACCTGATCCAGCGCACGTTTGGACGGGTCCTGCGCCTGCCGCTCGCCTTCTTCAGCCGTCGTGCCAGCGGTACCCTGGCCAAGCAGATCGACCAGTCCGACCAGGCAGCGCCGCTGGTCTCCGCCGCGGCACATGACGTGGTGCCGGAGCTGCTGCGGATGCTGGGCGTGCTGGCCATCATGTTCACGCAGAGCTGGCGGCTGACCCTCGTTGCACTGGCCTTGCTGCCGCCCTACCTCTGGCTGGTCTGGCGCTCGTCACGCCGGCTGGAGACCGGACTGACCCAGTACTACGAAATGTGGGACGCCGTGTCGGCCCGGATCCAGGACGCGCTGGGCGCCGTGAAGACCGTGAAGCTCTCGGGCGCGGAGCAGCGCGAGAGCCTGGGGCTGCGCAACGCGTCGGACGAGGCCTATGACATCTACGTGGACCGCAACCGGCTCGCGAACTTCTATGTCTTCTGGCAATCGTCGATCAATTACCTCACGCAGGCCCTGGTGCTGGGCTACGGCGGGTGGCTCGTTTTCGACCGGCAGCTCACCCCGGGCGATGTCGTCATGTTCGTCGTCTACCTCGACAAGCTGTACACGCCGATCGAAACCTTGACCGCGCTGACCCTCCAGCTGCAGGAACACCTGGCATCCATCGCGCGCGCGGTGCGCCTGCTCAGCGAATCGCCTGAACCGGAAGGCGGACTCCCGGTCCCGCCCGGACCCGGTGCGGTGGTATTCGAGAGCCTGCGCTTCGGCTATCTGCCGGGCCGACGGGTGCTCGACGGCGTGAGTTTTTCGCTGCCCGCCGGCGGCATCACGGCCCTGGTCGGTCCCTCCGGTGCCGGCAAGACAACAGCCTCCGATCTCCTGCTCCGGCTGTTCGAGCCGGAAAGCGGGCGGATCCTCGTCGACGGCGTGGATATCCGGTCGCTCGATGCGGCGGCCCTGCGCCGCGAGATCGCCGTGGTCGCCGCCGATGGCGCCATCTTCCAGGCTTCCATTGCAGACAACCTGCGGTACATGAGGCCGGAGGCCAGCGACGCGGAAGTGCTGTCGGCCGCGCAGGATGCGGGGTTATCCAACCTGCTCGAGCGACTGCCCGACGGCCTGGCGACGTGGGTCGGTGAACACGGAGTGGGGCTGTCCGTCGGGGAACGACAGCGCGTGCAGATCGCGCGTGCGCTGGTCGCCCGGCCGCGCGTCCTGATACTCGACGAAGCGACGGCCAATCTGGACTATGCAACGGAGAACGACATCCGCAGCGTCCTGCTGGACAGGCCGGGCCGCCCGACGACGCTGGTGATCGCACACCGGTATTCCATGGTTGCCGCGGCGGACCATGTGGTTCTGCTGGGTCGCGGAAAGGTGCAGGATCAGGGAAGCGTGGCGGAACTGGTGGCGCGCAACGCCTGGTTCGCGGCCTTTGCGGCCGGCCGGACAGGGCGCGCCAGGAAGGAGTAACGAGCGGTGATCGAAAAACACTGGAGCCGCGCCAGGACTTTCCTTGCTGGTGCATCGAGCGCGTCCGTGGTCCTGCTCGCATTCCTGATCCCCTCGCTGCAGGACCAGTGGGATCGCCACGAGACGCGGATCGCGGTCGATCGGTATGTGGCCGTAGGCGATCGCCTGCTGCAGGAGTCGCACTATGCCTCGGCCGAGCAGTCCTACAACCGTGCCGTCGAACTGGCCGGTTACCAGCGCTATGACCTGATCGAAAAGCAGATCCGTGCGCGCGTCATGCGGGTCTATGAGGATCCCGCCTGGCATGGCAAGACCCCCGATGAAGTCACCGAGGCGGACTACATCTACCTGCTGGAGGTCCAGCGCGCTCCCGCCCAGTCAAAGGACAGGGCGGCGACGCTGGCGGCATATGGCGTCTATCTTGCGGGCCTTAACCGACTGCAGGACGCCGAGTCGCGACTGAAAGAGGCCGTGCAGAGGGACCCCGGCAACGCGGACGCGCACGTCAATCTCGGTAACCTGTTCGATGACCTGAAGCGTCCGGCCGATGCCGAGCGCGAGTATCGCGCGGCCATGGCGCTGGATCCGAAAGGCGCCAGTGCGCCCTACAACCTGGGGCTACTGCTGCTGGTGCGCGACCGGCCCGCCGAAGCAGAAGTCCTGTTCCGCGGTCTGCTGGAAAAAACCGGCCACGACGAAGAGATCCGGCGCGGCCTCGCACAGGCGCTGGAGGCGCAGGGGAAACCGGGCGTTGCCACCGCCGCCGTCAACGCTTCCCGCGACCGTCCGTTGAAATCACCATGAAGGCGCGAATCCTCCAGGTTGCGATGCTGCTGGCCCTCGCGGCCTGTGCCTCGACCGGGGCACGCATCCCGGCGGCGCCGGCCGTCGATTATTCGCAGTACGCCGGGCCCGAAGTCGAAAGCATCCACTTCTACCGGCTGGACGGCTGGGAGGTCGTCGGTCACGACGAGCTGCTCCTGTGGGCCGGGCTGCGGGAGGCCTATCTGCTGAAGGTCTGGGAACCCTGCACCGAACTCGAATACGCGCAGGCCATTGGCTTCACGTCGAACTTCAATCGCGTCACGCGGTTCGACAAGGTCCGCGCCGGGCACGACCTCTGCCCGATCGGCTCCATCCGGAAACTGGACGTGGCCCGATTGAAAGCGGACCGTGCCAAGGCCAGGTCGCCCTGAGGCGAGCGTTACGAAAGCGGCTCAGTCGCGCTGGGTCGGTTCGTCGGCCGGATCAGCATCCCGCTCCGACGGCGCTTCGGCGGGTATCGACCGTTCTTCCGCAAACCACGCTCCAAGATCCACCATCTTGCAGCGCTCGCTGCAGTAGGGCCGGTAGCGGTTGTCGGAGGACCACTCGGTTTCCCGGCGGCAGGTGGGGCAGGGCACCTTCACGTCAGCTGCAGCATGTCAGCGTGAACGGCACGTCCTCATCCGACTGCGTCGCACGCGACATGAGTCCGTTCCAGCGCAGGAACCGCACGTTGCAGCGATAGTGGCTGCCGCTGATCTCGGGATAGAGGCCCGCACTGGATGGCAGGCTGACGCGCAACAGCTGCAGGGGCATGTCACGATCAAAAGTGATGCTGGAACAGCCGGCCAAGGCGACTTCCTGCCGCGTGCGGCCGTTCTGCCGCGTGAGCCAGAGCAGTTCCGCGATCGCGTCGCAGAGGGGTCGCAGCATCGCGAGCCACTCGTTGAACGTCTGCATGCGCGCGGCGGCGTCCTGGTTCAGCCAGAAGAAATAATCCGGCAGGTCGAATTCGCAGGTGCCACCCGGAATCGCGCTGCGATGCTTGATCGCGGCCAGGAACTCGGAATCCCGAAGTGGCTGCAGGTAGGCGGCGCCCGCGGCGGCGAGCCCGCTTCGGAGTCGGAGCAGGTTGCTCATCAGCGCGCGCAGGCGGCTGCTGTCGACGCCCGCCTTGTTCTGGAACTCGTTCAGCAGGGTCAGCTGCCGCTCGAGCTCCTTCAGGACGTCGGAGCGCACGTCGCCGCGGGTCGAGATTGCCAGGATGTCGATGAGGCTTGCCACGGCCGCACGGCTGCCCCACTGGCTCGCCTTGTCGTTGTGGTAGATCGCCTGGCTGTAGAGATAATCGATGCGCAGGAACGTGCGCATCCGCTCGTTGAGCGGCTGCTCGAAAACCAGGGGCGCGCTGGCCGCCGCCGGGAATTCGGTATCCAGTTCCAGCTGTTCGGTCATCCGCCTATTCTGTCGTATCCCGACGCCGCTCGGCCAGCCTGCTGTAGCGCTCGTGCAGCGTGGCCACTTCGGAAGCCAGGTGCCGCAGGTCCGCGTCGTTGCGGATCACGTCGTCAGCAAGGGCGAGCCGCGCATGCCGCCCGGCCTGCGCGGCGAGGATGGCGTCGACTTCCTCCGGCGAGGATCCATCCCTCAGCTGGAGCCGCAGCCGCTGTACGGACGGGTCGCAGTCGACCACCAGCACGCGGTCGTAACGGCGCTTGAGGCCCTTTTCGGCGAGGAGGGGCACGGCGACGAGCTGGTAGGCACCGCCGGCCACGCGGCAGCGACGCTCGGTTTCCGCGTGGATCGCCGGGTGCGTGATGGCTTCGAGGTCGGTCCGGGCCGCGGCGTCGGCGAAGACGATCCGGCGCAGGGTGCGGCGGTCGAGCCGACCCTGCGCGTCCAGGATCGACGGTCCGAAACGCCTCGCGATCTCGGTGAGAGCCGGGCTGCCGGGAGACACGATGTCCCGGGCGATCTGGTCGGTGTCGATGACGGGCACGCCCAGTTGTTCGAACAGCGCCGCCACGGTCGACTTTCCGCTCGCGATGCCGCCCGTCAGCCCGATCCGCATCGGGGGTGGGCCGCGCCGTCCGCGCCGCGGACGGCGGTCAGGGCGCAAAGAGCCCGAGATAGCCATCGACCAGGTTTCGGCCACCCAGCAGCACGAGCCACCCGGCGGCGGCCAGGAAGGGGCCAAAGGGAATCGGCACTCCACGTTCGTGACGGCGGAAGACGATCAGCGCGATGCCGACCACGGCACCCACGCCCGCGGCTGCCAGCACGATCGGCAGCAGCATCTGCCAACCCAGCCAGGCGCCCAGAGCGGCCAGGAGCTTGAAGTCGCCATAGCCCATGCCTTCCTTGCCGGTCAGCAGCCGGAAGACGTGGAACAGGCTCCAGAGCGACAGGTAACCCGCCAGCGCACCAATGACCGCCGAGCGGAGGTCGACCGGCAGGGTCTGTCCCGGCGCACCGGCCTCAAGGAGGAGGTTCACGGTGAGGCCGAGCCAAAGCAGAGGCAGCGTCAGGGTGTCCGGCAGCAGCTGGGTGTCCAGATCGATGCCGGTCAGCGCGACCAGGAACCAGGTCAGCACCAGCGCCGCGGCACAGGCCGGCCCCCAGCCGAACTTCCAGGCGATGACGGCCGAAGCCAGTCCGGTCGCTAGTTCATACAGCGGATACCGAATGCCGATCGGTCGCGCGCAGCCGGCGCAGCGACCGCGCAGGAACAGGTAGCTCAGGACGGGGATGTTCTGCAGCGCGGAGATCGGTGCCTTGCAGCCCGGGCAACAGGAACGGGGACGGATGAGGTCGAAAGGTGCCTCGTCCGGCGGCGACTTGCCGTCAAGCGCGAGGGCATCCGCGCGCCAGCGACGCTCCAGCATCACCGGCACGCGCAGTATCACGACGTTCAGGAAGCTGCCCACCAGCAGCCCCAGGACGAGGCAGCAGCCGATGAAGAGGTTCGGCGAAGTCGCCAGCAACTCGATCAAACGACGGAACCCAGCTTGAAGATCGGCAGGTACATGGCGACGACGAGGCCGCCGACCAGTACGCCGAGGATCGCCATGATGAGCGGCTCCAGAAGGCTGGACATGGAGTCGACGGCGTTGTCGACCTCTTCCTCGTAGACCGTCGCGACCTTGGCGGACATCGTGTCCAGCGCACCGGATTCCTCGCCGACGGCGATCATCTGAACGACCATGTTCGGGAACAGTCCGGTGTTCTCCATGGCGACCTGAAGGCGCTGTCCGGTCGATACTTCGTCCCGCATGCCCAGCACCGCCTGCTCGAACACGATCGTTCCCGTGGCGCCGGCGACGGAACGCAGTGCCTCGACCAGGGGTACGCCCGCGGAGAACATCGTCGACAGCGTGCGTGCGAAGCGCGCGATCGCGGATTTGTACAGGATGGGCCCGATGACGGGAAGTTTAAGCGAAGCGCGGTCCAGCCACTCCCGCATCTTCGCGGAACGCTTCCTGGCGTACGTGAAGCTGTAGACCGAACCGACGATGATCGCAAGCAGGATGAGTCCGTTGCTTCGAACGAACTTCGACAGGTTGATGACCATCTGGGTAAATGTCGGCAGGTCGGCGCCGAAGCCCTTGAACAGTTCCTCGAACTGCGGGATCACCCAGATCAACAAGACCGTGGTGACGATCACCGCGACGACAAGGACCGCGGCAGGGTAAAAGAGTGCCTTCTTGACCTTCTTCTTGATCGACTCCGTCTTTTCCTTGTACGTCGCGATCTTGTCCAGCAGCGAGTCGAGGGCGCCGGCGTGTTCGCCGGCCTCCACGAGGTTGACGTAGAGGTTGTCGAAATAGAGAGGCCTGCGGCCCAGCGCCTCGTGCAGCGATACGCCGGCCTCGATGTCGACCTTGATGTCGCGCACCAGCTTCTGCATCGCCGCCTTGTCGAGACCCACCGCGCAGATCTCGAATGCCTGCACCAGCGGGATGCCGGCGCCCAGCATCGTCGCGAGCTGGCGGCTGAAGATGGCGATGTCTTCCGGCGTGATCTTGCCGCCGGAAACCAGTGATCCCGACTGCTTGCGGATCTTCGACGGTGCGACGCCCTGGCGCCGCAGTATCGCGCGGACCGCGGCTTCCGAGGCCGCCATGGTCTTGCCCGAGACCTTGTTCCCGCGTACGTCGCGGCCTTCCCAGGCAAAGACCTTTTCGATCTTCGCGACGTTGCCGGCTCGCTTGCTTGCCATCAGGTCAGCCCTATTCCGTGGTCACGCTATTGATTTCTTCGAGGCTGGTTACGCCGGCGATGACCTTGGCGAGTCCCGCGCGGCGCAGGTCCCAGACGCCCATCTGGCTGGCAGCGTCACCGATCTCGATGGCGTTTCCGCCCGCCATGATGATCCGGCCGATGTCTTCCGTGACGGGCAGCACCTGGTAGACCCCCGTGCGGCCCTTGTAGCCGTCGTTGCAGGATTCGCAACCCTTCGGTCCGTACACCTTGAAGCCGCGGTCGATGTCTTCCTGCAGGAAACCTTCCTTGCGGAGTGCCTCGACCGGTATTTCGAGCGGCGTCTTGCAGTGTGAACACAGGCGGCGTGCAAGGCGCTGCGCGATGATCAGGCTGACCGAGGTGGCGATCGCGTAGGGCTTCACGCCCATGTCGACGAGTCGCGTCAGGGTCTGCGGGGCATCGTTGGTGTGCAGCGTGGACATCACGAGGTGGCCCGTCTGGGCGGCCTTGATGGCGATTTCCGCCGTCTCCAGGTCGCTGATTTCGCCGACCATGACCACGTCCGGGTCCTGGCGCAGGAAGGCGCGGAGCGCCGAGGCGAAGGTGAGGCCCACCTTGCTGTTCACGTTGACCTGGTTGACGCCCGGCAGGTTGATTTCCGCCGGATCCTCCGCCGTCGAGATGTTCGTGTCCTCGCGGTTCAGGATGTTGAGACCGGTGTACAGGGACACGGTCTTGCCGGAGCCCGTCGGTCCCGTGACGAGGATCATGCCCTGGGGCTTGGCGAGGTACTTGAGGTAGAGATCCTTCTGGAAGGACTCGTAGCCCAGCGCATCGATGCCGAGCATCGCCTGCGAGGGGTCGAGGATACGCAGCACGACCTTCTCGCCCCAGAGCGTGGGGCAAGTGCTGACGCGGAAATCGATCGCGCGGTTCTGCGAGATGCGCATCTTGATGCGCCCGTCCTGAGGCACCCGTCGCTCGGCGATGTCGAGGCGCGACATGACTTTGAGTCGTGCCGACAGCTTGGGTCCAAGCTGCACCGGGGGCTGCGCGACTTCCTTCAGTACGCCGTCGATGCGTACCCGGACGCGATAGGCCTTTTCGTAGGGCTCGAAGTGGATGTCGGAGGCGTTGCGCCGTATCGCGTCCAGCATGATCTTGTTGACGAATCGGACGATGGGCGCGTCTTCGATGTCGTCCCGCGTGACCGTGTCCCCGGCCGGCTCGTCGCCGCCCGTGACATCGAGGCCTTCGAGATCCATCCCCTCGTCGTCGCCGAGGGCTGGCATGGTCTGCTCGACGGCCTCGAGCGCCTTGTTGATGGCCTTCTGCAGCTTGTCATCATCGACGACGACCGCATCCACCAGCATGCCGGTCTGGAACTTGATGTCGTCGAGTGCCTGGAGGTTCGTGGGGTCGGCGACGCCAAGGAAAATGCGCTTGCCGCGGCGGAACAGGGGCAGGACCCGGTATTTCGACAGCAGCTTTTCGTTGACGAGGCGGACGACCTCGGCATCCACGACCAGCGAGTCCAGGTCCATGACCGGTACGCCGAATTCGGCCGATCCGGCGGTGGCGATGTCCCGCGCACTGGCCGCACCGGATGCGATCAGCTGGGTGACGAAGCTGGACTTGTGGTCGCGCGCCTCCAGCAGGGCGCGTTCGGCCGCCGCTTCGTCGATGACGCCATCCTGGACGAGTCGCTGTGGCAACCCTCCCACGCCGATGCGCAGTGGGCCGCCATTCGCAACTGAGACGCTCTCGTTCATGGGTACCGCCGGTTACGGCCTTTGTTTTTCCCCGGCGGATTATGACACAGGGTCCGCGGCTTCCCGTGACGCAAGCCGCAGATCATGCGGTGGGACCGCCAAAACGAAACGGGACCGCCGAAGCGGTCCCGTTGGTTCGCAGCCTTGCGCGGTCGGTTACGGCTTGACGAAATTCTTCGTCACGCACTCGCCCGAGTAGGCCCAGTTCAGGCGGTCCGGCTGGTTGGCGTCAGCCGTCGGTGTCAGGACGCAGGTGTCCGTGTCCAGGATGCCCTTGTAGGCATTCGGCGTCGCGGTGATCACACCTGCTGCGACGTCAAGCGTGTTGAATGCGCCGGCCGTCGAAGCGGTCGGGTTCGCCGGGATGCCGTTGCTGCCAGCCGTGGCGTCTGCCAGGGCGATGCCATTCTGGAAGGCCTCTTCGACGGCCAGCTTGTACGGGGCCATCGCACCCGTGACTTCCGTGTAGGCCGCCTTGCGGATGTAGTTCTGGTAGGCCGGAATCGCGATCGCGGCGAGGATGCCGATGATGGCGACGACGATCATCAGTTCGATAAGCGTGAAACCCTTCTGGACGTTCTTCATATTCGTATGCTCCTGGAGCGATTCTGCAAAGTCGGCGGGGGTGCCGTGGCGGGAATAATGCAACGGCCATGCCAACCGAGGCCGTGAACGCCCGAAGGGCTGTTGAGGGGCTCCCGGGCCTCAAGCTGCGCCTTGTCTGGGCGGGCGTGACGCTCGAATCTGCCCTTTTGCGTCACAATGTGACGCGCCACGTCAGCCCATGCCCAGCCTTTCCATCCGGTAACGCAGCGCCCGGAAGGTGATGCCGAGCAGTCGCGCGGCGGCTGTCTTGTTGAACCGGGTCTGTTCGAGTGCCTTCTGGATCGCCTGCCGTTCCAGATGCTCGATCTGCTGGTCGAGTTCCGGCGTGCTTTCCGTCCGTTGACCGGCCGAAAGGCGGAGCTGAAGGTCCTCGGCCTGGATCCGGTCTCCCGCGCACAGCGCCAGGGCCCGTTCGAGGATGTTTTCCAGTTCGCGCACATTGCCCGGGAAGTCGTACGTCTCCAGGCCGGATAGCGCGTCCTCCGAGAGTTCCGGCGCGTCGAGCCCCGAGCGGCGCGCAAGCCGCCCCAGCGCAGCTTGCGCGAGTTCCGCGATGTCCTCACGGCGCTCACGCAACGGTGGCACCCGAAGTTCGATCACGTTGACCCGGTAATACAGGTCCTCCCGGAACTGGCCTGCCGCGACCTGATCGGCCAGCTTCCGGTGCGTCGCCGACAGGATGCGGACATCCACGGGCAGTTCCTGTGACTCGCCGATGGGGCGCACGGTCTTTTCCTGGATGACCCGCAGCAGTTTCACCTGCATGTGCAGGGGCAGGTCGGCGACTTCATCAAGGAACAGGGTGCCGCCCTCGGCGGCCTGGAGCAGGCCTTTCTTGTCGTTGACGGCCCCCGTGAAGCTGCCGCGCTTGTGGCCGAAGAACTCGCTTTCCATGAGTTCGGCCGGGATGGCGCCGCAGTTCACCGGGATGAAAGGCCCTTCCTGGCGGGGGCCTGACTGGTGGATCAGCCGGGCGACGAGTTCCTTGCCCGTGCCGGATTCGCCCGTGATGTGCACCGGGGCCTGGCTGCGTGCGACCCGCGAGATCATTTCGCGCAGCTTCTGCATGGACGCGGAGCCGCCCAGCAGCCGGACCATCTTCGACATCGTCGCGTCGGTGCGCTGTTCGCCCAGCTTGAGCGCACGTGAAACCAGTCGCCGCAGGTCGCCGACGTCCACGGGTTTCGACACGAAATCGAAGGCACCACCTTTCAGGGCCTGTACGGCTGTCTCGACGTTGCCATGCGCGGTGATGATCGCAACGGGCAGGCCCGGACGGTTTTCCTGGATCCAGGCCAGCAGCTGCAGGCCGTCACCGTCGGGCAGGCGCATGTCGGACAGGCACAGGTCGAAGGATTCGCTGCCCAGTCGGGACCGGGCCTCGGCAACCGTGGCCGCGGTCGACGTGGCATGTCCCATGCGCTGCAGGGTCAGCGTGAGCAGTTCAAGCAGGTCCGGTTCGTCGTCGACCAGCAGGATGCGCGTCTCGGCCACGGTCAGGTGCTCCATCGGGACGGGTCACTGAAAACGAGACGGAAAACACTGCCGCCGCCGGGGCGATCATCGCAGACCAGCGCTGCGTCGTTGCCCTGTGCAAGTTCACGTGCGAGGAACAGGCCCAGTCCGGTCCCCTGTCCCGACGTCGTGTAAAAGGGTTCGAAGGCCCGCTCCCGCAATTCCGCGGGAACGCCGGGGCCCCGGTCGGATACTTCCAGATAAGGCCGGCCCGAGCCCGGGTGTCGACCGTAGTGCAGTTCGACCGGGTAGCTGCCACGGGAAGCGCCGCCGTGCGTAAGGGCGTTCTGGCACAGGTTCCAGACGATCTGGTGAAGCTGCGTCGGATCCACCCGCACCACGACACCTTCCGCGGCGCCCGGGCTTTCCGCTGCCGAAATCGACAGGCGGTCCGTCGGCAGCTGGAGCGTCGCCAGGAATTCCTCGCGGAAGCGGGCAAGCCAGTCCGACAGGACCACGCTTTCCGGCGTGCCGGTCCCCCGCCGGGAAAATTCCAGCATGTTGCCGATCAGCCGGCTGACCCGCGTGGCATTGCCCGTGATGATTTCGGTGAGTCGGCGGTCTGCCGCGGGCAGGGAGGATGATTCCGCCAGGAGCTGCGCGGCATGGCTCATCGCGCCGACAGGATTGCGGATCTCATGCGCGATGCTGGCCGAGAGGCGGCCCAGGGCCGCCAGCTTGGATTGCTGCACTTTCTGGGCGATGAAGCTGGTGTCTTCCAGGAAGACCAGCACTACGTCCTCGTGTCCCGGGCCCAGCTGCACGAAATGTGGCTGCACGATCCGCGTGCCGTCGGCGGCCAGGAAGGTTTCCGAAGCGGCAGATTGCAGGCCCGCGCTCTGCCGCCACTTCGACAACAGGTACAGGAGCCGGGGCGAGATTTCGCCCAGCAGGGCGCCGCGCACGGTGTCACCGGCGCCCAGCAGGTCGGCCGCGGAATCGTTGATCAGCCTGATGCGGTCACCCGCATCGACGACGAGCAGGCTCTCCCGAAGGTTCTGCAGGATGTACTGCGACAGCTGGGCCTGGTTTTCCAGATCCATGGCCTGCCGCAGGACCCGGGCTTCGCTGTCACGCAGGCGGCTCGCGAGAGGACGCAGCCCCATCGCAACGGCGAACAGCATGATCCCCAGCAGTCCCACGGCAAGCGAGTCGGCCATGCCCGCGTTGTTGGCGATCTGGGTGGCTGCCTGCTGGAACAGCAGGGCCAGCGTGGCGAACGAGGCCATCAGGTAACTGCTGCGCCGGTTGTTCGCCAGCAGCGACATGGCCCCGACGGGCAGCAGCATCAGGATGCCCAGGCCACTCGAGACGCCGCCGGCGGCCCAGACGATGGCGCCAAAACCCACGGCGTCGATGCCGACGTGGATCAGGGCCAGCCACTGGGGATGGGCCCAGCGGTCGCGGCGGACGACCACCAGCAGGCATCCTGCACAGAAATGGAGCAGGCAGATCCACAGCATGGCGCCCGGATGCTGCAGCGACAACGTGCTCGCCGTCGCAGGCAGGCGGGCGAGGATGAAAAGGCCCGCCGTGACGACGACGCGATAAAGATTGACGAGCCCGGTGATCCGCCAGGCGAGATCCGAGAAGGAGCTGGCGCTGATCCTGTTTTCGCTGACGGCGGACGACTCGATCATGGATCGAAACTGTACAATATCGCGATTGTCCGTATTGAAAGGGCGCGCGATGAACCTGCACGAGTACCAGTCGAAGAAGCTGTTTGCGGATTACGGCATCCCGGTTCCCGCCGGTGAGGTGGCTGCCACGCCGGACGAGGCCGTTGCGGCCGCGCGGCGGATGGGCGGCCCGGTCTGGGTCGTCAAGGCCCAGGTGCATGCCGGAGGCCGGGGCAAGGCGGGCGGCGTGAAGGTCGTGAAGGACCTCGACGCCGTGCGTGCCGCTGCGGCCGGGATGCTGGGCACGCGCCTTGCGACCAAGCAGACGGGTGCGGAAGGCCTCCCGGTCAGCCAAGTCTATGTCGAATCCGGCTCCGCCATCGAGCGCGAGATCTACCTGAGCCTCACCCTGAACCGCGAGAAGGGTCGCATCGCCGTCGTCGCATCGGCTGCAGGCGGCATGGACATCGAGGAAGTGGCCGAACACGAGCCGGAAAAAATCCTGTCCGCGACGATCCATCCGGCGGTGGGGCTCGAGGGATACCAGGCCCGCGACCTCGCCTTCGGCCTGGGTTTCTCGGGTCCGCAGATCGCCGAGTTCTCGAAGATCCTCAAGGCCCTTTACAAGCTGTACATCGACCAGGACGCGAGCCTTGTCGAAGTGAACCCGCTGATCGTCACGAAGGACGGCAAGCTCGTCGCGCTCGACGCCAAGATCGGCATCGATCCGAATGCGGTGTTCCGCCACGCGGATCTCGCCGCGCTCCGCGATGAAACGCAGGAAGACCCGATGGAGGCCCGTGCCGCGAAGCACGACCTCAATTACGTGTCCCTCGACGGCGACATCGCCTGCATGGTGAACGGCGCAGGCCTTGCGATGGCCACGATGGACGTCATCAAGCTCCACGGCGGCAAGCCGGCCAACTTCCTGGACGTTGGCGGTGGCGCCACGCCGGAACGCGTGACGGCTGCCTTCGAACTGATCCTGTCGAACCCGAACGTGCGCGCGATCCTGGTGAACATCTTCGGCGGCATCGTCCGCTGCGATGTCATCGCCGAAGGCGTGATGACCGCCGTGAAGAACGTCGGCGTGAAGGTGCCGGTCGTCGTGCGCCTGGAAGGCACGAACGCCGCGCAGGCGCGGGAAATGCTCAAGCAGAGCGGACTTGCGGTCCTGCCTGCCGAAGGCCTGACCGATGCCGCCAAGAAAGTCGTCGCCGCTGCCAAGTAAGGACGGATTGAACCCATGAGCATCCTCGTCAACAAGCGCACCAAGATCATCGTCCAGGGCTTCACCGGCAAGCAGGGCAGCTTCCACGCACAGCAGTGCATCGCCTACGGCACCCGCATCGTGGGCGGCGTCACGCCGGGCCGCGGCGGCACGACGCACCTCGACCTGCCCGTGTTCGACACCGTCCGCGACGCCGTGAAGGCGACGGGCGCGACCTGCAGCATGATTTACGTCCCGGCCCCGTTTGCCGCCGACGCGATCCTCGAGGCGGCGGACGCCGGCATCGAGCTCGTCGTCTGCATCACCGAAGGCATCCCGGTCAACGACATGATCCGCGTCAAGACCGCGCTGGCCGGCACGGGCACGCGGCTCATCGGGCCGAACTGCCCGGGGATCATCACGCCGGACGAATGCAAGATCGGCATCATGCCGGGCTTCATCCACAAGAAGGGCCGCATCGGCATCGTGTCCCGTTCGGGCACGCTGACCTACGAGACCGTCCACCAGACCACGCAGAACGGGCTCGGCCAGAGCACCTGCGTCGGCATCGGCGGCGACCCGGTCCGCGGCATGAATTTCATCGACGTGATCGAGCTCTTCGAGCGCGACCCGCAGACCGAAGGCATCATCATGGTCGGCGAGATCGGTGGCAGCGATGAAGAAGCCGCTGCGGCCCACATCGCGAAGTTCGTCACCAAGCCGGTCGTCGCCTACATCGCCGGCGTGACCGCGCCGCCGGGCAAGCGCATGGGCCATGCCGGTGCCGTTGTCGCCGGGGGCAAGGGCACTGCCGCCGACAAGTACAAGGCGCTCGAGGCCGCGGGTGTCCGCACGGTCCAGTCGCCGGCCGAACTCGGCGCCGCGATGGCGGACCTGCTGAAGCGCCGCGCTGCGAAGCGGGCGAAGGCCGAGGCCGTTGCGCCGCGCAAGCCGGCGAAGAAGTCCGGCAAGGCAAAGCCTGCCGCGAAGAAACCCGTCGCCAGGAAGCCTGCCGCGAAGAAGCCTGCGACGAAGAAGCCGCTTGCGAAAAAGCCGGTCGCGAAGAAAGTGGCGAAAAAGGTGGCGAAGAAGCCCGTCGCGAGGAAGACCGCCAGGAAGGTCGCGAAGAAGGCTGCGCGCAAGCCGGCCAAGAAGAAGTGAATCGCCGCGCGTGAGCGGTGACACGCTGAAGCTCGCGCTCGCCCAGCTGAACCTGCTGGTCGGCGACGTGCAGGGAAACCTCGGTCGCGTGCTTGCCGAAGGGCGGCGCGCGGCTGCGTCCGGCATGGACCTCGTGGTGTTTCCCGAGCTCACGCTCTGCGGCTACCCGCCCGAGGACCTGCTGTTCCATCGTGGCCTGCGTGCGCAAGTCGAGGAAGCGCTGTCGTCGCTGTCGGATATCGTGCATTCCGGGGCGGAGGAGGAATTGCCGCTGCCCGCCCTGGTGCTCGGTTATCCGGAATACGAGGGTGAGGGCCACCACCCCCGGTTGTTCAACTCCGCGAAGCTGCTGCGACGGGACGGTCCTGCCGCGAACCACCGCAAATGTTGCCTGCCGAACTACCGTGTCTTCGACGAGAAACGCTATTTCCTGCAGGGGGACGAAGCCACCGTATTCGCGATGAATGGCTTCCGTCTCGGGATCCTGGTCTGCGAGGACATCTGGGAAGTAGAACCGGCGCGCGCCGCCTGCGAGGCTGGCGCGGAAATCCTGCTGGTGCTGAACGCGTCGCCCTATGAGCAGCGCAAGCAGCGCGAACGGGAGCGCGTCCTGCGAGAGCGTGCCCAGTCGCTGCGGGTGCCCGTCGTCTACGTGAACCTGGTTGGCGGGCAGGACGAACTGGTCTTCGACGGCCGCTCGTTCGTCATCGATGGCGCAGGCACGCTGGTGTTGCGCGCGCGCGCCTTCGACGAGGCGCTCTGTGGCATCGAGTTCTTTCGCGCCCCGGGCGGCGGCGTGCAGGTGCGTTCGCTCGACGCCGATCCCATCGCGCCCGCACTCGATCCCGAGGAAAGCGTCTATCGCGCCCTCGTGCTGGGTGTCCGCGATTACGTCGCGAAGCATCGCTTCCCTGGCGTCGTGATGGGGCTGTCCGGCGGCATCGACTCCGCCTTGACCCTGGCGCTCGCCGTGGACGCACTGGGGGCGGAGCGCGTGCAGGTCGTGATGATGCCCTCGCGCTATACCTCGCAGATGAGCATCGATGATGCGGCGGCGCAGGCGCGAACACTCGGTGTCCAGCACGGCGTGATCTCCATCGAACACATGTTCGAGGCCACGCTGGAGTCGCTGGCCGAGCAGTTCGCGGGCCGTAAACCGGATACGACGGAAGAAAACATCCAGGCCCGCATCCGCGGGCTGCTGCTGATGGCGATTTCCAACAAGACCGGCCGCATGTTGCTCACGACCGGCAACAAGAGCGAGATGGCCGTCGGCTACGCGACGCTGTACGGCGACATGAACGGGGGCTTCGCGCCGATCAAGGACTGCAGCAAGCTGCTCGTCTACCGCCTGGCGCGTTACCGCAACGAGCTGGCGCGCCAGCGTGTCGAATACGGCGGCGCGGACGTCATACCTGTGCGCGTGATCGAGCGCGAGCCCACGGCCGAACTGCGTCCGGACCAGAAGGACACGGATTCACTGCCCGCCTACGAAGTGCTGGATGCCATCCTCGAGGCCTTCATCGAGGAGGACCTTTCCGTCGACGAGATCGTGGCGCGCGGCTTCGACCGGGCGGTCGTCGTGCGCGTGCTGGATATGGTCCAGCGCAATGAATACAAGCGCCGGCAGTCGCCTCCGGGCATCCGCGTCAGCCGTCGTGCTTTCGGGCGCGACTGGCGCTACCCGATCACGAGCGGGTACCGGCGCTAGCGGCGATGCGGCCGGTCTTCGACCCCAGGATCAGGGAGTTCGCGAAGTTCCTGGTCGTCGGCGGATTTTCCGCGGTGTCCAGTTGGTGTCTGCTTTTCGTTTGCGTCGAGGTGCTGAAGCTGCACTACCTCGTCGCTTTCATCGTGGTCTTCCTGCTGGTGAACACCCTGGCATTCATCTCGAATGGCAGGTTCGCGTTCGGCGGTCGAGGCGAGGGTGGCCGCGGGGCGCTCTTCCGGTTCCATGCGATCAGCGCCGGCAGCCTGGTTGCCAACACGCTGGCCCTGAAGGCGCTCGTGGACCTGGCTGGCTGGTGGTACCTGTCGGCGGCGGTGTTCCTCGCGATCGTGAACGCCCCCGTCAATTTCGTGCTGCACCGTAAGCTGACCTACCGGCTGAAGGATGACGGCCCTCCCAGCGAGTCGCGTGCATCACCCCCATGAACGACACTTCACCGCCCGCGCTACGCCCCCATGTCAGCGCCGTCATGCCCTGCCTCAACGAGGCCAGGACACTTGCGGTCTGCATCCGGAAAGCACAGGCCTGTTTCGCGGCCCTGCGCATCGAAGGGGAGGTCATCGTCGCCGACAACGGTTCGACGGATGGCTCCGTGGCGCTCGCAGAAAGTCTCGGTGCGCGCGTCGTGCACGTGGCGCGGAAGGGTTACGGGGCGGCGCTTACGGCAGGGCTTGCGGCGGCGAACGGAAGCTACCTTGTCATGGCCGACGCTGATGATTCCTACGACTGGTCTGCCATGGCGCCCTTCGTGCGCGAAATGGAAGCTGGCGCCGATCTGGTGATAGGCAATCGGTTCCGAGGGGGGATCGGGCCGGGCGCGATGCCGCTGCTGCATCGATATCTCG
>JBEEKA010000070.1:0-2989 GCA_041168985.1 Pseudomonadota bacterium | reverse complement strand
CGACGCGGCTTCTGCGCTGGACAGGTTCAGCAGTGCGGCGGTGCCGGTCGTCTTGCGGTCCCGATGCAGCAGGTATCCGTTGTGCTCCCTGTCGTAGCGGATGTCCTGCTGCTGCTCATCCCGAAGGAAAGCGATCAGCCGGGTGATCGTCGCGCGCGAGGCATCGAGCTTCTCGCACAACTGGGTCATGGAGAGGGGGTGGTGCGAACTCCAAAGGAGTTCGAACAAGGGTTGGACGCGTTCGTATCGGGCCATCGGTTACCTGCAGGCGCCGGGCGCAGTCGTGATCCCTCCAATATTACCCGTTTGGGTGTTGAGGGCTGGCGTGCGAAGTCCCTACACTGCCTGTGTCTGAAACCATCCTGCGAGCCTGAATGCGCCTCCTTCGCCAACCAGTCCTTGCCTCGTGCCTCCTCGCCGGCCTGTCCGTTGCTCCGGCGGGGGCAGCCTGGGCCGCGCAGGACAGTGGGGCGGCGACCAGCCGGGCGCTCGGCCATATCGCGCGGTTCCCGGCCGAGGCAATGCACGGCGCGAACCAGACGTATGACGTCCGCGACGTGACCGTGGACCGGGACGGGACTGAACATGTTCGCTTTGATCGGCGCTACAACGGCCTCCGGGTCATTGGAGGCGATCTGGTGGTGCACGGTAACGCTGGCGGGGGCTTCCGCGGCGTTTCCAGAACGTTGCAGCATCCGGTCAACGTCAATGCACGCGCAGCGGTCAATGCGATGAAAGCGGTGTCGGCCGCGCTTTCCGGACGGTCCGGGTACGCATCGGTCGGTACGCCGGAATCGGTGGTCTATGCGCGTTCCTCGTCGCCGGAACTGGCTTACGACGTTGCGCTGAACGGCACGAAAGCCGACGGCACGCCGAGCGAGCTGCATGTGATCGTCAGTGGCCTGACAGGGCGGGTGCTGGACAGCTGGGATGACGTGGAAACGGCAAGGAGCGGCGGTTCAGGTAGTACGACGACTTCCTCTGTCAAGGTGGCCGTCGCCGGGGGCGGTACCGGCTATTTCAATGGACCGCTGGCGCTAACCACCGACCAGTGGACCACGACGACCACGTCGAACGGCGTGACGACCGTCAGCAAGACCTGGTATCTGCGCGATCCGTCCCGCGGCAACCAGTACACGATCAACATGGCCAACCGCACGTCCGGCGGTTCGGTTTTCGCGTCGACGACGAACGGCAACAACTGGGGCAGCGGCAGTCTCGCCAACGCCGAGACGGTCGGCGTCGATGCGCAGTACGGCACGGCCGTGACCTGGGATTATTACCTGCAGGTCCATGGCCGGAGTGGCATCGCCAATGATGGCAAGGGCGCCTACAACCGCGTGCATTACGGCTCCCGGTACAACAACGCGTTCTGGACGAACAGCTGCTTCTGCATGACGTATGGAGACGGGGACGGCACGACCTTCAACCCCTTCGATTCCCTGGATGTCGCGGGCCACGAAATGAGCCACGGCGTGACCAGCCGCACGGCGAACCTCGCGTATTCGGGCGAATCGGGTGGCCTGAACGAGGCGACGAGCGACATCTTCGGCACGGCGGTCGAGTTCCATGCGAACAATGCCTTCGACCCGGGCGATTTCTACATCGGCGAGGAGCTCTACCGGAGCGGCAACTCGGCGCTGCGGTCGATGATCCAGCCCAGCACTGACGGCTATTCCGCGGACTGCTGGTATGCCGGCGTGGGGTCGCTGGACGTGCACTACAGTTCCGGCGTCGCCAACCATTTCTACTACCTGGCGTCGCAGGGCAGTGGCTCGAGCGTGACCTGCAAGGCGGGCGACACGCGCATCGCCACCGGCGGTCCGGCGGTGACCGGTGTCGGCCGGCAAGTGGTGGAAAAGATCTGGTACCGGGCCCTGACGGTCTACATGACGTCCAGCACGAACTACGCGGGAGCCCGCGCCGCGACGCTCAGCGCCGCGACGGACCTTTACGGGGCATCGTCGGCCGAGTACGCCGCGGTCGCCGCGGCCTGGTCGGCCGTCAACGTGAACTGACGGCCGGACGGGTCCGCCAAAACGTAACAGTCCTGACACAGGAGCAAGATCCGCGGCTGTCATCTTCCCTCCCCATGAAGCGCCCCCGGCGCTGCAGGGGAACGAGATGAGCCGCCAGATCCCGAGTTTCGCTGCTTCCTTCCTGGCTGTCGGAGTCGCAGCCGCCGCCCTCCCGGCCCACGCCGCAGCCGATGCCGCGACACAGCGGGCACTGGGGCAGATCTCCCGATTCCCGACCCGGACGCTGGCAGGCGCGGATGACCGCTTCGCAGCCCGCGACGTGGTTGTCGACGCGGATGGCACCGAGCATGTGCGCCTCGACCGCTGGCACAAGGGGCTGCGCGTCATCGGGGGCGACCTCGTCGTACACAGCAACAACGGCGGCACGCTGCGTGGCGTGTCCAAGACACTGGACCGCCAGATCCTGGTGGATGGGCCGGTCGCCCTTGGCGCGCCGGCGGCGATGTCCGCTGCGCTCGCCACGCATGCCGGGCTCGCCGCGACCGGTGCTGCCGAAGAGGTGGTCTATGCCCGCGGCGTCGCGCCGGAGCGGGCCTATGAGGTGAGTCTGGGCGGACAGCGTACCGATGGCACGCCGATCGAACTGCACGTCGTCGTGAGCCGCGTCGATGGACGCATCCTCGACCGCTGGGACGGCATCGAAACCGTTGCCACGAACACGACGGGCACG
The DNA here is from genome assembly GCA_041168985.1 of Pseudomonadota bacterium. GTDB lineage: Bacteria > Pseudomonadota > Gammaproteobacteria > Steroidobacterales > Steroidobacteraceae > ZC4RG30. The sequence goes on along the minus strand of JBEEKA010000070.1, from coordinate 280 downwards.
GGTTTCCTGAGCGGCGCCGTGGCCCTGACCACGGATTCGGTCACCAAGTCGACGACCGTCAAGGGCAAGACGACCACGACCACGAGCTGGTTGCTGCGTGATCCGTCCCGCGGCAGCCAATACGCGGTCAACATGGCGAATTCGACCACGGGCGGCGCGGTGTTTTCGTCCGCGACGAACCTCTGGGGCAACGGCAGCCTGTCGAACGTGGAGACGGTTGCCGTCGACGCGCAGTACGGTGCCGCCAGGACCTGGGACTATTTCAAGGCAACCTTCGGTC
>JBEEKA010000069.1:0-6684 GCA_041168985.1 Pseudomonadota bacterium | reverse complement strand
ACTACCTGCGAAAGCCGAATGCGGACGACCCCCGGCAGAAGGCTTTCACGCTTCGCCCGAGGGTCACTCCGCCGGTACCGACGTTCCCGTGCCTGAGCGTGCTTCGGCCGCACAAGAACCGGGACGGCACGGTGAAGTGTTTTCCGACGGTGACCGACCAGGAAGAGCACTTCCGGCTCAAACACTCCACCGAGCACCGCTCTGTCGAAGCGCAGCGAAACCGGACGCAGCAGGAGCGCCAGATCGTGGCGGTCGAGCGCCAGACCGAGTTGATGGAACGCCTGCTCTCGCGTCTCGTTCCCGGCCAGGAGATCTCGCCCGCAGACGAGCAGGCCATCCAAGAGCTCGCCACCCCGGCGCCGGTGGAGGAACCGGTTAGCCCCCCAACCCCGCCAGCCGACATTGTCGTGACAGACACGACCAAGCGCGGCGACCTGCTGAAGCTCATCAAGGCTCGCGGCTGGACCATGCCTGCCGGGTGGCCGTCGTGGAAGCAGCCCGAAGTTCTGGCGTTCGTTCGGGCGCATCTCGCTGCGGAACAGGCGGTCGAGTAATGGGAAAGATGGTGACTGTGGCAAACGTCCGGGAAGCTTCAATCGAGGCGGTGGTCTATCGCTGCCGTTGCGGCACACCCTCCGCCCATCCCGACAACGTTTGCCCTGTCGCCACTTCGGAGCCGCGGGGGACCGTGGCGTACTACCACCGCAACCCACTGCGGCGCTTGCGGTGGTTCATCAAGAGCACACGAAGGATGGCACGCTGAAATGCACGCGACGACCCTCAAGCGATTTGACCCACTCGGCGCGTTCTGGGCGCTGATCCTGTTCATGGCGACGGTGATCACGCACGCCGGACTCGCCGTCACCACCAACCTGGTCTCTGGCCTGGGTGGCACCGTGCCGAAGTACATCGGATGGGGCACGGGCGTTGGGACGGCTGACCCGGCCGATACGACGCTTTTCGCTGAGAAGCTGGTTGACCTGGCGACAGCGGCCGGGACCGACCATACGGTTGGGACGCCAACCCGGACGACCACGGACGAGACCAACGACACGTTGACGGTGACCGGGACTCGGACCGCAAGCGGGGCAGGTTCTGTGACGAACGCGGGCCTGTTCGATGCGGCATCGGGGGGAACCCTCTTCTGCAAGGGCGATTTCACCAGCATCGGCCTCGCCTCTGGCGACTCGATTCAATTCACCTTCCGAGTGCAGTTCGCGTAGGAGGGTTCTCATGGTCGCCTTGAAAGACCAGTCGCCGGCGGACACCTACCAGCAGTTGCTCTACGTGGAGCCCAACCCGGCTCCGGGGACCATGAACGTCCGCCGGGACGATGGCGCGGGCGGACAGGTGGAGGAGCCGCTGTACTTTGACGAGGTGTACGGGTGGGTTGGTGTCGGGCAGGTGCCGACAGTCCCACTCGACGTTGCCGGGGAGATCAAGGCCACCCAGGCGGACGCCGACGGCAACCGCCTGCTTACGCTCGCCAGAGAAGGCGTCTCGGAGCACGGCTTCGAGTTGGGTACCATCACGCCCCTTGGCGGCTCGGCGATGAAGGTGCTCGTTCTGACCGGGGACACGCCCGCGGACGGTTTGCAGTGGTTCATCACCGAAGGTCGGAAATTGGCGATCTGGGACCTCGACGGCGGTGACAATCCCATCCCACCCAGCCTCGCGGATGGGTTGGTACACGCCCTGTCGCTGTGGGGAGACATCCTCGCCGGCGACTACAACGTCATTACGACGGTCAACGGTACGGCCATCGGGCGCCGCGCGCAGGCTATGACGGCTGGCGCCGAGACCTCGTACATGTCGAACAAGCTGCACAACGCAGATGTGGGCGGCGGTGCATGGATTTCCCTGATGCCGAACGTGGGCAGCGACAATCGCGGCCAGGTATCGATCTACGCGTTCGGGTCGGCTGGTGGCAACGGGGACACCAACACGATCGCCTTCTTCACGCGGTCCGGCGTGGATGCAGTGACGGAGCGGGCACGCGTCACGGACACGGGTATCCGGCTGGCCCCTGTCGCCGGAGCGCCTGCGGCGCCGCAGGATGGCGACCTCTGGGTAACGGCGGCGGGCCTGTTCGCACGAATCAACGGGGTCACCAAACAGGCGGCATGGGTCTAACCATGCCCGAGAACCTTGCGAAGAACGGCGGGCTGGAAACCAACCTCGACGGCTGGCACACCCGCGATGGCGGCGATGTCATCGCACGCAGCGCCGAACAGATTGCCTCCGGGGCCTACAGTCTGAAGACGACTCTCAGTGCTGCCGGATTCAGCGGGCCGTTCTTCGACGGCTTCATTGGAATTGAAGCCGGTCGCCAATATACGGTCTCGTTTCAGCTCTATGTCCCGACCGGGAATCCAGCCCTCTTTCTCGAGGTTTACAAGCAGGGACACGCCGCACTCATCGACGGCGTGTCAATCGCGTCGACACACGACGCATGGTTCCGGACAGAGTTCACTTTCACGACGCCAGCCGGTACCACGGGCCTCACTGTTGACGTTCGCAAAGGCGCCGGGGCGGAGACGACCTCGTTCTACCTCGACGAATTGCAGCTGGAACCCGGCGCTGTCGCGAGTGAGTACATCGAGACTGACGGCGCGGCCGGCGTGCTGCTATCAGCCAGCTCGTCAGGTGCGCCAACAATCGCCCGCTCGGTCGGCACGGTGCTCTCCGTAACTTCGTTGATGTCGGCTTCGATGGCGCGGGCGATGGCGACGGCGATCGCGGCCACTTCTACGGCCGCGGCGAGCGTGGCTCGCTCAGTTGGCAAAGTCCTCATAGGAAGCGAGGCAGCGGCGGCGGCGATCACGCGTTCGATTGCGAAGACCGTCTCCGTGCCGCCGCCGTGGCGATACCTCGCTGGTGGATGGACTACCTATGACGCTGGATGGGCCACCGGGCCAGTAACCCACAGCGCGGCGTTGACCCGCGTGACCGGGAAGGCCATCTCTCTGCCTGTTGCCGCCACCGCGACGATGACGCGGGTTCACCGGCTGGTTGCCAGGATGCTACGGCCCGCAGCCGGAATCGCCCGGCGCGACTCCACACCAGGCGCGGGGGGCGCGGGGAAGAGATGACCGCTACAAATGTGTGGGTGACTATCACGAATCCCGACCGCCTGATGGCCGGGGAATCGGCGCTGGCCGACTTTGAAGCGGCGAAGATCCAGCTTTTCCGATACGCGACAGAAACAGCGGCGCGGGCAGACACCGGTGCAACCCTTGTCACTACTTGGTCACTCGTCGCATCGAACGAACAACTGACCGACGACGCCGGCCCTTATCGCTACGGCTACTACGACGATGCCCAGGTCTCCACGAGCTGGTATCGCTACCGTTTCGCAGACGATGCCGTACTGCAATTCGGGCAGCTCTCCGACCCGTGGCAGGCCGAATCCGCCCCGGCGTGGGCGCTGCGCGATGTGCTCTTCGAGGTCGGGCACAAGCTCGGAAAGAGCGTGGAGAAGGTCGTTGCGGAGGCGAACACGGATGCGAGCTGCATCACTGCCACCAACCCCTTCAAAAGCACACTGGTCGATTCCAACTTCTGGGACATGCGATGGGTCATCGTCTCGGAGGACGCCGGCGGCGCGGCGGCAGCTCCCGAGGGCGAGGAGTTGCTTATCGCTTCCGTGGATACAGCGACGGGAGTTGTGACGCTTGAGCGGGACGCCTCGGCGGCCATCACGACCGGCGACGTTGTGCTGGTCAGCTCGTACATGCGACCGACGGACATCGTGCGGTGCATCAACGAAGCGCGCGAAGAGATGCAGGTCACGGTTACCCAGGACATCGCGCTCGCGAACAGCGAAAATCGCTACCCGGCGCCACGGGGAGTTCGCTCGAAGTCGGACATCTACGACTGCGTCGGCGTCGTGGCGGGCGGCACCGGCAGCAACCGAGAGACCGAATTTCAGCTTGACTTCGACATTGAGTTTGACGGGGTGCGGTCGTGGCTGGTGCTCACCGACTACCCCGGCACGACGCGCGTGGCCCGCGTCCGATACCTGTTGTCCTATCGGGACCTCGAAGGCGACCTGTCGGCGATGTCCGACACGACCTCTGCGCCGATCGAGTGGCTGCGACCGGCCGCAGCGTACAAGTGTGCTGCCGCGCTGGTGGACAGCGACCCGGACGTGGTGGAGTTCGCGCGGCTGCTTGGGTCACTCCAGGGCGACGCGGAGCGGGCGTCACACAGGTACGCGCCTGACATCATGCGCCGGGTAAAGACCGGCCCGGGCCTTCACTCGCTACCGGGGCCACGAGGGGTTCTCTAGGTGGTCACGCCGACGGCGACTCCGCTCGCTATCAACACGAGCCTGGTGCTCGATGGTGTCGCCTACGAGCTCGACTCGAAGCAGCCGCACAAGGTAGAAACCATCGATACGCAGCCGGGCGAGGCCGACCGCGAATTCGAGCAGCGCGTGGTCAACCTCGCGAACGGGTGGGGGGCATCGAAGTACGTCCGAGACGGCGACTACGACTACGCGGTGAGCGCGGTCCTTCACCGGCGGATGGCGTTCCGCCCAGGCGCGGCTGTCACCGACCGCACCAACGCTACGCCACCCATCGGCGACGTGTCGTTCTGCGAGTATTGGGACGGGGCTGCGGGGAACCGGAGGCTCATCATCGTGAGCCCGCGGCATGTCTACGAGGTGAAGCCGGACGGTACCGTGACCGTGAACGACCTTGGGGCGTCGTTCACGGTCGAGCGCGGTATGACGAAAGGAATCCGGTTCAAGGACGCGGCGCTGGCGGCACCGAAGGTATTCATCGCCCGACCAAGTACGACGCTCACCGACTACTTCGTGACGCGAAATGCGGAGAACAACTACGCGGTGACCGCCTCGAACAAGTACGCCGCCGCGCTCGGGGTCGCGAAGGACAGCACAGGGGCCGACGTCATCTGGCGGATAACTGAAGCTGGCAAGCTGAACCAGCTCACTGGCGAGGGCAATCCTGAATCGGCGGGGGCCTGGGCAAATGCTACCTACGACGTGGGGGAAGTCTCTGCGCAGGTGAACGACCTCGTGCAGCAGGGTAAGGCGATGCTGGTCGGTCGCACCGACGGGGCGTGGACGTTCGACAACGTTACGAACTCCATTCCCGTGACGGTCGGCATGATGCAGACGCCTGGCGCGCTGGCCTTTCGATACTTCAAGGACTGGAACGGGCAGGCGATCGCTCCGACCCCGCAGGGCATCATTTGGATCGACGGCCTGAATTGGGGAACGTGCGGACCGGTTTCGAGCAACCCCAACGCGCGGAACCTTCGCTATGCCGAGTGCGCGGTCAGCCACGGTGCGGGGAACTACCTGTACGCGGCGGCTTACGACGGCGTGGGCACCTCCTACGTCTGGATGGGCACCGCGCGCGCTGGCGGACAGAGCGGCGTCGGCCCGTTCGTGTGGCACGGCCCGATTGCCTCTGTGCCTTACCGGATTAGCGACCTTTGGGTGAGCACCGTCACTGGTTCGCCCCGGCTGTGGATCGGCGGCGACAAGAAGTGGGGCACAATCGAACTCAACGCCGACTTCTCGCCGAAGTCCGACCTGTCGACCGGCTACATCTACCTCCCCGACGGCATCCTCGACATGAGCGGCCCGGGCGTCATCAAAGACCTTCGCAAGGCTGAATTCATCGCGCCGGGCGACACGCCGTTCGCGGCGACCAACTCGTGGACGCTCGAGATCAACGTCGCGAGCGCCGGCTACGTCGCCATCGACGGCGGGGCCGTCTCCGCGGGCCGGTACGCCGAGCGGTACTGGACGACCGAAACCTACTTCCAACGGTGCGCCGGCGTGCGCCTGAAATGGGCCGGCAACACGGGAGCGGCGGAGCTCGAAACGGTCGTAATTCGTGGCACTGAGCGGCCCGAGAAGAGCGACCTGCACACGTTCCGCATCGTCGCGAGCGACGGTCAGCGGCTGCCCACGGGCGTCCGTAACGTGAGGATGCTGGCGAAGACGGTCGAGGCGACGCTTCGCGCCCTGGTGGACTCGGGCCGCAAGGTTGCCTCGGTCTACGACGGGCAGGCTTTCACTTGCCAGGTGAAGTCGTGGAAAGAGGTTACGGAGCGAACCGGGCGCGGCCCCACTCCGCGGCGTACGTTCGAAATCACCGCGCGGCGAATCAAGCTGGCATGACTACGCTCGAAGACATCGAGAAGAAGGTCGCCAGCCTCGTGAGGCGACTCGATGGCCTGGGCGACCACTACGCACCCATCGGAACCGCGTCGGACGTGGACTCCCTGCTCGGCTGGCGACGGAAACTCCAGGCCGATGACGCGTTCGGGCGCATCCTCAACGGTCCTCAGTGGATCTCGGGGACATCTATTCGGGACGGCGCCGTAGATGCCAGCAAGATCACCGTCGGCACGCTCGAAGCCCTCACTACGCTCACGGGCGCGCTCGAAGTTTCGGACTCCATCACCTCGGGCACTCCCGGCGCTGGCCGGGTGCAGATCACGACAACGGGCCTGTTCGGCTATAACGCCTCGAACCAGGGAACGTTCAAACTCGGAGTGGACGGCTCCGGGTTCTTGGGTCTGTCTCCCGGCACGTTGCGCTGGACGACGGTCGGCGCAGTGACGGTCGACAACACGCTCACCATCGCATCGGGCGGCAAGATCATCGATGCGGACGGTTCGTATTGGGATCAGGGCGGCATC
>JBEEKA010000068.1:0-28477 GCA_041168985.1 Pseudomonadota bacterium | reverse complement strand
TGCAGCCGGTAATGCGTGCATCGCGCGGGGTAGAACGAACGCTCGGCCCGCAGTGTCGCCACCTTGGTGATGTAAGCGACACCATACGGAAAGAAGGCCGGCGGACTGTCCTGCCGCCGCGTCGCCATGACGAGGTCCGGGCAATACGCTTCGATGTCGTCGCCCGCGAGCCGCTTCATGATCGAGGGATGCGTCCCGACCTCGCCGAGGCTGACGATGCCGTCATAGCGGTCTGCCAGGCCATCGAGCCGCTCGAGCATCGCGTCGATGTCGTGGTCCTCGCGCAGGGGAGACGTCGGTTCCAGCAGCACGTGGTAATCGAAGGCCAGCCCCTGTCGCGCGTGCAGGGTATCGAGGGCGTGTTCGACGACGTCGATCGTCGGCGTCCGGTCGCCCGCCAGCGCCGCGGGCCGCAGCAGGGGGACGTCCGCGCCCGCAGCGCGCGCCACCGCTGCGATGTCCTCGCTGTCCGTGCTGACGAACAGCGTGTCGATGTACCGGGATTTCAGCGCCTTTTCGATCGTCCAGGCAATGAGCGGCTTTCCGCACAGCGGACGGATGTTCTTGCCGGGCAGGCCTTTCGAGCCCCCGCGGGCCGGCACGACGGCAATGACGCGCCTGCCACCGATCATTCGGGCTTTTGCCCCGCCATGCGACCCTGTGCGGACTTCAGGTCGTCCGGTCGGCCCACGTCCAGCCACGGTTCGTGCATGGGATAGGCCACCGTGCGCGCCCCCCGTTCCTGCAGGCGTTCGAAGACCGTCGGCATGTCGCAGTGCTCGCCCGCACGGATCGCCTCGAAGGCCTCGGGCGACAGGGCATAAACGCCGGCGTTGATATGGCTGCGTGAAATGGGCTTCTCCTCGAAGCCCACGATGTTGACGCCCTGCATCTGCACGACGCCGAAAGGGTGCTGCCACTCGTGGACCCGGATCGCCATGGTCGCCGCCGCGTTGTGGCGCAGGTGGAAGTCCAGCAGTTCGCCGTAATGGATGTCCGTGAGCACGTCCCCGTTGGTGACGACGAACGGGGCTTCCGGCCGCGGGGTGAGCAGCCCGAGCGCGCCGGCGGTGCCGAGCGGCGACGGCTCGCGCAGGTACTCGATGCGCACGCCGAGCCGCGACCCATCCCCGAAGTGCGCCTCGATCAGGTGTCCGAGGTAATGGATCGCGAGCACGAAATGCCGGAATCCCTCGAGCTTCGCACGCTCGATGATGTGCTCGAGCATCGGCTTGCCGGCCACCGGCAACAGGGGCTTCGGGCAGTCCGCGGTCTGTGGACGCAGTCGCGTGCCGGCGCCGCCGGCCATGATGACCATGAGGTTGGGGCGGGCCACCGGCGCCGCGATCTCGTCCCACAGGTGCAAGCCGACGACGTGGTTGTGCTCGTCGACGACGGGAATCTGCTGGATCTTGTTGGCGACCATGAGCCCGGTCACGAGCTCGCGGCCCAGTCCGGGCGGTACCACGAGCGGGTGCCGGTGGATGATCGTCGTGATCGGGCTGTCGAGCGTGAGCCCCTTGAGCAGGCCGCGGCGCACGTCACCGTCCGAGATCGTTCCTTCGAGTTCGTTACGCGCATTGACGATGAGCGCGATCTTGATCGCGACGCGGTCCAGGTTGCGGATCACCCGCTCGATCGTGGAATCGGCGGACAGCACGGCTTCGCGCCAGCGCACGTCCCGCCTGTCGCCTGCGCCAGTCATCGCCTAGAGCCGCTCGCGCAAGAGTTCATAGGCTTCCGCTGCCCGGAAACCGGCGGCGGCACCCCGCAGCATCGCCAGTGCACGCACCGCCTCGGGGCTGCGCGGGAAGGGGAACTCACCCAGCTCGGACTGGTAGACCGCCAAAGCCTCCAGCTTCCGTTCCAGGAAGTCGCCCACGTCGACGAAGACCGTGGGCTGGAACGCGGCCCCGCTGCCCAGGGCGGCATCCGTTTCAGACAAGGTTTCGTAGGCCAGCACCCGAGTGATGGAAGCTTGCCGGAACCACTTCGTGCAGCTGGCCGCGGCCTGGGCCGTGATCCGGTGGTCGGAATGCACATCCCCGGCATGGGGCAGCAGGACTTCGGTGGGTTTGAACGCTTCGAACACGCGCGCCATGGCCGCGACGAGCTCGCCCGTGTCGATGCGATCCAGTTGCGCCGCAGGAAAGCCGAGCTCGAACACTTCATCGAAGCCGAACAGCTGCCGGATGCGTTCGATCTGCCCGGCCCGCGCCTGCAGCTGGGCTTCGCTCCATCCGCCCTGCGCCGACATGGCCGTGACGATGAGCCAGGCCGTCTGTCCTCCCTCGGCCTTGCGGCGAAGGAGGGTGCCGCCCGCGCCCAGCACTTCGTCATCCGGGTGCGGCGCCACGACCAGCGTTCTCACAGATAGTCACCCACGTTGGGTTTGAAGGAAGGCTCGGTTTCAAGCAGGCAGATCGCTGCCTCGCCGCACTTGATTATCGGCCCGTTCGAATCCAACGCCAAAACTTTTCCGGGCTCGAGATCCAGCGGAACGCCGTCCACGACGGCGGACTTCCAGACCTTGATGTCCCTGCCGTCCGCGGCAACGAAATGCGCCCCGACATAGGGTCGGGTCAATCCCCGAACGAGGTTGTGGATCGACCTTGCGGACATGCGCCAATCGATCTGGCCGTCCCGGCGTCCTCGTCTCCGCCAGGACGTGGCGCGAGATAGATCCTGTGGCACGCGCGGATACGTTCCCGCCGCCAGCATCGGCAGGAAAGTCGTGAGCTGTTCCAATGCTGTCTGCGTCACCTTGTCGTACAGCGTGCGCGCGTCGTCCTGCGGATCGATCGGCACCGGGCGCTGGTCGAGAAGGTCGCCGCCATCGGCACTGGCGTCCATGAAGAAGAAGGTCGAGGCCGTCGCGTCGAGTCCCAGCACCAGCGCCCAGACCAGCGGGTGGCGGCCACGGTTCCGCGGCAGGGCGGCGGGATGGAACCCGATGACGCCGAGCGGTGCGATGTCGAGGATGTCCTTCCCGAGCAGCCGCGACCAGCCGAGACAGAGGATGACATCCGGCGCCGCGTCGCGGATCCATGCCGCCATCTCGCCCGCGTCGGCGCGATCCGCATGGAAGCAAGGCAGGTTGGCGGTACGACACAGGGCCGCGAGATCGACATGGTCGCTGTTGAACGCAGACTCCGCGAGCGTGCACACGCCGACGACCTGCGTCCCGAGCGCCAGCAGTCGCTCCAGCGCGGCACGCGAGAACTCCACGGCACCGATGAGGACTACCCGCATGGCGCACCCATCACCCCGGCACCCCGTCCACCGGATCGACGTCATGGAACCGCTTCTTGAGCAGGCCGTCGAGCCGCACGGTTTTCAGCACCGCGACGATCCGCTCGCTGGCACCGCCCTCGCCCAGCGGGTTCCGCACGGTGGGCAACATCGACTGGAAGGCGGGCGAATACAGGGTGTCCAGCGCCTGCGCGATGGAGGCCCGCTCCGGCGCACAGTCGATGACGCTCGCCGCACGCAGCCGGCCGCGCTGGCGTTCACCGATGTTGACGGTCCCCTTGTGGAAACTCGGGGCCTCGAGCAGGCCGCTCGAGGAATTGCCCACGACGCCGTCGACCAGGGCAAGGCAGGACAGGTAACGCTGCTGCCCCAGCGAAGGAAAGGCCCTCGCGTTTGCGTGCCGGGCCACGAAGTCCTCGATCATCCCGATGATCACGCGGCCGTCGGTGTCCGCGTTCGGGAGCGTGAAGATCAGCTGCGTGTCGCGCAGCTCATCCAGTGCGGCGAGCAGTTCTGCCATCTGCGCCCCGGCCGTGGCGGTTTCGAGCGTGACCGGATGGAAGGTCACGAGCAGGCTCTTCGGACCGAGACGCAGTCCCAGCGACTGTTCCAGCGCCTCGCGCCCCAGCAGCGTGACATGGCGGATGCCGTCGACGCCAAGGCCGCCGACGAGGAACACCCGCTCGAGCTGTTCGCCCAGCTGGATGACGCGCCGGCGGTAGGTTTCCGCTGCGACGAAATGCAGCTGCGCCATCTTCGTGATCGAATGCCGGATCGCCTCGTCGATCAGCCCCTCGGTGGCCTCGCCACCGTGCAGGTGGGCCACGGGAATGCGCGACACGAGGGCGGCCGATGCGGCGGACAGCATCTCGTAACGATCGCCCAGGATCACGATGACGTCCGGACGGAGCGACTCGAAAGCCTCGGCGAACTGGCCAAGGCCCGCACCCATTGCCTTCGCGATGCCCACCGGCGAGTCATCCCGCACCGGCGCATCCGTCGGAAACAACGCCACCTTGCGGTCGATGCGGAACCCGTCCGCCTCGATCTCTTTCCAGGTGTCACCGAATTCCGGCAGCAGGTGCATGCCGGCCACGACCGTCTGCAGCTCGAGGGCAGGGTCATCGGCAATGCCCTGCATGACCTGGCGCAAGAGACCGTACTCGGCACGGGAGCCGGTGACGACACAGATCCGGCGCTTCGAAGACGCGCTCACAGGTCGATCAGCTCATCGGCAGCGAAGTCGCGCGGGGCCGAACGACCGAGCACGTCGTCCCAGTGCATGGGAGACAACCCGCTGCCGGGCCGCTTGGTCGTGAGGTTCGATTCGGAAAACAATTCGCCCTTCCGGATCGCCGTTCGCGCGACGATCGACTTGCGAACGACGGCCTGATTGCCGGATTCGCTGTCGGCCACGCGCTTCTCGCTGTCGCCCAGCGCCAGTTCGACATGCCGTATCGCGCGGACCATCGCGGAAAGTTCATCCGGCTCGAGGCTTGCCGCGTGGTCCGGACCCGGCAGGGCGCGGTCCAGCGTGAAATGCTTTTCGATCACCCGCGCGCCGCGCGCGACGGCGGCGATCGCCACTTCGATGCCGGGAGTGTGGTCCGAATACCCGACCTTCACGCCCAGCCGATCGCCCATCTGGTTCATGGCACGCAGGTTCACGTCCCGGAAAGGCGCGGGATATTCGGTCGTGCAGTGGAGCACCGTGACCGCGTCGCGCGGCGTGCCGGACGCGACGAGCGCCGTCAGGGCCGCAGCGACATCGTCGAGCGTCGACATGCCCGTGGACAGGATGACCTCGCGTCCCAGGCGACCGACATGCCGCAGATAGGGGAGGTTCGTGATCTCGCCGGAAGGGATCTTGAAGCGCTTCATGCCCAGACCGGCCAGCAGGTCGATGCTTTCGATATCGAAGCCCGTCGACAGGAACTCGATGCCACGCGCCCGGCAGCGGTCGATGAGTTCCCGATGCAGCGCGTCCGACAGCTCCAGGCGCTTGAGCATGGCATGCTGCGATTCCGCCGCGTCGGTGGACTGCTTCTGATAGGCCGCCTTGCCCGCCACGCGCGTGACGAGCCGGTCCGCGCTGAAGGTCTGGAATTTGACGGCATCGGCACCGGCCTCGGCTGCGACATCGATGAGTCGACGCGCCATCTCCGGATCGCCGTTGTGGTTGACGCCTGCCTCCGCGATGACGAAGACCGATTCACCCATGGGGTTTGGCCCCGATATGCCGCGTGTGGTCGGCCAGATCCCGTCGTACGGCGAGGCCCATGCCGACCACGCAGCCCGCGCCGATCGTGCAGCTTTCCCGCACCACGCTGCCACTGCCGATGAAACTGCCTTCGCCGATGCGGGCCTGCCCGTTCACGACGGCCGCCGTCGAGACATGGCAGTGGTCGCCGACCCGCGCGTCGTGCTCGATCAGCGCGCGGGAGTTGATGATGCAGTTCCGGCCGATGCGGGCGCCGGCGTTGATGATTGCGCCATGCAGGACCACGGTCCCTTCGCCGATCATCGCGTGTGGCGACACATAGGCTTGTGGGGACACGATGACCGGCAGCTCGAACCCGGCTTCAACCGCACGGCGATGCAGTTCGATCCGCAGGACCGGCGAGGTGAGTTGCCCGACAGCCACCACGGCATGGCGATGCCGGCCTGCCAGCGAACCAAGGTCCGCGTCCACGCCGATGACCGGATAGCCCAGGCAGACCGTGCCGCGCTCTTCGGGTGCGCCGACCAGGCCGACGATGTCGAAGCCGCCCCTTTGTTCGATGACGTCGATGCAGGCCCGTGCGTGACCACCGGCACCGATGAGCACGAGGCCGTGCCTAGACATGTCGCGCCTCGGCCCGTGGAGGGTTGCTCGGGATATTCACCAGACGTTGCGCCATATCGTCGGTGCAGGACAGGTCCATGCGCGGACAGTCGGCGAAAGGCGTGAGTCCATGCAGGGGATGCCAGACGGGGCGGGTCATCAGTCCTGCGTCGTTCGTGGCCCGCAGGATCGCGTCGCGTTCCGGCGCATGGGCTGCATCCAGCACCAGCGTCTGCAGCCAGAAATTGCTGCGGCAGCCCTCCGGTTCGGCCATCAGCTGCAGGCCCCGGAGGTCCGCGAAGGCCGCCTGGTATCGCGCGGACAGCTGACGTTTCGCGGCGAGTTTCTGCGGCAGCTGTTCCAGCTGAGCACAACCGAGCGCGGCATTGAGGTTCGGCATCCGGTAGTTGAACCCGATTTCGTCGTGACGGTATTCCCAGGCGTGCGGCAGCTTGGCCGTGGTCGTGAGGTGTTTCGCACGCCGCGCCAGCATCGCATCGTCCGTGAGGATCGCACCGCCGCCCCCGGTGGTCACCGTCTTGTTGCCATTGAAGCTCAGGGTCCCGAGGAGTCCGCGCGTCCCGACGTGCCGGCCGTGGTGGAAGCTGCCCAGTGCCTCGGCGGCGTCCTCGACCAGTGCAAGCCTGAAGTCATCCGCCAGCCCAAGCAGCGCGTCGAGATCCGACGGGTGCCCGAAAACGTGCATCGGCACCAGCGCGCGGATCACGCGTCCGGTCGCGCGATTGACGAGCTGACCGTCGCGCTCCACGGCGACGGCGCGAAGATGCGCTCGCAGTCGGTCGGCGTCCATCCCCAGCGTGCGGGATTCGCAGTCCACGAAATGGGGCAGGGCCCCGCAGTACGTCACGGCATTTGCCGTGGCGACGAAGGTCAGGGCCGGCACCAGGACCTCGTCGCCGGGCTGAACGCCTGCCAGCAGCAGCGCCACATGCAGGGCGGCCGTGCCATTGACGACGGCAACGGCATGCCGAGCCCCGGTGTACGCAGCCAGATCCGCTTCGAAGCGGTCGACGAAGCGACCGACCGAGGAAACAAAGGTCGAGTCGATGCACTCGAGCAGGTACTGCCGTTCGTTGCCGGTGAACTGCGGCTCGTGCAATGCCGCCGGACCAGGGCCGATGGCGGCGCGAAGCGCTGCAAGGACGCGATCCGCCAGCGCGGGTGCCGGGTGGACGCTCACAGGTTGTAGACGTCGGCCTTGTAGCCGCGCAGGTTGTCCGGCTGCGAGAACCAGGCGATGGTCTCCGCCAGCCCGCGCCTGAAACCTTCCCGACCGCCATACGCCGGTGTCCATCCCAGCATCTGTCGGGCCTTCGCGTTCGATGCGCAAAGTCGTTCGACTTCGGAGCCCGGCGGGCGCAGGCGCGCCTCGTCGGAAACGATCTCGATGTCGACGCCCATGACTTCCGCGATCAGCCGGGCGGTATCGCCGATCGAGATCTCGAACTGGCTGCCGAGGTTGATCACGTCGCCCAGGCCCGCGTCGGCCTCCAGCGCGGCAATGAAGCCGGCCACCGTATCGGCCACGAAGTTGAAATCACGCGTGGGCGTCACCGCGCCGAGATTGATCGCGCGTTGACCGCTCGCGATCTGCGTGATGATCGTCGGGATCACGGCGCGCGCCGACTGGCGCGGGCCGTAGGTGTTGAAGGGACGCACCGTGACCACGGGCAGGCCGAACGAGGCATGGAACGCAAAGGCCATCTGGTCGGCCGCGATCTTGGTCGCTGAATACGGCGACTGGCCCTGCAGTGGATGGTCTTCGGTGATCGGCACGAAACGGGCGGTGCCATAGACTTCGCTCGTCGAGGTGTGGACCAGCCGCTTCACGCCGAGCTCGCGGGCCGCCTGCAGCACGTTGAGCGTGCCTTTGACGTTGGTGTCCACGTAGGTGTCGGGCGAATGGTAGGAGTAGGGGATCGCGATGAGTGCGGCAAGGTGCAGCACCGCGTCGCAATCGCGCAGGGCCGTCTTCACGCCATGCGGATCACGGATGTCGCCGGCGAAGACTTCGAAACGTCCCTTCACGTCGGGTGCGCAGTGATCGAGCCAGCCCCAGCTGTTGAAGGAGTTGTAGAACACGAAGGCCCGTACCGTGTAGCCCGCGCGGACCAGGGCTTCGACGAGATGCGAACCGATGAAGCCATCCGCGCCCGTCACCAGGACGCGCGCGTAACGACGGACCTTGCCCTGCGCGGTGTTCATGCTCGGTTGCGGCTCCAGTGGTGGAGTAACCCGGCCGTCCGTTCGAGGACGGGGTCCCAGGACGTCTGGCGCGGCCGCCAGACGGGCGTGAGGCTCGGAAACATCGGCCAGCCGCCGGTCCCGAGGTTCTTCCAGTTGATGAACTCGGAGAGCAGCATCCAGGTCGGCACGCCGAGCGCACCCGCCATGATCTGCGGCGTCGTGGTCGGGCCGATGACGAGGTCGAGCGCCGTCATCAGCGCAGAGACGCTTTCGAGGTCATTGCGCTGGTCCAGGTCGTCCCAGACATGGATCTCGACCCCGAACCGGCGCCGCGCCGCGTCCAGCTCCGCGCGACATTCGTCGTACTGCAGGCTCACGAAGGTCACTCCCGGTACCGACAGGATCGGGGCCCACTGGTCGAGGTCGGTGTAATGCAGGTCCCTCGCGGTACTGCGTCGCATGCTCCGCCAGCCGATGCCGACCTTGGGTTCCGGGCCGAGTGCGGCGAGCCGCTGACGCCAGACGTCGACGCGCCGCGGGTCGGCGACCAGATAGCCGCCTGCACGGGGAAAACTCTCCAGCGTCGGACGGAACCAGCGCGGCAAGCTGCCGATCGGCGTCTGCCAGTCGATATCGGGCTGTCGTGTCCGCTCGTGCGCCGGCGACTGTTTCGGGACGAACTCCGCGCCGGGAAAGGAACGCTGGTACAGCGGGATCAGGCGTGCATCGCATTCGACCACGCAGTGTCCGGCGGCGCGGATCACGTCGGGCAGCACGCCCGCGAAGAAGATTTCATCGCCCAGCCCCTGCTCGGCCCAGGCGAGCAGGGTTTTGCCCGCCAGTGGTTCGCCCGCATACAGGGGCTTCGTGTCGAACAGTCCGCGGAAGTCGGCCTGGTGGTCCGGTTTCAGCAGGCGCCAGTCGTGGGCGGCCCAGCCTTCTTCCAGGCGACCGGCCATCAGCAGCGCGAGCGATTCGTTCCATCGCGCTTCCACGTAATCGGGCTCGAGTTCAATCGCCCGCTGGAAAGAAGCGAGGGCTTCGTCGAGCGCGCCGAGGTCCTGCAGCGCATTGCCGAGGTTGCTGTAGGCCGCGGCGTAATCCGGTTTCAGTGCGACGGCCTTCCGAAGACACTCGATCGCTTCATCCAGGTGCTCCTGTTCGCGCAGCACATGGCCCAGGTTGTTCAGCGTCGACACGTCGTCCGGATCGATCGACAGGGCGCGGCGGAAACTGTCGACCGCGCCGAGCGTGTCGCCCGCCTGCTGGAGGGCTGCGCCGAGGTTGCCATGCGCGCGGAAGTCGTCCGGCTTGAGCGCGAGGGCCTTGCGGTAACAGGCAATGGCCGCGTGGATATCGCCCTGCGCCTGGAGGACGGCTCCGAGGTTGCCGTGGGCGCGGGATTCCGCGGGATTCAGCGCGATCGCCTTGCGATAGGCCTCCGCTGCCGCCGCGAAATCTCCGGCTGCCTGCAGCGCCAGCCCGAGGTTGTAATACATCGCAGCGGAAGGCTTGATGGCGATCGCCATCCGGATCAGTTCGACGGCGGCGTCCAGCTGGCCCAGCTGCTGCGCGATCAGCCCCGACAGGTGGAGCGCGTCGGCATTGCCCGGGTCCTTCTCGAGGACACGCTGGTACAGCGCGGAGGCTTCGGCGATCCGTCCTGCCTGATGGTGGGCCACGGCCTCCCGGACGAGCCCCGCGGTGTCGACTGGCGGCGAGGCTGCCTGCCGCACAGCGTCCTGTGGCTGGCAGCAGTGCTTGTACTTCTTCCCGCTGCCACACGGACAGGGATCGTTGCGGCCGGCGCGAATCACGCTGTCAGGCTTCCTACTTGAACAGGCCCAGGTCGATGCTCCGGGCCATCGCCGCGTAACCGGCGTCACTGCCATGCAGGTAGTCGCCCATGTGCAGGCCGTCCTTCATCTGCGAGGGCTTCGCCGGGTCGCGCAGCGCGGCGTCGAAGTCGATCACGCCGTCCCACTCGCCGCCACTGCGGATCCACGCGTTGACCTTCTGGCGATGCGCTTCAGCCTCGGGCGACCAGTAGGTCGCGCCTTCATACGGCGCAATCGTCGCCCCGATCACCTTGATGCCGTGCGCGCGGGCGCGGGCGATGAGCTGCCGATAGCCGCCGATGAGCGTTTCGGCCGTGGCCTTTTCCCGGGGTCGCAGGGCCTTCATCATCTCCCCCATCGGCCCGGACGGCATGCCGTAGGACACGCCGAGATCGTTCACGCCCACGAAGACCACGACGTGCGTGACGCCGGCCTGCCCGATCACGTCGCGGTCGAAGCGGGACAGGGTGGACTCGCCCGCGCCGCCCTCGAGCACGCGGTTGCCGCTGATGCCCTGGTTGGAGATCGCCCACGTCTGTCCGCCACGACGCGCGTGCAGTCGCTCGATGAACTGGTCCGGCCAGCGGCGGTTCATGCCCACCGTCGATCCCATGCCGTCCGTTATCGAGTCGCCGAAGGCCACGATGGTGCGGCCACCGGGCACATCCACCTCGACGCCCGACAGGAAGGCGCGGAACGTCCCGGTCTGCTTCGGCGCGAAGGCAGCGCCGGTGAAATCACCCGTGTCGGAGACCTGCGCCTCCTGCAGGCCGACGGTGTGGCAGGTGCAGGGGCCGGTGTCTTCCGGCAGGAACAAGCTGATGGCCAGCTGCGACAGCGGCGCGACTTTCAGGGGCAGCGCGTCGCTGAGCAGCGGCGCGCCGGCCGGTATCCGCGCACTGCGCTCCCCGGAAAAGCTCACGGGCACCGCGGGACCGGCCGTGCCGTCGGCCCTGAGGACGGCCACGGTAGCCGCGCCGATCTTCAGGGCCTTCGACCCGTACTCGTTCGTCAGGCGCAACCGCAGCTGGCTGCCCCCGGCGCTGAGGCGCACGACCTGGCGGATCGTCTGGTTGTTGAAAGACTGCGCCGGCGGCATGGGGCCGAACGCCGCGGTGGGCATCGGCGAGGTGGCCCAGCTGGTGATCCAGCGTGCCGGGGTGTCGGCGGCCCCGGCGAATGGGGTGGTCAACGCAAGCGCCAGGGTGACAACAGGAAGCAGCACGCGTCGGAACATCGCAGACCCCTCATGCAAGGTGTTTTGTCGCCGGAACCCGCCGGACTATATGCTGCCCGGGAAAAGGGGGAAACCGATGGCCCGCATGACGCCCGCCGAACGCAAGGTGATTTTCGCCTCTTCACTCGGGACCGTGTTCGAGTGGTACGACTTCTATCTCTATGGCTCGCTCGCGCCGATCATCGCGAAGCAGTTCTTCACGGCCCTGGACGACACGACGGCTTTCATCTTCGCGCTGCTGACCTTCGCCGCCGGGTTCATCGTCCGGCCCTTCGGCGCGCTGGTGTTCGGGCGCCTCGGCGACACGGCCGGGCGCAAGCACACCTTCCTGATCACGCTGCTGATCATGGGCGCGTCGACCTTCGCAGTCGGATTGCTGCCCGGTTACGCAACACTGGGCGTGGCCGCGCCGGTGCTGCTCGTCCTCCTGCGCATGCTGCAGGGCCTCGCGCTCGGCGGTGAATACGGTGGGGCCGCCACCTTCGTCGCGGAACATTCCCCGGCGGGCCAGCGCGGTGCACAGACCGCGTGGATCCAGACGACCGCGACCCTGGGCCTGTTCCTGTCGCTGCTCGTGATCCTCGGGACGCGGACGCTGGTCGGCGAGGAGGCCTTCACCGCCGGGGGCTGGCGCATTCCCTTCCTGTTCTCGCTGCTGCTGCTGGTCTTCAGCGCCTGGATCCGCATGTCGATGCAGGAATCCCCGACCTTCCGCCGCATGAAGGAGGAGGGCAAGACCTCCAAATCACCGCTGCGCGAGTCCTTCGCTCGCTGGCCGAACCTGCGCATCGTGCTCATCGCCCTGTTCGGCGCCACGGCCGGGCAGGCCGTCGTCTGGTACGGCGGCCAGTTCTACACCCAGTTCTTCCTGACACAGACCCTGAAGGTGGACGGCGCGACGGCCAACCTGCTGGTGGCCGCCTCGCTGCTCATCGGAACGCCCTTCTTCCTGGTCTTCGGGCACCTGTCGGACCGCATCGGGCGCAAGCCGATCATCCTGGCGGGTTGTGTCCTCGCGGCCCTGACCTACTTCCCGCTGTTCAAGGCGCTCACGGTTGCGGCGAACCCGGCGCTGGCCCAGGCCCAGGCGACCGCGCCCGTGCAGCTGGTCGCGGATCCGCGGGAATGTTCCTTCCAGTTCAACCCGACGGGGACGGCGAAATTCACCAGCAGCTGCGATGTGGCGAAACAGGCCCTCGCGGCCGCGTCGGTCAACTACGAGAGCCTCGATGGCGCGGGCCCGGCGCGGATCCGGGTCGGCGGCACGGAGCTGGCGCATGACGACAAGGCGGGTCTGGCGGCCGCTCTCGAGGCGGCGGGTTACCCGCGGAAGGCGGATCCCGCGCGCATCGACAAGGTGACGGTCATCGGGATCCTCACGCTGCTCGTGCTGTACGTGACGATGGTCTACGGGCCGATCGCCGCGCTGCTGGTGGAGCTGTTCCCCACGCGCATCCGCTACACGTCCATGTCCCTGCCGTACCACATCGGCAATGGCTGGTTCGGCGGACTGCTGCCGACCTTGTCTTTTGCCATCGTGGCGCAGAACGGCAACATCTACAGCGGCCTGTGGTACCCGGTCGGCGTGGCGCTGGTCACGGCGGTCGTTGGACTGGTCTTCCTCCCCGAAACCCGCGACAGGGACCTGCACGCATGAACGTCCATGATTTCAGCGCCCGGGATATCGCGGGCAACGACCGATCTCTGGCCGAATACCGCGGCAAGGTCCTGCTGGTCGTGAACGTCGCGAGCCGCTGTGGCTTCACGCCCCAGTACGCCGGACTCGAGGCGCTCCACGCCAGGTACCGCGATCGGGGATTCGAGGTGCTCGGATTCCCCTGCAACCAGTTCGGTGCGCAGGAACCGGGCGACGAGGCGGAGATCCAGGCCTTCTGCCGGACGACCTATGACGTGCACTTTCCCCTGTTCGCGAAAGTCGAGGTGAATGGCGACGGCGCGCACCCGTTGTTCCGGCACCTGAAGGGCGAACGGCCCGGGATCCTGGGCACCGAGGCGATCAAATGGAATTTCACGAAGTTCCTTGTCGACCGGAACGGCGAGGTCGTCCGGCGCTACGCACCAAAGGATTCCCCGGCTTCACTGGAGGCCGACATCGAAACGCTGCTTTGAGAGCGCGGGAGTATCATTCCCCCTTCCCTGTCAGGAAGCACTCAACATGAAACGGAATTTGCTTGCACTGGCCACCACTGCCGCCCTCGTGACCTCCGCGGCCCTCCTGTCGGCCACCGCCGCAGAGCAGAGGCTCGCGCCGGAGGCTGCGATGGCGAACCTCAAGGGCGTGAAGACCGTGCCGGGGGAAATCTGGAAGCAGACGGTCGAGATGTCGATGCAGGGCTTCTCCATGCCGCCGCGGAACAGCGAGATGTGCATCGCGAAGAACAGCCGCCAGGAAGACCTGTACCGCGGCGACAAGGATTGCCGGGTCTACGACGTGCAAGGGTCGGGCAACAGTTTCTCGGCGAAGATGCGCTGCGACGGCAAGGAGCCGATGGAAGGCACGATCCAGAGCACGCAGGAAGGCAATCGCACGCGTGGCGTCACCACCATGCACCCTGTCGGCAAGCCCGACGAGGGCATGACGATGAAGTTCGACAGCACGCGGACGGGCCAGGCCTGCGAAGCGAAGGACTATTCCAGCATCGAACTGCCGAAGCAGGTCGCGGCGCCGAAGGGGCCGGATCTGGAACCCTTCTGCCGGCAGCAGCTGGCGGACGTCCAGAAGAATCCCGCGATGTCCGCGCGGGCGGTCGGCATCTACGTTGGCAGTGGCGCGCCCTGTGCGAAGTCGCCTACGCAGAAAACGTTCTGTGCCGCGGCCCAGACGCACGGCGGGTTCCTTGGACTGGACGTGGGCGAGCGGAAGATGGCCGAGTTCACCAAGACCTCCGACGTGAAGCTGTCCGAAAGCGATCCGAACACGATGCCGCTGACGGCGGCGCTCAGGGGCTGCGGCGCGGCGAAATCCGCCGCGGACGTCGATGCCCTGCGGTCGAGACTCAAGGACAGCGCCGAGGCGCAGGGTGCCTACGACTTCATGATCTACAACGGCGGCGATGCGGAGTTCGCCAAGGCCAGGGACTTTGCCAAGCGCGAATGCTCGGGCAGCGCCTATACCAGCGCGAAGGACCCGAAATACGCCGGCTTCTGCAATTCGCTCGGTCTTGCGCTGGCGCTGAACAACCGCCGGGGCGCCATCGCGATCATCGACGGCAGCTGCTCGGGTGACTGCGGCACGTTCGGCGCCGACCCGACATCGTCCGCTGCCGGAGCGCGCGGTGCGGCAGCGGGCAACGGCAACCGTGGCGCGTCGCAGCCGGGCGCTGCACCGGATGCCGCGCCGGCGTCGCCGACCGACCTGAAGAAGGAAGCGGCCAAGGAAGCGGCCAAGGAGGCCGTGGACAAGGGCAAGCGCCTGCTTCGCGGACTGCTGGGCGGAGGCTGACGGGATGCTGAAACCGCTCGTCGTCGCGCTGCTGTTGCTGCCCGGCCTGTGCGGGGCGGCGACCAAGGCCAAGGCACCGCGCGATCCGATGGACCAGTACCCGAAGGCGGCGGCAGCCTATGCCGTCGCCGTCGATGACGAACTGGTCTGGGGTCGCGCGATGGACACGCCGCGTCCGCCCGCGTCCCTGACGAAACTGCTGTCCGCGCTGGTGGCCCTCGACAACCATTGGGATGCGGATGCGGAAGTCGTGGTCAGCGATCGGGCGGCCAATACCGAACCATCGCGGATCGGCCTGAAGACCGGCGACCGCGTGCGCGCCGGGGACCTGCTGACCGCGATGATCGTCCGGTCGGGCAACGATGCCTGCATTGCCATGGCTGAGCACGTGGGCGGCACGACCGAGAATTTCGTGCGCATGATGAACGTGAAGGCCCAGCAGCTGGGGATGAAGAACTCGTCTTTCCGCAACCCCTGCGGTTACGACGCGCCCAGCCATGTCAGCACGCCGCGCGACCTGCTGGTCCTCGCAAGGGCCTCGGCGGCGCGGCCCGAGATCGCGGATCGGGCGATCGTGCAGCATGCGGAATTCCGCACGCTCAATGGCCGGCGGATCAGCTTCCGCAACACGAATGCGATCCTGGGCCGTGATCCGGACGTCGCCGGGCTCAAGACCGGATTCACGAGCAAGGCGGGCAAATGCCTCATCGCGCTCGCGGAGCGCGGTGCGCACAGGGTCTGGATCGTGCTCCTGCACTCGCCCAACCGCTGGTTCACGGCGAGTGACCTGATCCAGCGCGGCCTTGCCCGCGCCGAAAACCGACCGATGCCGGCGCGCCGCAAGGGATGATCCAAGTGGCCGGCCACCGCAGGTGGTGGCCACTTCTGCCCGGGCTCCTGGTTCTTGCCGTCTGGGCGCCCTCGCTGGGCGCCGTTTTCCAGTTCGACGACTTCGCCGTCATCGTCGATGAACCGCGCGTGCACTCGATATCGGCATGGTGGCAGTCCATGCCGGGCATCCGCCCACTGCTGAAACTCAGCTATGCGATGAACCATGCGCTGGACGCACGGCCCTGGGGCTTCCGTCTCGTCAACGTGCTGCTGCACGCGCTGAACGCCACGCTCGTATTCGCCATCGTGCGTCGTCTCGCCCGGCGGCTGCGCGTGGCGGACGAGAGCGGCGCGCTCCTGCTGGCTGCCGTGACCACGCTGGTGTTCGCGCTGCATCCCGCACAAACGGAGTCGGTGACCTATGTGTCGGGTCGCTCCAATGTCCTGATGGCCAGTGGCGTCCTGGCCGGGCTGTACCTGTGGCTGCGGGATGCCGATGTGCCGCTGTGGCGACGGCAGCTGACCTTGCTGGCCGCATTGGCCTGTGCCGCCGCCACGAAGGAAACCGCACTGGTCGCTCCGCTGGCCCTGGGACTTGTTGTCTTTCTTGAACGGGGCCGGGGAATAGCGGACGTGCTGCGCGCCGCATGGCCGTCCCTCCTGCTGTCGCTGCTGCTCGCCGGCTGTGCGCTGCTCGCATTGCCCTATGCAAGCCTGCTTGCCTTCAGCCTCACCATCCGCGATCCGCTTTCGAACCTGCTCACGCAGGCCAGGGGGATAGGCTGGCTGGTAGCGCAGGTGTTCCGTCCGGACCTGCTGTCTGCCGATCCCGCGCTGTCGCCCGTGACCCAGTGGGACCCGGTCGTGGGGCTGACTGGACTGGCCCTGGTTGCGATGCTGGCGCTCGGCATCGCGAGCCTGCGCAGGCGGCCCGGCCTGGCCTTCGGCCTGCTCTGGTGCGCGGTCTGGCTGCTGCCGACGAACTCCTTCATCGCGCGGCTCGACGTCGCGAACGACCGCCAGCTCTACCTGCCGCTGCTTGGCGTGGGCTGGCTGCTGGGACTCGCGCTGCTGCGGCTGCCCCCGCGACTGAACGTGACGCTGCCGGTGGTCGGCGTGCTGGCGGTTGCGCTGCTTGCCGGCACGGCACTGCGCAACGAGGTCTACCGCACGGAAACCGCGTTCTGGCAGGACGCCCTGGCCAAGGCGCCCTGGAACGCGCGTGCCGCGAACAATCTCGGCATGGCGCATGCGAAGGCCTGCGAGCCTATCGCCGCCGAGGTCGCGTTCCGCCACGCCATCGGGCTTGCACCGCAGGACGTGATGCCCCGGATCAACCTCGCCCTGCTGCAGCGGGGCGAACTCAAGAGACAGCCAGGCGGAGCGCGCTGTCAGCCCTGAGGCGGTCCCGAATGGGCCTCGATGAAGGCCTGGGCTTCCGCGTTGACGTCGCGGGGATCACGCCCGGTCGCCTCGATCGGCGGTCCGATCACGACGCGGATCGTGCCCGCCTTCTTCAACAAACCGCGGCGCGGCCAGAAATACGCCGAATTGTGGGCAACGGGGATGACGCGTGCCCCGGCCTCAGCCGCGAGCGCGGCGCCTCCCACGCCATAGCGGCGCGTCTCGCCCGGCGGCATGCGCGTGCCTTCGGGGAAGATGACGACCCAGATGCCTTCGGCGAGGCGCGCCGTGCCCTCGTCGATGAGCTGGCGGACCGCGCGGCTGCCTGCGCCGCGGTCGATGGCGATCGAACGCAGCAGCCTGACGCCCCAGCCGATGAAGGGAATCCACGTCAGTTCGCGCTTCAGGACCCAGACCTGGGGCGGGATCACCACCGTCTGCGCGATGGTTTCCCAGCTCGACGAATGTTTCATGAGCACGACGCAGGCCTTGCCGTCGCGTGGCAGGTTCTCGAGGCCTTCGACACGGTGATCGAGGCGACAGAGGGCCTTCAGCATTAACAGCACAGAGCGGCCCCAGAAACGCGCCAGCGGAAAGCGTGCGCGCCAGGGCAGCGCCCAGGCGAAGCAGACGAACAGCGTCGCATAGGCCAGCGTGAACACCAGGAAGAGGGTCGTGAAAAGCAGGGAGCGCAACGCTTGCATGGGGTCCTCGGTCATTAACGCTTCGTCACATCGGCCAGGTGGTCGGCCAGGATGCGCCAGTCGAATTCGCGGCCGCCGTCATAGGCCAGGCCCGCAGCCTCCATTGCATCGACGAAGGCATCCTGCGCGGCGGCCGTGGCGCGCGCCATGTGGGGCTCCAGGCCCGCGGCCGCCACGGTGGTCGCGACTTCCCGCATTTCGGCGGCGCGTCGCCGTCCGTGTTCGGCGATGCGGCTGATGAGGTAGTCCGGCTGCTGCGCGTCCCAGCCCATCGATGGGAAGGTCGCAGCCAGCGACTTCAGTACGGCATCCTCCGCGCCATAGTGGCGCGCGGCGCGAAGACACTCCGCCGTGAGCGATTCGATGCCCTTGATCATCACGCTGCGGCACATCTTGATCGCCGAGGCGACACCGACGCGGTCCGCAACCGGCGTGGCATCCATGCCGAGCGCGACGAGTGTCGATGCCAGCGCCTCGGCGTGGGCGCCACCGAGGAGCATCGGCACGCGAAGCCGAAGCGGTGGCACGGGTGCCATCACGGCCGCTTCGACATATCCAGCACCGGAAGACTCGACGGCCACCGCATTCGCACGTTTCGCGTCCGGCGAGATCGAATTTATCTCCATGAAGATCTGGCCGGCCCGCAGGGCCCGGCCTGCCTCTGCAGCCACCGACGCCGCGGATGAAGCAGTCACCGCAGACACGACGAGCATCGCGCCGTCCGCGGCATCCGCGAAAGAGTCCGCCGCCCGGACGTCGGCGGACTGGCACTTCGCGCGCATTGCGTTGCGCACCGCCGGCTCGTCGTCCGCCAGCAGGCGGTCCCAGGCCGAAACGCGGCAGCCTATGCGCGCGAGTTCCTCGCCGAGGATGCCACCGGCTTCGCCGAAGCCGACAAATGCGATGGACAAGGGCGCGGTATCAGTAAGCATGCGCGGAGAACCCCTTCTCCCCAAGCGACGATTGTCAGGTCGGGACGCGGTGCGCCTGCGGCGCGTCGGTGAGCCAGGCGAGCAGCGCATCGCTCACCGCCTCCGGCTGCTCCATCGTGCACATATGGCCGCTGTCAGGGATGTCCACCAGCACGCTGCCCGGAATCATCCCGGCCATGACGCGGTGGCGCGCAAGGTTGCTCCAGGCGTCCTCGTGGCCGCAGAGCACCAGCGTCGGAACGCCGATCCGGGGCAGCAGCTCGCTGCGGTCGGGACGCGACAGCAGTGCCTGCTGCTGGCCGGCAAAGAGGTTCGGCGTCGAACGCTCGATCATGTCGAGGATCGCCCCGATGAGCGTTGCATCGTCAAGTCGGCGGGGGTGCACCATGCCGCGCACCCAATCCGTGCCCATCGCGCGCATGCCCTGCTCGCGGGCAATGCCGACGAGCCGCAGGCGTCCGGTGCGTTCCCGCTCGCCCGCTTCGCCGGCGGCTAGACCCTCATAGCCCGTGTCCATCAACGCGAGGCGCGAGACGCGATCCGGCGCGCGCGCGATCACTTCCAGCGCGACACGGCCCCCCATCGAGTGGCCAGCCAGCGCGAAACGGGGCGGTGCAAGGTCAAGGATCTGCTCGGCCATGCGGCCGAGACTGTCGGCCGACCCGTGGACCGCGACCTGCAGGGCGTAACGGTCGCCGAGCGCGGCGTGCTGCTGCTGCCAGACGGTGTCGTCGCACAGCAGGCCTGGAACAAGAACCAGTGTTTCGGTAGGCATCGCCCGATTGTCCGGCGAGGGGCAGCAAAGTCAACGCCGCGAAATGTGCTTCAATACCGCGCTCGTTCGAGAGAGGGGTTTCGATGGTCCAGCAAGGTGAACTGCTCTGGTCCCCGTCGCCGGAGCGCATCCGCAACGCGCGCCTGACCGAGTTCCAGGACTGGCTCAAGGCCAAACACGGCCTCGTCTTCGAGGACTACGAGGCGCTCTGGCGCTGGTCCACGACCGACCTCGACGCATTCTGGCAGGCCTGCTGGGATTTCTTCGGCATCGAGGCCACGAAGCCCGCGACCGCCGTGCTCGGCAAGCGCACGATGCCGGGCACGGAATGGTTCCCCGGCGCGGAGCTCAACTACGCGCGCCACATGCTGCGCCATGAAAAGCCCGGCAAGACCGCGCTGCTCCACTTGAATGAACGCCAGGCCCTGCAGGCGATCACCTGGGATGACCTGGGCAATCAGGTCCGCGTGGTGGCGACGCAGCTGCGCAGGCTCGGCGTGAAGAAGGGCGATCGCGTCTGCGCCTATATCGTGAACATCCCCGAGGCACTGGTCGCGATGCTGGCGACCACGTCCCTCGGTGCGATCTGGTCGTCCTGCGGACCGGACTTCGGTACGCCCGGCGTGCTCGACCGCTTCTCGCAGCTCGACCCCACGGTCTTCATCCACGTGGATGGCTACCAGTACGGCGGCAAACCCTTCGACCGCCGCGGCGAGGTCGAGAAGATCCTTGCCCGGCTGACGAGCGTGAAGACCGTGATCCAGGTGCCGTACCTGGACCGCGCCAACCCCGTGCGCCTGACGCCGGGGACCGTTCTCTGGAGCGAGCTGCTCGACCACCCGCCGGTCGCGCGCGAAGACTTCCGTTACGAGGAAGTCCCGTTCATGCACCCGTTGTGGATCCTCTTCTCGTCCGGCACCACCGGCCTGCCGAAGGCGATCATGCACAGCCATGGTGGCATCGTCATCGAGCAGCTGAAGCACTACGCCTTCAACTTCGACATGCATGCCGGCGAACGCCTGTTCTTCTTCACGACGACCGGCTGGATGATGTGGAACTTCGTCGTGAGCGCGTTGCTCTCCGACGTGATACCCGTGCTGTATGACGGCAATCCGGCCTGGCCGGACGGCGACCTGCTGTGGAAGATGGTGCAGGACTCCAGGGCGAACCTTTTCGGCGCAAGCCCGACCTACCAGTCGATCCTCGAGAAGAACGGCGTCGTGCCGCGCGAAAGATTCGACCTGTCGAGCCTGCAGTCCGTGACGGTCGCCGGATCGCCCGTCACGCCGGAATGCCAGGCCTGGTTCCACGACAAGGTGAAGAAAGACGCCTGGATCGCACCGGGCTGTGGTGGCACGGACATCTGCTCGGGCTTCGTCGCGGGCGTTGTCACGCTGCCGCAGTACGCCGGCGAGATCCAGGCGCGAGCGCTGGGTGTCGCCGTGCACGTGATCGGCGAGAACGGCGACTACGTGGTCGACGAAGTCGGCGAAATGGTCGTCACGCAGCCGATGCCGTCGATGCCGATCGGCTTCTGGGGCGATACGAACGACGAGCGCTACACCGAAACCTATTTCGCCGATTTCCCGGGACAGTGGCGCCAGGGTGACTTCTACCGGATCAACGCGCGCGGTGGCGTGCAGGTCATGGGCCGCTCGGATGCAACGCTGAACCGCTTCGGCATCCGCATCGGGACATCCGAGATCTACCGCACGATCGTGCTGGTGCCCGGCGTCGAGGACGGCCTGATCGTCAACCTCGACCTGCCGGGCGGCAAGTTCTTCATGCCGATGTTCGTGAAGCTGCGCGAAGGTCTCACGCTCGACGAGGAACTCGTGAAGGCGATCAATGCGCGCCTGCGCAGCGACTGCTCGCCGCGCCATGTGCCGGACAAGATCTACCAGGTGCCGGCGATTCCGTACACGATCAGCGGCAAGCGCATGGAAGTGCCGGTGCGGCGCATCCTGGCGGGCGTATCGCCGACCAGGGCGGCGAACCGCGACTCGATGGCCAATCCGGCCGCCCTCGACTGGTACATCGAATACACGAAGACCCAGTCCGACTACACGATGTAACCGGCGCGCCGACAAGGGGGCAGCATGGCGATGAAGGAAGTACGAGTCGACGACGTGATCGACCGGCAATCGCTTGGATTGCGGGGCTGGGTCATGATCATCCTGCTGCTGCTGGCGCTGGTCTGCGACGGCTTCGACCTGCAGATCGTGGGTGTGGTGGCGCCCTGGCTGGCGGACGACTGGGGCCTCGCACCCAAGGCGCTCGTCGGGCCGGTGCAGTCCGCGAACCTCATCGGCATGATGATCGGCGCGATCTTCCTCGGCGGGATCGGCGACCGCATCGGCCGCAAGAAGCTCATCATCGCAGGCACGCTGTTGTACTCGGCGGCCACCGTGTGTGCACTCGCCACACACTCGGTGTTTGCGCTTGGCGCCACGCGTTTCATCACGGGCCTGGGTCTTGGCGGCGTCCTGCCGAACGTCATCGCGCTCGCGGCCGAACTCACGCCGCGCCGTCGCCGTGCCACGCTGACCAGCATCGTGATCCTGGGGATGTCCCTCGGCAGCGGGTTGCCGGGCGTCGTGGCCGCCCAGCTCGCGCCGACGCATGGCTGGCAGTCCGTGTTCATCGCCGGTGCGATCGTGCCGCTGGTCGTCGTCGTACTGCTGACGTTCCTGTTGCCCGAGTCCCTGCTGTTCCTGGTGAACCGCGCACGTCCCGAGGATCGCGGACACATCGCCGCGCGCCTGAGGCGCATGGACCCCAGCCTCGAACTGGACGCGGAAACGCGCTACGTCCTGAATGAAAAAGGCAACGAGGGTCGCGGCGGCTTCGGCGAACTCTTCGGCCCGCAGCTGCGCGTGACAACCCCTCTGCTGTGGGTGATGTTCGCGGGCGTCCTGCTGTCCATGCACTTCCTCAACAGCTGGATCAGCACCGTGCTCAAGATGGGAAATCTGACGCCGGTCCAGTTCTCTCTGACCAACAGCTTCTTCCACTGGGCCGGTGCCATCGCGGCGGTCTGCACGGCGCTGCTGCTGGGTCGACTCGGGCTCCGATGGGTCCTGGTGCTGTTGGGCGTCGGCATCGCGAGCCTGCTGACGATCGCGACGCAGGGCTTTTCGTCCCCGACGCTGCTCACGCTGGCGGTCTGTGGCGCCGGTTTCGGCGTCATCGGCTGCCAAGGTGCACTGAATGCATCGGCCGGCCTCATCTATCCGTCCCGCATCCGCACGACGGGCGTCGGCGCGGCGCTGGGCTTCGGGCGGGTGGGATCGATCG
This sequence comes from Pseudomonadota bacterium, assembly GCA_041168985.1. Taxonomy (GTDB): domain Bacteria; phylum Pseudomonadota; class Gammaproteobacteria; order Steroidobacterales; family Steroidobacteraceae; genus ZC4RG30. The sequence continues at coordinate 5,712 of JBEEKA010000068.1, read as the reverse complement.
CCGGCCCGCTGGTCGGCGGCTACGTGATCGGCCTCGGCGTGCCGCTGCAGCAGATGTTCTACGTGCCCTTGCTGCCGCTGGCACTGGCCGGACTGGCCACGCTGGTGCTCCTGCTGCGCAAGGTGGACGTGCGCAACGCCGTGAGTGATTTCCACCATTGAAATCGACAACTGGCTGTCGCAGCAGCCCTGGGTGCCACATGGCCGGCTTGGATGGCTTGATTCATCAACCGTAAAGATCGGGTCGGTAGAATGGGGGTGCCGGCACCGTGTCGGCGCATTCGAGAACCGGATCTTGACCACCCGTCGCCACGCTCCCCCCTTCCGCGCCGAACACGTCGGCAGCTTCCTCCGTCCCGCCTGGCTGCTTGAAGCCCGCGGCCAGTTCCGTCGCCAGGAGATCGATGCCGCCGCGCTGCGCGCCGTCGAGGACCGTGCGATCGCCGAAGTCGTCGCCTTCCAGGAGCGCGTGGGCCTGCTTTCCATCACCGACGGCGAACTGCGTCGCCGTCACTTCCACACGGATTTCCTGCTGCAGCTCGACGGCGTCGATGAAAAGGGTGGGCTGCCCACGAAATTCCACAAGGCCACGGGCGATGTCGATTTCGCGCCGCCGGTCATGGCGATCACGGGCCGCGTGAAGCACGCGCACCCGATCGAAGTCGCGAACTACCAGCACCTGAAGTCGCTGACGACGCGCACGCCGCGCATCACGATCCCCAGCCCGACGATGCTGCATTTCCGCGGTGGCCGCGAGGGCATCAGCCGGGAGATCTATCCCGACATGTCACAGTTCTTCGCGGATGTCGTGGCCGTCTACCAGGAAGAGGTGTCACGGCTGGCCACGGCCGGACTGCGTTACCTCCAGTTCGACGACACGAACCTGGCCTACCTCTGCGACACCGCCCAGCGCGAGCGTGCCCGTGCCCGCGGTGAGGACCCGGATTCGCTGCCCCGCCAGTACGCGAAGCTCATCAACGATGCACTGGCCACACGGCCGGATAACATGGCCACGGCGATCCACCTCTGCCGCGGGAACTACCGCAGCTCCTGGGCGGCCGAGGGTGGCTACGAGCCCGTTGCCGAAGTGCTGTTCAACGAACTCGACGTCGATGCCTTCTTCCTCGAGTACGACGATGCACGCTCGGGAGACTTCCAGCCGCTGCGCCATGTGCCGAAGGGCAAGACCGTCGTGCTCGGACTGGTGACGACGAAGCTCGGCGAGCTCGAGAGCAAGGATGACATCAAGCGTCGGATCGACGAGGCCGCAAAATACTGCCCGCTCGAGCAGCTCGCGCTGTCTCCGCAGTGCGGCTTTGCCAGCACCGAGCAGGGCAACGACGTCAGCGTCGCCCAGCAGGAAGCCAAGCTCCGCCTCGTCATCGACGTGGCGCGCGAAGTGTGGGGAGAGGGCTGACCGCCCTCGACCCCGCTTTCCGGGGCCGGTGCCGCGTCAGTGCGGCCAGGCCCCGAGCACCGCGCCCATGACGGTCGCGTTCACGACCTGGTAGCCGGTGTTGATGAGCCACAGCGACAGCGGGCGGCTCTCGAAGAGATAGATCACGCCAAGCGCGGGTGCGATGAAGATGAGGCTCGCGAAGAATCCCGCGTGCGCCGTCCACAGGGCGCCGTGTACATCACCCGCCAGGATCGCAATGCCGAAGGCGATGGCGACGTTCAGCAGGTAGGTGAGCCCGAAGACCAGCGGGATGTTCTGCTGCCGGCCCTTCTCGAAACTCATGCCGGAGGCCGCCATCCAGCGCTTCTGGAACAGCGGGCCATACCACAGCCCGCCAATGACGAACCCGCAGAGCGCCGCGACGAGCAGCGCCCAGACATTCACCGTTGCGCCATGAATCATGCCGTCCCCCGATGATGCGGACCTCTGGGGTCCGCTTTCACCGGGACGCTAGCACTAACCCGGCAGGCGGGACAGGTCGGCGATGCCGGTGAACAGGCCGCGCAGCGTAACGAGCAGTGCCAGCCGGTTCGCCCGCAGTGCCGGATCCGGGTCCATCACCATCACCCCATCGAAGAACGCGTCGACGGCACCGCGGAGACGGGCCAGTTCCGACAGTGCTTCGGCGTAGGCGCCGACGGCGACATGGCCGGGAACCGAGTGTTCGGCAGCCACGACGGCGTCGTACAGGTTGCGTTCCGCCCCATCGGTGAGCCGTGCTGCGATGATCGACGTGCTCGAGGCCTCGTCGCCGGCCGACTTCTTCAGCAGGTTCGCGATGCGCTTGTTCGCCGCGGTCAGGCTGGCCGCTTCCGGCAACTGCAGGAAGCCCAGCAGCGCACGCAGGCGCGCATCGAAGTCGAGCGGCGAGCGCGGTCGCACGGCGATCACGGCATCGCAGGCTTCCGGCGTCAGGCCCGGGATCGTCGGGCCGCCATCCGGTGGCTCGAGCCAGGCGTTGCGCTGGCGTTCCATCAGGTAGTCGTACACCTGCCAGGCGACCGCTTCGCGTGACGCCAGCTGCTTGCCGCCGGCAGCGACCGGCGCTTCGAACACCGCGTGCAGCTTCAGCGAATCGTGGATGAGATCCACGAGGTCCAGCGCCAGCCGACGCTCGTAGATCATGCGGCCGATGCCGATGGCCGCACGGCGCAGCGCGAAAGGATCCTTCGTGCCCGAGGGCTTCTGGCCGATCGCGAAGATGCCGGTCAGCGTGTCGAGCTTGTCGGCGATCGAGACGGCAAGGCCGCACAGCGTCGCCGGCACCGCATCGCCTGCGCCACGCGGCTGGTAATGTTCGGCCACGGCCTGGGCGACTTCCGCCGCCTCGCCATCGGCCGTCGCGTAGTACCGGCCCATGATGCCCTGCAGTTCAGGGAACTCGCCGACCATGTTCGTGACGAGGTCGCACTTGGCGAGTTCCGCGGCGCGTGCGGCAAGCTGTTCGTCGCCGCCGATGCGCGCCGCGATGCCGCGGGCGAGGGCGGTAACGCGACGGACCTTGTCGCCGATCGAGCCAAGCTGTGCCTGGAAGGTCACGGTATCGAGCGCAGCGGCGCGGGACGCGAGCGGCGTCCTGCGGTCCTGTGCGTAGAAGAACGCCGCGTCGGACAGGCGCGGACGCACCACGCGTTCGTTGCCGGCGCGCACGACGGCCGGGTCCTTGCTCTCGATGTTCGACAGCGTGATGAACCAGGGCATCAGCCGTCCTTCCCCATCCTCGACGGGGAAGTAGCGCTGGTGGTCCTGCAGCGTGGAGATCAGGACCTCGCGCGGCAGTTCGAGGAAGCGTTCCTCGAACCGGCCGGCCACCGGCACGGGCCATTCCACCAGTGCGGTCACTTCATCCAGCAGCGCATCGGAGATCAGCGCACGACCGCCGGCTTCGGCGGCGGCCTGCTCGACGCCGGCACGTACGCGGTCGCGGCGTGCGGCGAAACCGGCAATCACCTTGCCGCGCTTTTCGAGCGTCGCGGCATAGCGCGACGGCGAAACGATCGCCACCGGCTTCGTCGACATGAATCGGTGGCCGCGCGTGTGGTTGCCCGACACGGCGTCCAGGATCTTCGCCGGAATGACATCGGTGCCATACATCAGCACAAGGCCGTGCACAGGGCGCACGAACTGAGCCTCGCCCGCGCCCCAGCGCATGCGCTTCGGGATGGGCAGGGCATCAAGGGATTCGCTGACGAAACCGGGCAGGAGGTCCTGCACGGCCGCACCGGCCTTCACGCCGGTGAAGCTGAGGTATTCGCTGCCCTTCGCGTCGCTCTCGCGGCCGATCTGCTCGAGCGGCACGCCGCAGCTCTGAACGAACGCCTGCGCGGCGCGCGTCGGCTGGCCGGCGGCATCGAAGGCGGCGGCGACCGGGGGACCGCGTCGCTGCACTTTCTGGTCAGGTGCGCGTTCGGCGAGCTTCGAAACGAGGACGGCCAGGCGTCGCGGGGTCGCGAAGGATTCGACCTTGCCATAGGCCAGGCCGGCGGCATCGAGCCTCGCGACGATTCCATCCCTGAACGCAGCCTCGAGCGTCGCAAGCGCCTTGGGCGGCAGTTCTTCCGTGTGGAGTTCGACGAGGAACGGCTCGCGGCGGCTCATGCGGGCTCCTTCGCCGCGACGGTCTTCACCATGGGGAAACCCAGCGCCTCGCGGCTGGCGTAGTAACTCTGCGCGACGGCTCGCGCGAGCGTCCGCACGCGCAGGATGTAGCGCTGCCGCTCCGTGACGGAGATCGCCTTGCGCGCATCGAGCAGGTTGAAGGTGTGCGACGCCTTGAGCACCTGTTCATAAGCGGGCAGCGCGAGCTTCGCGGCGAGCAGGTCGTTGCAGGCCTTCTCGTGCTCGTCGAAGTGGCGGAACAGGACCGCCACGTCCGCGTGCTCGAAGTTGTAGGTCGACTGCTCGACTTCATTCTGGTGAAACACGTCGCGGTAGGTGATGCGTCCGCGCGGCCCGTCGGCCCACACGAGGTCGAACACGCTTTCAACGCCCTGCAGGTACATCGCGAGGCGTTCGAGGCCATAGGTGATCTCGCCCGTCACGGGACGGCAGTCGAGTCCGCCGACCTGCTGGAAGTACGTGAACTGCGTGACCTCCATGCCGTTGAGCCAGACCTCCCAGCCGAGGCCCCACGCGCCGAGCGTCGGCGATTCCCAGTTGTCCTCGACGAAGCGCAGGTCATGCGTCTCCGGATCGAAGCCGATGTGGCGCAGGCTCCCGACATACAGGTCGAGGAAGTCCAGCGGCGATGGCTTGATGACGACCTGGAACTGGTAGTAGTGCTGCAGCCGGAACGGGTTGTCGCCGTAACGGCCGTCCGTCGGACGACGCGAAGGCTGCACGTAGGCAGCGCTCCAGGGTTCCGGGCCGATCGAACGCAGGAATGTCGCGGTGTGGAAGGTGCCGGCACCGACTTCAAGGTCGTAGGGCTGCAGGATCACACAGCCCTGGGCTGCCCAGTAGCGCTGCAGCGCCAGAATCAGGTCCTGGAATGTGGCCGGCCGCTGGCCGATTTTTTGAGTCGCCATAAAGACTTGGGTTCGAAATGTGTAGGCAGTCGGAAAACCGGGCAGTATAGCGGTTCGCCGAGAGGCGGGCGCGGGGCTACAGTCCCGTGCACTGGCGCCGCGCCGGGCGGTTCGCACGATAACAGTGCAAATCGCCAAACGATGCGCCTAAAAGGTGCAATCGCGGGCCCATTTTGGGTCGGCGGCTGCGTAAAACATTGATTTCATGGGGCGCTAGTGCTGGCACGGGCTGTGCATTCTTTTGGTGCCCGCGGACGCGACCAAATAATCCCACCGGAGGAGCTATGACGACATCGACCGACGTTCTGAAACTCATCAAGGAGAAGGAGGTCAAGTACGTCGACTTCCGGTTCTGCGATACCCGCGGCAAGGAGCACCACGTTTCGGTGCCGGCTCGTACGGTCAATGAAGGCCTCTTCACGGACGGCAAGATGTTCGACGGTTCGTCGATCGCCGGCTGGAAGGGCATCAACGAGTCCGACATGATCCTCATGCCGGACGCTTCGACGGCCGTCCTCGATCCCTTCTTCGAAGAGACGACCCTCAACCTGCGCTGCGACATCATCGAGCCCGCCACGATGCAGGGCTACGAGCGCGACCCGCGTTCGCTGGCTCGCCGCGCCGAGGCCTATCTCAAGTCGACCGGCATCGCCGACTCGGCCCGCTTCGGACCAGAAAACGAATTCTTCATCTTCGACGACGTGAAGTGGAAGAACGAGATGAACGG